>NZ_DDGR01000007.1:397187-463556 GCF_002337775.1 Sphingobacterium sp. UBA1897
GTCCTATCACCCTATTAAAGCATTAAGCTGAAGGGTTTGTCGTATTAAAATAACGATTAGCGTCTGCCAGCAAATTCCATCGTAAAATGGTAGTTCTCATCGATTGCCATTGGCTTGCGATCTACTTTACGAAAATCCCGTGCTTCTTCAGTCCATAGAAAAGGATAAAACGAAAAAACTTGATTACCATTCAACGATTTGACGTCTTCACTCCAGTCTTTCCATTTAAATGTTTCATAAAACTGTCTGATATCCCCTTTCAAAGCCCAAAAAACAAAGTCCGAATAGCCACATTCCAAACTTTCCCATTGCAAGGTATCTTGAGCAAAATAATAGACCTGTCCAATAGCGTCTCCCAGAGCGCCGGCATTGATGGCAAAATAACCACCCAAAACATCGTCAGCTATAAGAAGAAATCCTCCTTTTTCGCCTTCCTTGTCAAAACTTTTGCCCTTATTCCACTCCATAATTCCGCGGTTCAGCTTTGGCGAACCGGAGCCTAAAATTCGCAACCAGCCACCATCGATCAGTATACCACCGCTTTGATGAATAATGGCCCCCATCGGAGATTTCGTCGTAATTTGTGCCCTTAAAAGTTCCTCATCAGCCCGCTTAGGGTTTTGAGGAAGCACTTCATATGAATTTGTCGCTTCCTTCAACCAGCCCTCAACCAGCTTCCATCCCGAATTACTTGTATCAATCAGTTCTTTTAGACTTTTCATTTCTTGTGCTTTTATATGCTAAGATCAATGATCCTCCACACAAACAGAAGGATCATTGATCTTAGCATTTTTGCCGAAATTAACACAATTCTTTATCGCATCCAAATTACAGCTTGCACAAGAACCTATCGAAAAAAAATATTCATCGAAAACATGAACATAAAGATTAGGAACCTTGCATCTATTTTAAGTAATTTTAGGTTATGCAACATGAATTAGAAAAACTCAGATACCCCATAGGTCGTTTCGCGATACCCGATGTAATTGACAGCTCCCTGTTGAATGACTGGATCAAGACAATTGCAGATTTTCCGGCTCGGTTAAAATCCGAAGTCGGCGACCTTACGGACAGTGCGCTAGAGAAGCGTTACCGTCCTGACGGCTGGACGATACGTCAGGTCGTTCACCATTGCGCCGACAGCCATATGAATAGCTTTGTCCGGTTCAAATTGGCCCTAACCGAAGAAGATCCAACCATCAAATTATATGAAGAAAAATTGTGGGCCGAACTTCCCGACGCCAAAATAATTCCAATAGAAAGTTCGGTAAAATTGCTTGAAGGTCTACATGAACGTTGGGTCATACTGCTGAAAAGTCTTTCAGCTGAACAACTTGAAAGGGGTTTTATTCACCCCGTTACCAAAAGACTAATTTCTTTAAAGGTCAATATAGGCCTGTATGCATGGCATTGCAACCACCACCTCATGCATATTGTCAACGCCAAAAACCATTGATGGAATTACATAGCACAATGATCTTTTGACTGGCAGTCAAAAGATCATTGTGCTAAATTCACTTTATTGCCCTCACTTTACGACAATGACATCGCCCACAAAAAGGCCAGCAATCCTGCAATCAGGAGTCCAATAAGGCCCGACAGAAAAAACGACAGAAAATAATACCCCGCGGTTCGTGTTTTCTTCTTTACGATATGAACAATACCTACCGTTAACGTATAAATCGTTCCAAATCCAAAAAAAACAATCATGATCAAGTCGATCAGAATGCCACTAAAATCTATATTTGCTGATGATAACATGATTTACTTTTTCTTTTTAAATAGTTTACTAAAAAAGGAAGAACTTGCATTTGAATCATCGGACTGATTATCCCATTGCAATAAATCCTGATCGATATCCAGTTCATTGGTTTTTGCAAAACCTAACCAATGGACAAATTTTTCCTGATTTCTAAATGTAGGATCATTCTGGTAATAATCCAATAAGCGCGCTGTGGCACTTTCGTAAACGCCATAGTTATTGGCACGCTCAAAATAGTGGATCGCTTTTTTACTGTCCTTTTTAAATTTCAGTCCCTGATAATAGAGCAATCCATAATAGATATTGGAATAACTATTTTCCTTATCTCTTTTCAAGTAAACCAATAGACGATCGTAATCTTCCAAACTGTAATAGATAGCGGCTATATTGCTGTTGTTTTCTACTAATTTTAATTCCGCTTTCTGATAATAAGTGAGGGCTTTTTCCAGATCTTCTTCAACATAGGTCCCACTTGAATAAAAGTAACCTAAGTTGGACAAAGCATAGCCATTCCCCAATTCGGCTCCTTTCATGTAAGCATCAAATGACTTTTTCAAGTCTTTGTTATAGCCGATTCCATACTGAAAGAGGTAGCCAATTGCATTCCAGGCAGGGGCATATTCTTTTTGGGCGGCCTGTTCATAATATTGAATTCCCCTGTCCAAATCTAAAAAACGATTGTCTTCGCTATCGGTATCCGTAAAGATATTCCCAAGTTCATGCATGCTGCTTTCATTTCCCTGGTCGGCAGAAAAGGTAAAATAGCGCATCGCCTTTTCAACATCGCCCTGCCGGTAGCAGTCTAAGGCCATATGATACAAGGTATAACTATCATAGCTGGATTCAAAATTATCGCCCTTTGCAGTCTTCCATCGTTCAAAAAAACGACTACATGCATCAAAATCTTCCCCTGACAACTGGTCCAGCTTCTTCAGAAATTGGCCATATTGCTCTTCCTGAATTACTTCCACACCATCGTAGCCTTTTTTATACAAGAGGTCACCCTGCAATAACATCAGATCCTGATAGTGATTGACGCTTGCACAGACATAATCATAGGCGGAGCTGAGGGCCCTTTGCACTGCGTCAAAATAGTAATATCTTCCCGCATGGTCTTTCAGAATAAAATAATCCATCACAGTAGCATATACAATTTTCACATAGTGCGTTGAGAGCGGGATCAGCCAGGCCTTTTCAGCAGCCTGATAGATCCCACTTCCGGCAGCTGTTTCGATGATATAGCAATCCCAGGCACCATTACCGAAATCAGTCCCCCCTTGAATGGATTGCATTACCAAGTCTTGCAGTACATAGGCCCGGGCTTCCAGATTATATAAACGAATGCTACCGGAATCGGCAAAGAATAATGCACCTCGACCGTTCCCAGCATTGAGTTTATCAACATCTTTGACCAAGATAGTTCCATCGGGAGACAAAACAGATTTTTTCTTTTTGTTATTCAAATTCACCGCATAAAAATCAAACAGCAGTTCGCTCAGTGCACCACTGGCAAAAGCACCAAGTAAAATGCCTCTGTTGGAATAATAATGACGCAGTTTATTTTCGGGAATATCTTGATAGATAAATCCATCATAATCTATGTCAAACGGCTTGTCTGTACCAAAAACATTAAATAACTGACCTTGGGCGTCGATAATGTAGTATTGCTGATCTTTCTTTCCCTGGTAATAACCGTAAGCAAAATCTTCGAGTTCATCATATTCAAGTGGTATGATTATTTCTCCGTTCCCGACGTTGATCAATCCGTATTTTTTAGCCACGCTCACCTTACCAACGGTTGATCCAACTCCATATTGGGCTGGCGCTGCCGATGAATAAATACAGGGAATAGTTTCTTCTCCGCCCCTATTCAAATAACCGAACAGGTCATTTTTCTTTATGACAGCGATCCCTTCATAGTCAAAATCACCAATTTCCTGATAGCTTGCTTCGACCTTCACCTCCCCTTTTGCATTGCGTATCCCCCAAAGCCCCTGGTCTTCAAAAAATTGATTATCCAGACTATCAATCGCTTCGCTATTCCACCAGCCCAAGCCATAGTTGCCCCATTCCAGCTCGAGCATCGCTAAAAAAGAAGTATAACCAGCGGGAAGCAAAATAGATTCGAGCTCAGCTATGGACTGTTTTTCGATTGCTTTTTCATAGGGCAAATTCTTCTCATAGATTTCAAATGCAAAATCTTTTGCCTGTTGACTATGTTTAACATCACTCATGTTAAATACATCACTCGCGTTCAGCTGGAAGTAATCAAAGGGCAAACCGTCCAAAAAATCGAACAGTTTCCCGATAGCTGCCATGGCCAACGCATCTGAATTTAACCTATATTCACGAATGAGCAAATCATAAAAAGCGCGAAGCTTACGGATTCCTGGCTCCTTTTCGGAATAAACTAAGGTACCTTTTGCCTTCGGATTAGCAGCAAATAAGGGTAAAAAAAGCGGCGGAATCACATAGTTCCATTCCCCTAAATAATGCGGAAAGTAATCTTGATCCTTCTTATCTGTATTGTAAATATATATGCGATGAGCCATTTTCTATGCGATAATAATTCTCTTACTATTGATCAATTTCAACAGTATTTTCTTTAGCAAAATTTAACCAAAACTCGTATTTATCCGCGTTTGCTGCAGCTCCATGCGCAGCATACAGCTGCAGCAAACGATTGACAGCATAGGCGTACACGTTTTCTTCATTGGCTTGTTCATAGTAACGGATGGCTTTTGGCAAACTTTGTTTAACACCCAGTCCTTCCTCATACAAAATCCCATAATAAATAGCAGCAAATTGATTTGTGGTATCCCTTTTTAAATAACGTAATAAGTTCGCGTAATCTTGTTTTTGATAATAGATTTCTGCCATTTGCGCATCGTTGGGGATACCCGCTTTTTCAGCTTGT
This sequence comes from Sphingobacterium sp. UBA1897, assembly GCF_002337775.1. NCBI lineage: Bacteria > Pseudomonadati > Bacteroidota > Sphingobacteriia > Sphingobacteriales > Sphingobacteriaceae > Sphingobacterium > Sphingobacterium sp. UBA1897. The sequence goes on from NZ_DDGR01000007.1 coordinate 401,867, forward strand.
TTAAAGTAATCTAAGGCTAAGGCATAGTCCTGTTCCACATAGGCTCCTTCGTAATACCAATTCCCTAAGTTGGTCATGGCTTGCGCCTCTCCAAGCGCAACAGCTTGCTGATACCCTTTTAAGGCCTTCGAAATATCCAATTCAACACCATGCGCTGTCGCATATAGAAAGGCCCAGTTATTCCATGCCTGAGCATGGTTCTGCGCCATTGCCTGTTCATAGAAGAACTTTCCCTTTGCGATATCCATTCCATCGTAGCCTGCATCTGTATATATATTTCCAAGGAAATATTGGCAGTCTGCACTGCCCCGATCGGCCGCGATTTTGAGCAGCCGAATGGCTTCGGAGACCTTCCCTTCAGCATCGAGCTTCTTCCCCCTTTCAAGCAGTGTGTCATTATCGAAATACTGTTCATATCCATCACCCTTGCGTTTCGTCCAGGCTTGATAAAACTGCACAAAATAGCTTTGATCACGCCCCTGTAGCTGATAACGTTCTGTATATAAATGCCCGAATGCTGTTTCGGGTATCTCTATCACATTCCGGTTTAGGTCGAGATGAAAGATCTTCTCTCCCTTAAAAAGCAACAGGAGTTCGCCTGAGATTGCCTCAGGTGCTGGATAATGAAAAGGCGAACAAATATAATCGTAATGCTCACTGCAAAAGTTAAGCTTCGTATCGAAATAGCGCATTCCCGCAGCACAGTGTATGCGCATAAAATCCAAAAAGCAATGTTCGATTTTCTGATGGGCAATAACAGGTTCAAGTAACCATTCTCCTCGAAGAGCATCATAAATCCCCTGTCCTTGAGCACAGCCTACGACAAAAATATCTTTACGGTATTGCTGTATGCTATCTACAGCTACTTTATCTATCAGGCTATCCATCAGTCGAAATACCCCCTGTGCAAGCGAGTAAATCTGCCATCTTTTATTTTTGAGATAGGCAACACTTTGATAGCCATCCAAGACTATAATCCGATCAATTCCTTCATCCAAAATATCACCATCGGGTTGAATGACGGCAATTTTGGGCTGTAGCTTATTAGGTTTAATCCAAAAATATCCATTGGCTAGCGGCTCCAGACTACCTTCCAGAAAAGTCCCTAAATACTGACCGTCCATTCGGTAATATTTCCTTTTTATCGTTCCTTTTTGCCGGCTATAGAACAGCTTGTTATAGTCATACATAAACGGCTCGGGTGCAGGATCTGAAATAATCAATCGTCCTTCAGCCGAAAGGAGACTGTGGCTATCCCCTTGTCTTGCGTTTATAAATCCATAGGCGATCCAGTCGAGTTCATCATAGATTGCAGGTATGCTCAGCTGTTTGGCATCCATATGCAGTACCCCACGTTTTCCTGCCACTTCTACTTCAGCGTAATTGTTACCATTGATATGCCGCGCATCGAAAGCGTCGCTATATTGACAGGACAGCAGCTCAGCGCCGCTAGCATTGATATAACCATATTGTCCATTTGATTGAACTACCGCAATCCCCTGATCGTTGAATTCAAATATCTCATCATAAATCGCGTCAAGCAAAATATCACCTTTAGCATTTTTTAATCCTTGTTTTCCTTCCGCTTCGAAAACCTCTGCTCCTTTCTCCTGCACAAGCTCTTCTGCCCATAAGCCCAAGCCATAATCAATCCAATCGGTTTGAAGAGCATCTAAAAATGAAGTATAACCAGACTCTTTCACAAGCGGGTCCAGCGGATCTAAGGACTGTTCTTCGACCGCTTGTTCATACAAAGCGGCCTTCATTCTTATTTCCGCCACCCAATCTTTGGCCTGCTCCGCGTCATTTTCTTCATTCATGGTAAAAACATCCCGTCCATCGATCTGAAAAGTATCGAAAGGCAAAGCCTCCAAAAATTCAAACATCCTATTGACAGGCTCAAAATATATTTTTTTATAATGCAATTGATACCTATCAGCCAACAACGCATAAAAATAGCGAAGCCTTGCGATCCCATCTTCCTTGTTTGCATAAAGCTGGCTGCCTTTGGACCGGATATTGGCGGAAAATAAAGGTAGCATCAGGATAGGAATTTCATAATTCCATTCGGCCAGATAAGAAGGATATGTTTCTTTGGTATTGAGATTTACATTATAGATATAAATACGATGTGCCATGCGCTAATTTTTCTGTTTGTCGTTGTATCGCAGTAATCCATTCCATACGACAAGAATCATGCGAATGCTGTAAAAATACCGTATTTATCATTTTTTTTATTTAGCGGAAAACAGGGATTTTTTTCTCAGTCTATTTTAGGCAACTTTGGTTTGGATTTTGTAACAGAAAGAACAATGAATCATTTCAAATACAGTTATTATATCGGCGCATTGATACTTCTTTCATTGCAAATTGCCTGTCAGGAAAAATCAAAGCCACAGGAAGCACACCTAGCACCCGCAAAAACGACCGAAAGGCCAGTCAAAGATACTGTCTTAAAAGACACCGCATTGCCAAAACACGCCAAACTGGATAGCATTGACCATGCCAATTCGCAAAGTGTACTGGAATCTGATGAAGTCACCACAGCTTATGTAAACCTAACTTCTCAAGACAGCATCATACGCCTACATTCCAATATACGTTTAGACCATCGCTTCTTTGGCTATGAGCAGGCAGATATAGGCTCAAAAAAACTACTTTTATTTTCCATCTTTACCAACGATGTGGAACACAATCCATTTCAACTCAAACTGGGTGCATATTACGATACCGCTGGCTTAGACAGTAAAGGCTCGAAACTAAAATATGTGGACACAAAGGGTGATTTTGTGCAAGCTAAATTCATCGATTCAACCGATATACCGGTGTGCACGATCTATTTTGAAAAGAAATGGGTCGAGATCGAATAATAAAAACCGTTTCTCAATTTATATGTTTATGGGCAACAACAATAATTACTAAAAACAACCATGAAGTTCACTATAAAAACTATTTTTCTACCCTGTATAGCATTGTTTTTCAGCTGCCAGCAAAAGAATGAAGCTAAAAAAACAACTATTGCAGTTAGTACCCCTGCCAGTATAGACACTTTACAGAAAAAGGAGGCGATGAAATCCACATCCAATGATGACCTGGCTTTTTTTAATCAGCTCTATCCGATTGATATTCTTCAGCCGGAGAGCAAAAATAGTTTCAAGAAATATGGTATCGAATTTTCAGGAATATGTTATGCCTGTGATCTTGCAGAAATCAAAATAAATAAAAAACAGCTGCTTTTGGTTAATGTCTGTGATTCCAATGAAATCTATCAGATTAAAGAATTTACCGCTATCAGCAACGACACAGGCCTAATCATAAAGACCCAGCACAATGAATTTATCTTCAAGCGAGTAGAGAAAGAGCCTATTTTCGAATTACAAATCAAGGGGGATTCGCTGTTGCTAAAGAATAAACGTATCGCAAAATACTACACCCAGAAATCTTTGATCGATCAATTTGAAGTACATGATTGTGGTGATTTTCAGGGTTAGCACCGGCTTGATTTCGTTGGTATTCACGAATAGCAACAGATCAGGAGAATAAAACAATCCCGATTATTAATAAATGACCTTATACGAATTATTTCATTTCTGCCTGCTCCCCCTGTTCTACTTATACTTCAAAATAAAACCCCGATTCAGTAAGTTCTTTATATTTTACCCTATCAAAACTATAAATCTTCGCAGCCCTGGCACGCCGATCTTTCTGCTTATCGCTGTGGTCGATCAATAAACCCATGCTGAGGATTTTTTTTCGAAAATTCCCACGGTCAATTGACCGTTGCAAAACAGTTTCATACAAATTGTGCAAATCGGGCAAGGTAAACTGTTCGGGCAGCAGCTCAAAACCGATCGGCTGATAACGTATTTTCCCTTTGAGCCTTTCGATGGCGGTATTCAAGATCTGTTTATGGTCAAAAGCGAGGTCTTTATTTTCAGCAATGCCAAACCATTTTACAGCTTCAATATCCGCACCCGCTTCCAAAATATACGTTTCAGGCTTGACAAGCGCATAATAAGCAATGCTGATCACTCTTCCGCGCGGATCACGCGCTAAGTCTGAAAATGTATAAAGCTGTTCAAGGAAAATATCCTTGAGACCGGCCTCCTCCTGCAGTTTACGAAGCGCACAGTCGTCGGCGGTTTCTTCTTCCTGAATAAAACCACCTGGAAAAGCCCATTTTCCCAAGAAAGGTTCTATTGCACGTTTGGTCAATAATACCTTAAGCTGGTTTTTATCAAAGCCGAAGATCACACAGTCAACCGTTACTGCAGGCCTCGGATATTCATATACATATTTTTTTGCTGAGCTTGCCATGTACTACAAATTTACTTCGGTTGACAATTTGATCTGTATCCCATATTTTTCTTTTAAAGCATCAAACTGCAGGAAGGTTTGCTCTTCAAATCCGGCAATCGGCGACATGCAGTCTATCAATAAGGTAATACGGGAGGTGATGGACCGATCATGTTCAAAATACTCCAAAATCTGCACCGCCGAAGCCAATACGCAATGGCTTGATGCCTCTCCCGCGATATAAATGGCATCGTGTGCCCGTATTGCTTCAAGTACAGCATGGTTTACGAATTTATGACCATCATATTCGGCTTTAATAATACCATACATTTCCGTATTCGGATCCTGTCATTTGTAAACCAAGACTGGTTTTACCTGACGCACAGCACTATGAAAATAGAGCATATTCGTAAATTGACTCTCAAGCTGTGCGCCAGAGGTCCCCTCCAAACAGTGATATGGCCAGATACACAATTGTTTTTTTCCCTCAGCTTCCAAATGCTGAAGATAATCCAGCGCTAAGGCTGTATGGCCATTCACAGCACGCCAGATACCATCGCGGACATCAGCATAGCGAATGATGGTAAATGGCTCCGGATGATTTCCTTCCGTATCCAGCCACCAATCGGCATGGAAAATCTGCATCATCGAATGACAATCAAGACTGCACATCACTTGTGTCAGCGAGCCCAAATTACGGTACATCCATTGTGTTAGACGCTGAACATCTGCTTTGGAACCATTGACCGCAAGACTCCCAATAGATTCCATAAAATCGTTCTGAACATCTATTGCCAAAAGCAGCGTCCGTTTCACGTCCGAAGCTGCAGGCCTGACCTGCTCCTTTTCTGCCAATGCCAGCATTGCCGGTATATTATCCCTTTTGCCGCTGGCAATATGCTGCACATCGACAATCTGATCAAATGGTGTTATCATGCTATTCATTTTCTTTCATCAATATTTATTTCAACGCCGCATTTATTACGCAAAACGATGAGGCCATTAAACTTTTCCTCCAATTAAAAATCATCTTCATTAAAGCATAGTTTTTGTCTCTTGTTAGCTGCTATGAAGTGCTTGCGTCGATTGCCATAACTAGCCGATTGCCTTAACTAGTTAAAATTAACCCTTGAACGTAGGCACTGCTGCAAACTTGTGCGCAGATTGTTGTATACGTTTACGAATAAGTTCATCTATAACCGGGTTGCCCGATGTACCTTTCAAAATAAACCCATCGATTTGCGCATAAGTCATTCCCAATTCATCTTCATCTGTCTGTCCTTCCCAAAGGCCGGCAGACGGACTTTTATACTGAATAGATTCGGGTACGCCCAGGTATTTTGCCAAGGTATATACTTCCTGTTTGGTAACCATTGCCAACGGATTCAGATCGTAGGCGCCGTCGCCCCATTTCGTAAAATAACCTACCGTAGCTTCGGCCATATTCCCCGTACCAATAACAAATCTGCTGCCCAGTTGCGCAAACTGATACAAATATGTCATGCGAACACGTGGGCGAATATTTGCAAGGCTCAAGGCGCGGTTAGCGGCTGTGGCTTCCGCGACAAATTGTTCTTGATGAATTGCCAACGCATCCACAGCAGACTGAATGTCAAACACATGAAACGGAAAATCAAACTTCTGAATAAGCTCCATCGCATGCTGATGGCTTTTACTATTATTCATATCGCTGCCGTAGGGCATCATGACCAAGTGAACATCTACTTGTGCCAGACGGCATAAGCAGGCCACAACACTGCAGTCGATACCACCGCTCATTCCTAATACAAGTCCCTGACGGCCTGCAGATTTCACTTGCTGAGCAATCCAGGATGCCATCAATTGTGCATACTGTGCAACGTTTTCATCCTGGATGAAAAACGGTTTGTTTACGCTATTTTCCATATACTCGAATTGTTTCAGTTTTCAATCTATTCCTTATTTCTTCAAAACGCGTTGTGTGCGTAAATTCACCATCCAAATAACAGGTTTGGAGTAGGTTTCTACTTTCCAGTTCAGCTATAGTTTTTGGATTCAGGTTATCTATTAAACGAAATTCATCATTTTCGAATACCACAGCCACCATACCCTTTTGTGACTTCTTAAAGTTTCCGGTATCTGTAGCCGGACGTTTCTGAATTGCTTTAAATTCTCCATTGACAATTTCGGCAGTTCCTTTTAACGCAAAACCAAAAGTATCGCGTGTAACATATTGATAGGTATAAGAGCCTATTCCCAATATGGTATTGGTGGAAGCAAAGCCCTTATCGAGCAAAGCTTGACATATTTTATCGGCTCTATCCACTGTAATGGAATCACCATAAACCACTCCGATATGTGGATCCAGCTCCTTAAATCCCTTGCTGTTGGTCGTACCGCCAAAAAGTTCAAATAAACGTTCGACGATACCTTTCCGAACGGTACTGCGATCAGATGCCACATCACCACAGATAATTTTTACAGGATCGCCACTATCGGGGCGAATAACAACTTTTCCTTCCCTAGCCATAATAAGATCTTTCAGTTTCGGCAATACGTTGTCAACTACATTCCAGAGGTCATATGTATCCGATACAATGGAAATATTTCCACTTGGGTATACCTTGGTGATCAGATGCCGAAATGCCTCGACTTCATCCTCACCGTAGGAACACATCACACTGTGCTCCGTAGACGGGGTATACATCATCACATCACTTTTTGCATGATAGTAGGATTTCAGATACTCCCTAACGGAAAGCGTAGCTGAGACACCGAAGCTCAACAGATGCCCCCCAGCTGTACGATAAGCCGTTTCAGGAGAGCCCATACCACGCATGGAAAAATCACCGGCTTGGGTAAAGACTTTATTGACGTCGCCCGTTTTCTCGGCAAAACCCGTCAATAATCTTTTATAGCGATCTGCAATTGTCGCTGCTGTCATCGGTGACCAGATATAGGCCGATAATTGTGTTTCCAGATAACCAGGAAGCCAGAAAAAATTGGGATGTGTATTTTCAATGGTAAACATTGGCACGCCAATAGGCACCAGGCTGCCTTCAGGCAAAGCATTTACTTTGATTGGAAGGTACCCCAGTCGATGTAGATCGCGAATATGTTTCGATTCATGCATCGATGCGAACTTCGTGTTTGTATTTTCAAAAACAGCTGCTATTGCCTCTTCGTAAGCCGCCACGACCTCCTCTTCCGGTTGAGCAAAAAAGTTTGCATCAAATGAATTCGTGATTTCGGCCAAGGCCCCCTGCAATCCAAAAAATACAACATGACTAATGCCTTCTATGCGGGACATGCGCGGCGTCCAAGTCTCATAAACCCATTGCGTATGTGCAGGGTATTGATCCTTATGGCACAATTTATAACCATCTGTCCAAAGTATTGGATTCATGCTCATTGATTTAAACATAGCTTTCAGTCGTTAAGTTGATATAATTTATTTTGGGGTGCTTGGTATCCATCATAGAATTGGTGGTAAAGACATTGGTTATCGGTGAATCATCATCCAGCAGGTTCCCTTTAAAAATTCGGGGTTCGCAATGCGTGACCAAAAGATAGACTGCACTGGCTCCCATTTCTTTCAATATTTTCCCTGCCCAAAGAAATGTTCCCCCTGCCGAACACAGGTCATCGACAATAATACATTTTGCGCCGAGCGGAATATCTCCGGCCTTAAGTTCCATGCCTTCGATCCGGCCTGTTTGTGGATTCCGCTTTTTCTCAAAAATACAGCTATTTTCATAGCCGCTGTTGATGTAACGTGCGGCAGCTCCTTTATCCGGAAAAACAATCCGATCTGATTCCGAAAACTCAAGTTTTTCCATTAATTGTGGCAACCAGTCCAATGCCGGATAAATCCCTACACTGTTCGCCAGTAGCTCCAATGTCACATTGGAATGCGGTTCGACAACAGATACCGCATCAAATTGCAAACTATTGATAAACTCCGACACATATTTCAATGTAAACAAATCACCTTCAATTTTGCGATCCATACGGCTATAGGGCATATAACGGATCAGTAATCTGCAAGATTCGGTAGGTATTTCATCCAATCGCTTTTTGACAAAAAGCAAGCGGATTAAATCTCCATCCTCCTGATAAGTAAATTCAATGAGATTGTTCTTTAAGATCAACTGATCAAAATCTTTCACTTTTGTCTCCCCATTTGGAAATTGCTCTGTGACTATCTGATGCTTATTTAATACAATCATAGCTTTTAATTTTGCTTTCTACTATTGAGTACTTTTTACTCAACAAATATGAAGATTAAATTTAAGCTTGCAAAATATATTGAGTACTTTTTACTCATAAAATCAAACAACAATACATATAACACTGTATATCAGTAAAATAATTTAAATAAAACAGCGTAGCGAAAAATTCATCCCCCATTTCTAAATAGTAAACATGAAACTGATTTCCTGATTAGCGTATAGCTGATCAAGATAAGTATTAAATCGAAACATATGGATATCAAGTCATATCTAAAAACAATTTTTAATCAGTATTTAGACAGTCATTAGTCACTGATTATACAGTCTACACTGAGTCATCACTGAACAAGCACTGAACGATCACTGAACAAGCACTGAACAAACAATGTTAAAATGTCGAATTTGATATCGCTCTGATCCCTGTTTGCTACTACGGTTTCCCGCTCTTCGTTCGATTAACGGGTAGAAAGAAAACACGTCCTACAAGACAAAAAAATGTGATGGAAATATTGACTGCACAAGCCTATAGGAGCTGTTCAGGTGATAAAAAACCACCGAGAGACAGTTCCAATAAAAATTAGCTGATTATAGGGATTGAAATTTTGCGATAAAACATGATCTTTGTCTATACCAAAGTCACAAAATTCTTTGTCAGCCCACAAATGTGCTAGCAAAGAATTTGAATTACTTAAGCATAAAGCATGGAATTAGCCAATCTTATCAAACAGGATATTGAGTCAATTTTACAGATTGAATCTCAAGACATCAAACAATTGGTCGAGGACTATCGCGAAGACTTAATGGATGCGGATACCTATGACGCCATTGATGCGTACAATATGCTCTATTCGAATATTTATGAAATGTCCGAGGAAGAATACCTCGATGCTTTTCGTACGCTGGGAGAAGCCTATCCAAACTTCGGCAAGGCCGATGAAAATGACATCCAAAAATCAATCGCTGAATTAGAACGATTAAAACATGCTTTTAATGAACTACAACTCAATACAACAGAAGGTAAACAGCTTCTAGCATTACAATTAGCGGTTTTGGAACTGGACATTCAGGTCTACCAAAAACAAACTTTATCGCCGACTACACTTGAGATACAAGCTGAGATCAATTTATTGGAAACCGAATCGTTTGGATTAACCAATCAGATCAATCTGTTTTTAGAACAATACCACGATTAGTTATGCAATCATTTTATCCGACGAATCGCCTGTGGTTAAAAACAGGTCTTTGCATGCTTTGCTTACTGACCGGTCTCGCAACATCGTTGTTTGCAGATCAAAACAAGATCGTTTTTCAGTCACAGCAGCAGCCAGGAAACAGATTACCCTTTTACATTACGGACCAAGGGACGCTTTGTTATAATTTGCCGGTGGACACCATGGGCGTATATGCCATACAGATCGATCTCAACAGGCTTTTCCCGACCGCAACGGCAGAGCATCTTCGTTCAAAATATTATGAACTATCAGACAGCACAATAACAATAATCAACTATGCCGAACCGGCTACCGCCATCAACTATAGGGTTACTGATAACAACTTTGTCATATCCAAATCCTCCGATTGGCTCGCGGACTACCAACCTGAATTTCAATTCATCGCTTTGGACAGCCTCAAACACATGGAGAACTTATTCGACACGAACGATTTGGGCGGCCTAATGCAGTTGGAGGCAACCAAGCTCCCTTTTGAAAATATACTTTTATTTTTTAGTCAGCTGCATGGATTTTCCACAGTAGAGGAATTTAGCAGCAATGCCATTCATCGGATTTTAGAAAAGGATCAGTATGCTATTGCCAAACAATTTCATCACTTATTTCTGACGAGAAACAGACAAGTCGATGATTTCGAAGTACTGAAGGCGGCAATAGAAAAAAACGATATGGATTTTATCCGTAAAACCTCTTTAAATAGTCTAAACCGTCTGGGTATAGATGAAGTTAAAGCGGATTATAGCTTCACACAATGTACATTACTTGGAAAAGCGATCTTAATGAAAAACAACATTGCCATAGATTATCTTTTGCAGAAAGGTGCCACCACGGAGAAAGTATATCAATATGAATCCGACGTATTATCTGCTTTTCAACTCGCCGAAAAGACCAAGTCAAAGAAAATCATTAAACTATTTCAGTAAATCATACATAAAACAATGAAAAAGACACTTATTTACCTCATATCTCTTGTTAGTTATCTTCTGATCATCGCAGTGCTGACATTACCAGTTCATGCGCAAAAAAAGCCAATGGTTCCCAAGCAATCGAAGGCTAATTCAAAACTACCCCAGTTCAACGATGGCGATATGATCTTTCAGTCTTCTATTTCACCGCAATGCAAGGCGATCCAATTAGCAACGCGTTCTCCGTATTCCCATTGTGGAATTATTTTTTATGAGAACGGTAAACCTTATGTACTGGAAGCCGTACAGCCCGTAACTGTAACTAAGTTAGAACACTGGATTGTGCGTGGCGAAAAGCAGCATTACGCGGTTAAACGCCTCAAAAATGCAGACCAGGTACTGACCAATTCGACACTGGCCAAAATGAAAGCAATCGGCAAAGATTTTATCAGCAAAAATTACGACGCGACATTCGAATGGTCAGACGATAAGATCTATTGCTCGGAATTGATCTGGAAAATATACCAGCGTGGAGCGAACATCGAAGTTGGGAAGCTTGAGAAACTAAAAGATTTTGATTTAAGCAGCCCCGAAGTGAAAACTAAGCTGAAAGAACGTTATGGTAACAATGTTCCGCTGAATGAAACGGTCATATCACCCGCCTCAATTTTTAATAGTCCATTGTTGATTACGGTGACGAGTAATTATTAAGCAGGCTTGCCCCCTATTTTTGAAGCTGAACAATATTTCCGCCGTTTAATTTACTTTCTTCGGCTGCATCTATAAATGCGCATATTGCCAGAGTTTCCTTTTCGTCAACCGGACTTACACCCGTTTCGAAAAACGGAAGGATCTTATCCAACAATGGGCCGTATCCCATAAATTGTCCCAAATGGACAATCTGATCTTTCAAAAAAACCGTTCCACCAAAATCATCCTTTCCCTCGCGAATACCCCGAAGTGAGGCAACTCTTCCATCCGCCCACTCCCCAACATAAAACGAGGTACCTTGTTCCTGAATAGTCTTTACCGAGCGGCATCCCGGTCCCATCAATGCAAATAACATTTCGACCCCATGGATGCCATACCAATACAGATCCTTATGCGAAGGTTCCGTTACTGCCGGACAATAGACATCTGCGCCTATTACCTTAGTCCTATCCAACTCCTGAAGTCCGGTAATATAACGCAAGGAGCTTGATGAAAAAACAGGGCAATCGTAGTTTTTTGCTGATTGAAAAATTTGGAAAGCGTCTTTATAGGAATTCGCTATTGGTTTATCAATAAATAAAGGTTTTTTAGCTTTGATTACTTGAAGTGCCTGCTCCAGATGAAGATTTCCATCATTAGTCTCCAAAAACACATAGTCCACTTTTTTCAATAGCTCGGCAATACTTGATACAATCGAAACACCGAGCTGTTGCACTTCCGCTGTAATTTTCGGAATACGCTCAATACTTAAGGGAATTGTTTTGCTTCCGTAGGGATAAGCCGCAACAACCCTGTATTTTCCGTAGGGATGATTGCTAGCAGCCGTATTAATCGCTCTTGTAAAAGCAACAGCGTGTGTAATGTCTAGCCCAATGATCCCTATCTTTTTTACGTTACCATGCTCCGAGAACACCTTATTATTCGCATTAACGGCATAGGATAATCCAAATGCAAAGGAGGCCATCAAGAATTTTTTTCTATTCATTTGATTCATTCAAAAGGGAAATAGCTGCATTGACTAAAACAGCGATTGATGTTTCGAAAGCCTTTTCATCCAGATTGAACTGTGGATTATGAAGACCATATTGTGTGGCAGAATCGTCATTATTTGTGCCTATCAACATAAACAAGGCGGGATAACGATAAGAATAATAAGCAAAATCCTCGGCCGCCATCCAGATTTCGAGATCTTGTGGCACACTATTCCCCATCGTCTCCGCGATAATCGTTTTGACTTTTTGCGTTAACGCGGGATCATTATAAAGCGCGGGATAACCATGCCGGACTTCAACTTCTACCTTTGCACCAAGCGATACGGGAAGCGTCGCCGCTATTTCAGCAACCATTTCCAGCGCCTCCTTGCGCCATACCTCATCCATTGTACGAAATGTTCCGGCTAATTTGACTTCCTCGGGAATAACATTGGCCGCGCCATCTCCAATAAAACGACCAAAGGTCAATACAGATGGTACATCAGGGTTGGCTTTCCGACTGACAACTTGCTGTAAGGTGGTGAGTAACTGCGCGCCGATCATAATGGGATCAACAGCCCGATGTGGCTCCGCAGCATGGCCACCGCGTCCCTTAATGGTAAAATAGAACTCGTCGCTCGAGGCCATAAATCGCCCGGAACGTAAACCGACTTTTCCTACAGAAACACGGGGACTTACATGTAAACCCAGCACAGCTTTAATCGTTCCACCGAAAGATTCCAGAATCCCGGATTCCAAAACCTGAATCGCTCCGCCAGGAATCTTTTCCTCAGCAGGCTGAAATAGCAAAACAATTTTACCGGAAAACTCCGTTTTATAATCATTTAATATAGATGCGGCCCCCAATAGATTAGCCGTATGAAAATCATGACCACAAGCATGCATGACACCACTATTCTTCGATTTATATCCCACATCATTTTGCTCGTCTATCGGTAAAGCATCAATATCTGCCCGTAATACCACAATATCATCACTTGCCGATTTTTGACCGGTCAGCACAGCCACAACACCTGTTTGAGCGACAATCTCAAATGGTATCCCCAAATCCCCGAGTTGTTGCTGAATATAGGCACTTGTCTCGTATTCTTGGAAAGACAATTCAGGATGCTGATGAATATGTCGACGTATTGCAACGATTTTCGGAAAAATGTTCTCTATCTTGGTATTTAATTCTTTCAGTATTGGCTCGATCATCTGGATAAGTTTTAAAAGTTTAACACTTCAACAAGTTAAGCTAAAAATAACGTACATAAAAATAGAGCACCAACACCGTTATAATTATCCACCATAAGGTCGGATTTCGAAATCCACGGTAAGCGGCTTTATCTTGATCCGGCACCTGAAAAGAATCGCCCGTCAACACAAGATTTTTTAACCTTGCTTCTGAGACCGCAGGTGTCAACAAACTGACCACGGCGCAAGCAATCATACAAGTCCAGAATACAATACCTGTTCTATTAAAAAATGGCATTTCAGGTAAGGCATATTCCAAAAGTAAAGAAAGGGGAATTGTCAGTAAACCTGCTGTCAAAGCACCCTGCGATGTGGTTCTTTTCCAAAAAACCCCCATTAAAAACATCGTTGCAATGCCTGGTGTAAAAAGACCGTATAGATTCATCAAATAAAGGAAAACTGGTTTATCCGAATAACTGATCAGTACAACCGCACTCATGATTCCGAGCACGATAATAGCGACTCCGGCGCGCTTACCAAAACGGACTGCTTCGTAGTCACTTGCATTTTTATTAATATACTGGCTATAGATATCGACGGTCAGAATCGTTGTACAGGAATTGATCGCTCCTGAAATATGGGACATGATAGCTGAAATTAACCCTGCCATCACCAAACCAACCAGACCTTTGGGCAATAAGGTTTCCACGAGTGTCGCAAACAGCAAATCAGGCTGATCGAGATGCGGCAGGAATTTTGGAGCCACCAACGCCGGAATAGTAATAATCAAGGGAACCAAAAATTTAAGATAGTCACCAAAGATGACACCCATGCGCCCATGCCATTCATTTTTTGCCGCCAATACGCGCTGCACAATAAATTGGTTCGTAGCACAATAAAACACGCTGATACACAACAGTCCGCCTAAATACATGGTCCAGGGAAAGTCAGGATCAGATGCGGGATAAAACATTTTCCAATCCTTGGAGGATTCTACCACAGACTGAAAACCTCCTGCCGCATCAATGGTGGCAAAAGTTAATACTATTCCGCCCAGCACCAAAATGACAAGCTGTACCATCTCCGTCCATATCACCGCTTTTAGACCGCCTAAAACGGTATATAAACCGGTCAAAATTGCCATTCCAAAAATACTGTATAAAATAGGAATGCCGAATAAAGCGTGCAACGACAGACCACCTAAATAAAGAACGGCCCCAATCTCCACAAAAACATAGGTAAACAGGATCAAAATAGCGTACAACACGCGGGTAGCGTTGCCATATCTTTTTTCGAGGTATTCAGGAATCGTATAGAAACCATTGCGGATATAAAAAGGGAGAAATATCCATAATAATGCATTAAAACCGATTAGAATCGCTCCCCATTCCAGGGTAATCGCGACAAAACCGCGACTATAAGCAGCCCCCATAGCGCCAACGAGATGATGGCTACTGATATTTGCGGCGATGATACTTCCGCCAATCATCCACCAAGGCAACTTATCACCCGCAAGAAAATAATCCCGCTTAGAGGCGGAGTTTTTTTTCGAAGCGTATAAGCCCAATACCACTATACCAATAATATATACGGCAAAAATAACGACATCAATCCAATCGAGTTTCATCGGTCAATAATGTTTGAATTCCTAATTTAGTTTGTTCAATAAGTATTTCAAGACCGCCGCTGGCATAGGGGCTCTGCCACACGGCATAAATATCCTTATCATAAAGCTCCTTCGGTGCGAGATACCCCACATAGCCATTCGCGATATTGATAAAAACGATCGTATGATCTGGAAATTGGGCTCTCACTTCAATTTGATAACAGGAATAGGCTTCGTTGGCCTGCGCCACCAACACAGCATCTCCCATTTTCCAGATCCACACCGGAATAATAGCTTCTTGTTGATCTCCAATGGATTTACGGGTATTATATTTCCGCCAAAGGCGATCTTTCATAACACGATCCGTACAGCGTTCGTATTCACTCAAAATTGCTTCGGGACTAGGCAGCTTTTTGTAAGGCACTTTGACGGATAATACCCTTTGCTTAAGATCGATTGAAGTAGTCTGTTCCCGAAATCCCCAACAGGCCAGTGGAGCCCCCGAAATCAAGGCTTCCTTAAAAACCCAGTTTTTATGACCATGCTGTTCCTGGGCCAGCGTCGCGAGAACAGCATAACCCAACTGCTTTCCGTTGGCTTCGACCAGTGCTGGATCCTTTACATACTGTCTCCGTGGAGCTAAATCACCTGACGCGCCCTGTAAAAAAAGACAAGGCACGGATAAGGAGCGTTCTACTGTATTTCGCATTTCGCCCACAAAATCGGGCGAGAGCAGATCATTCTCGTGAGCAAAGCTGGTTGGGTGGCAGGCATAATTACAAATAACCGCTTTTAAGCTTTCAGTTTCATCATACAGCCGTCCGACCAACAAGGTTGTATCTGCTTCTTTCAATGGATTGTAACCAATCAGATAATGAGAATCCACTTCCAGATCGCGGTTGCTTGCCAAATCACATACACCATAGTTCCAGGTTAGACTCCCCTTAAATAAACCACTTTGTGCCATTTCAACACAAGATATCGCCTGTTGTTTGAGGAATTCAAGGTACGGCAAAATCAGTTCACCTCCAGGTTGCGCTGCATCTGTCGAACAGACGCTAGGCCCCGCATGGGTATGCGATAGCGCAAAAATCAGCTGCGATTCAGCCAGATTAAAATGACTGAGCAATGCTAATCGCAGATTTTGTTCATCAGCTGCATTTTTCCACCAGCCTAAATCAGCGGTTAGCAGGATTGCTGGCAAGCCATCGCAGGATTGCATATATAGACAATGCATCATCAAAGGTTGATGAACAGCCGTTGCCTGGTCAAATGCAGCCGCCCCCCAATTACGGGAATAGATGCCGATCGGTGGAGTAATATCACATTGGCTAAGTCCAAATCGTCCGTACAAACTACCCGTCGTTTCTTTCAAGAGGTCTTTCTGTTTCATACGTTAAGGTCTAATCAAAGACAGTCCACCATCCATCACAATTGCGGTACCAGTCATATGTTTACAATTGTCCGAACAGATCCATAGCACCTGTTTAGCAACCTCTTCGGCTTCTATAATCTGGCCAAGTGGCACCACAGCCTTTGCTTTCATTTGAAGTTCGGCGTTTGATGACCATACCACTTTGCTCAACCCGGCATTGACATAGCCTGGTGCAATTTCGTTGACACGAATTCCATATGTTGCGTATTCAAGAGCCATGGCCTGGCAAAGCATACGTAGCCCAGCCTTAGAGACACTATAGGCCGGTAAATTTTGATGCACGGCATGTGCAGCCCAGCTACCCATAAAAACGATCGAACCCGCAAGCCCAGTCTCCACAAATGACTTCGCACAGGCATTCGCCAGGAAGAATGAACCGTCGAGATTAACGGCCATTTCATTCTTCCATTCCTCGTTGCTTAACGTGCTGAAGTCTTTAATAGTGACACATGCGGCATTCGCGATACAGATGGATATTGCGCCCAACTCCTGCCTTATGCGTTGTACCCAGGCGTCAACCTGCCTGGCGTCTGCAACATCGACCTGATCATAAAACAAACGTGCTCCAGCACCATCCAACAAGGGCCACCGCGCGCTCGCCACCTGCGGCTCAAACCGATCCGAGATGCATACAATTGCCTGCTGGGTCAAAAATGCTTCGGCCATAGCCCTTCCGATATCACCAAGTCCCCCACTGATCAATACGACTTTATTCTTATATTCCTCCATTATCGCTCTTTTTAGACTACCAATCCCCTACACTACCGTCTTTATAGAAGGTTCGCTGCAATATTTCCTGTTGAAAAGGATGCTTCTTTACCTCTTCTTCATTGATTTCAATACCCAAACCGGCGCGCTTATTTGGCAGAACAATCCGCCCTTTCTCTTGAACTGTAAACCCTTCGGTAACCACGTCCTGGCGCCATTCAACGTCCTTATGCACACTTTCGCAAATAATATAAGATGGTGTTGCAAATCCCAGCTCAATGGAGGCGGCCGTACTCACAGGTCCCTGAGGGTTATGTGGCGCCATAGATACACGGTAAGCATCAGCCAAAGCTGCGATCTTACGCGCTTCAGAGAGACCGCCACAATGGGTAATATCAGGTTGAATCACACTCACTGCCCGCTTCTCGAGCATATCCCGAAATGCATGCACTCCGATCAAACGTTCGCCTGAAGCTATAGGTGTCGTCACCGCCCGTTGAATCAAGGCAATATCTTCCATGGACTCTGGCCAGCATGGCTCTTCAAAGAAATACAGGCCATAAGGCTCCAATGCTTTCGCAAATTGCATCCCCATCCGTGGGCTTGGCCGTGCATGGCAATCCACCATAATATCAATATCGTCGCCGACAGCGTCACGCATGGCCTTCACGCAAGCTTCAGCATATTTAATTGGACGAAGACCTTCCAACGACATTGTCTCTGGGACAGCCATCGATTTAAAAGCGGTAAAACCCTCATCAACAGCTTTCAGCGCAAGATCACCAAATCGTTTGGCATCATCCGGAGCAGTCTCATAAAAATCCTCCATGCGACCTCCACCTAAATGACAATACAAACGGATATAATCACGCACACGGCCTCCCCACAACTCGTGACAAGGGACATTGTGAATTTTACCTAGAATATCCCATAAGGCGATGTCGATGCCACTGATGGCCGTGCCACGAACGATCCCGTTTCCATGCCAGAAGTGTTGTCTATACATCATCTGCCACAGGTATTCAATACGACGCGGATCTTCACCGATCAACAATTGAGAAATATCTTTGATTGCTCCGACCACACTTTGCGTATGCCATTCCAAGGTGGCTTCGCCCCAGCCCCAAAGTCCGGGCTGATCGGTAATAATTTTGACAAAAATCCAATTTCGCATGCGCGCATGGCACACAAAGGTTTCAATAGCGGTTATTTTCATAGTTAGGGTTTACAAACTTTTTATTACGCGTTCAGTTGCCTCCAACGTTCTGTCTATATCATCCTCCGTATGCGCAAAGGAGATACTTCCTTGTTTAATTGGTGCCGGGAAATTGAAAATCCCTTCTTTAATAAGCTTTTTACGATATTGGGTATCCAGTTCAAAGTTGTGGTTATCCAAAATATCATGAAAATTGACTGGCGCATGGTCCATAAAATATGTACAGAAGGCAGATCCTTGACGTGCGACATAAAATGGTACGCCTAATTTAGGAAATATTTCGTTATATCCCTGCTCCAAACGCGCACCAAGTGCTTCTACGTGCTCATAAACTCGATGCTCAGAGCTGCCTAATTTTTTCAATGTTGCTATCGCCGCCGCAGTCGTTAATGGAAAGGCATTAAAAGTACCGGCAATCATCACCCGCTTCGACTTATCAGGATCCACAAAGTAATCCATATATTTTTTCTTGCCTGCAATAACACCCAATGGGTAGCCGTTTGCAACCGCCTTTCCGAAAGTTGAAAGATCCGGCTGAATACCACAGATCGACTGATAGCCCCCCAGCGCATGTCTAAATCCAGTTTTCACTTCATCAAAGATCAACAGAAATCCATGCTCGTCAGCCATCTTGCGTAAGCCTTCCAGGTAACCTTCCTTTGGCTTTACAATACCGATATTCTGAAGAATAGGCTCCAACAAAATACAGGCAACATCGTATTTTTGAACCACATACAGCACACTTTCCAAATCGTTGTAGTTGACAATGTGTACTAAATCGCTGTGATTTTTGGGAACACCAGCACTTAATGAATCGAATGGATATTCCCCCGGGCTTTGATATGAGCCAACATCTGCACGCTGACTGATCACATTGCAGGCCACATCGTTATGCCAGCCATTGTAGCCCCCCTGCATAACAATCACATGATCACGCCCTGTTACCGCACGGGCAATACGGATCGCATGGTAAGTCGCTTCCGACCCTGTCGTTGTAATCTGAACGCTCTCCACCGAAGGAACAGACTGACAAAAAAGCTCCGCAAACTCACCTTCCAGTAGCGTTGGCCCAGCCCCCATCAATACCTGCTGCTCCTGCAATGTCTGTAACACTGCGGCGTTCACATCAGGATCATTATGCCCCAGAAAGGATGCTGCAAATCCAGCCTGATAATCTATGTAGCTGTTCCCGTCAATATCTTCGACCAAACTACCATTCCCTTTGACGAAGCAGATATTCGGATCTGACTTCCGATTTAACGATACCACTCCACCGGGTATCCATCTTGCATTCTCCCGCAGTATCGCGGCTGATTTTTCATTTTCTTGCATGCCTATTAAAAGTTTTGCTATTTGTTATTGTTATAATTGGACGATCACCGCCACACATGTTGCAGTCATCAATAATTTGTATTTAAATACACCTTATTTTATGTATACCAAATTACAATATTTTTGTATACATTTAAAATAAATTTTAAAATTTTTAAAAATGAACATTCTCATTGAAGGACTTCTTTTTCCAGAAGGCCCCGCTTTCGACCGGGAGAGTGGAATATGGCTTGTGGAGAAAGAAGCAGGAAACTTGGTCTATTACAAAGACAATCAGTATAGCAGAATAGCTGTGAATGGACATCCCAACGGAATTGCAATCGACAAAAACGGCATAATATGGTTTTGCGACTCACAACAAAACAGCATCCGTTGCTATGATCCCTTCGACAAAACCACGACGACAATAGTCACGGAAATCGCAGGGAAGCCATTAAAAATGCCCAACGACTTATGTTTTGATACTGAAGGGAACCTACTATTCTCCTGCCCGGGAAGTGACCTGGAAGATGGCACAGGCTACATCTGCTGTCTACATAAACATGGTGCGCTTACGAAGATCCACACAGGCCTTTTTTACCCAAACGGATTGGCCTTTGCAGCAGACAACTGCACACTTTTTGTTGCTGAAACAGGCACAAAATGGATCTGGAAAATGCACTGGAACAGCTTGACACAACAGGTAGAAAACATCGAAAAATTCATAGAAACAGGCGGTAATATCGGCCCGGACGGCATAGCTCTCACGAACGACAATTATCTTTTTGCAGCGATTTATGGATCGCAACATATCCTATCCATTGACACCAAAAACAAGACGATCGAGAAAATACCTACGCCGGGGAAGAATCCAACAAATTGTGCTTTAGACCCAAAAGGCATTCAGGGACTTATGATTACAGAAGCTGAAAAAGGGCAATTGTTGCAGTGGGACAGCACAAAAAAGGGTCTATTGTAAACAATAGACCCTTTATAAAAATCAAAAAAACATTAAACCAGTTCCAAGGCTTCTTGCTCGCCCCGATCCAAATGATGAACCAAGGTGGTATAAGCTTTATTCCAGTCATCCGCTTTCAGCGCATCAACAATAGCGCGATGCTCCTTCTCCGTATCCAGGTAATCTTCCATCTGCCCCATAATAGCCCCGAGCTTCATATGGAATAAGGGGATGTTACTATTCTTGTAAATAGAAATCAACCTTGAATTGCAAGTTCCCTCAATAATACGCTCATGAAAACGAACATCCGCCTCGCAAGCACCACCATAATAGCCTTTACTGACCATGTCGGAAAAATCGTTGCAGATCAGTTCTAAATCTTCGATAAGCTCTTTACTTTTCTTTGAAAACAGAATCTTTAATGCGCCTATCTCCAACAGCTCACGCAGCTCACGAATATCCTTCACATCTTCGACCGTCATTTTCTTCACAAAGCAGCCACCTTTTTCACCAAACTCAACCAGACTCTCCCCTGCTAAACGCATAAAAGCCTCACGAACAGCCACTCTACTCACCGCCATCTTATCCGCCCAAGCACTCTCCACCAATCTTGCCCCGCCAGCCAGCTGACTAGACAAAATTTTCTTACGTACTTCTAAATAAACTTTATAGGCAAGCGAATCCTCTTTCATATTGTATACAATTTTATGCAAAAATAAGAATACAAAATCATTAAAAAAATTTAAACAATGTATTCTTTAATTAATCTTTCCCTCTTGGGCTCCATACTGTCTTCCCGGCGACAAATAAATAGTTTCGGCTTTAGATTTCCAACTGGTTGTATGATTCCCTTTCAGGACATTTATATTAAAGCTACTATTTTTTAATGAACTTTTCATATTCCAGAAACCATCTTTCAAACCGACCACAACAACTTCATACTGTTGATCCCCCGGTACCACAAATTCAATGGGCTCATCAAGATATTGATTTGGTTTGGCCACCACCAGTAAACGATCAGCCACTCTTATGAGGTAATAATTCGCCTTTTCCTCCGAATACACCGGTAATTTTGAAGAACCACTCTCCGTCATCTGAAAAACCGAAGCGTAACTGGCCTGATCACTTTCCTGCTTGGGTGAAACCATAATCCGTGTTCCCCTAGCCTCTGGCCATGGAGAGTTAACCTGATAAAGATCACCAAAAACAAAAGCAGTCGAATCACCCGAATACAGTTTCACCGCACACTCTTTTAACCGAGGCTTCAGCAAATCAACATAAGTAGAACCGGCTGCGTTTTTAAATTTACTGGTCAACACAAAACCTGTTTCACTTCGTACAGGCTTTTCAAGCGTATTGATCTGCCAATAGGGTTCGAATTTCTTATCATTGGTCTTAAGCTCATCCAATAAGACAATGACAGCAGGCACATCCTTTCTTTTCAAATTCAAAAACAGAAAACTTTTCGCATAGGATTTTACTTTAGCAGTATATGCCGCTGTTAGATCCATATTGAAATAGCTATAGCTCGGCTCAATGGGATCGTTACCAAATGCGGAAGCCCTGATCTCTCCGGTATGATACCAGGAATCATTTAACACCTCGTCAACCCTGCGCGGAAAACGCTGGCTAAACCGAGTCCCACCATCGTTTGTTTTGGTCCTGAATAAAAGCGGTTCCGCAGGATCACGCACCAACAGCATACTGTGTGCAACCGACCGCTTATTAAAGTTAAAATCATAAGGGGAACCATACGAAAGATACAGCCCAAGATCACCAACCTGAATACCATGATGATAAATCTGCAGTGCACCTGCATCGGCATGCTGATGATTGCCGAAATGATAACCGCCCCCCTTAATTTCTGCAACTACGTCGGAACTTCCGTTCTCTTCGCTCCAGCCTGTCCGGGCAACCATAGACCCTAAAATAGGTCCAAAATCTTTCGTCAACGGCATTTTCTCGCGATCAAAATCAGGCTTCAATTTTGGATCATCCAAGAGGAGAAACAAGATTGGATTGTCGGGCAAACCGCCCTGCTTGACAAACTCAGCCTTAATTACCGGATTGCCTGAATAGGCATAACAAAGCAGCATGGTCTGTGGATTTTTCCAATAAAAATCAGCACTGCTGTTGTACTTTACATTGAACATATCGCCGTCGCGTAACATTTTTCCGTCAGGCGTGCGCATATACAGCCAATAATAGGGCATATTCTTGATATTATCGTCAAAAACCGGATAACCGAGCATGCGATAATACAACCAGGCTCCATGCATTTCCCACCCAAAGCGATAGCCACCGTAATCAACACCTTGATTATGACGCGGAGACTGATACTCAAACTTGCGCATGGACACCAACTCTTCCAAAATAGAATACGAAGTATACTTGTAAGGTACCGGATCCTCGTCATATAAAGCAATACTCATTGCCAGCAGATCGCGCGACACCTGCGCCTCATTCCCATGCCCATTGATAATACTTTCGATACCAAAAAAGGGAGGCCAGCCAATTTCCATATCTTGCGCCAGACGCATCATATTTTTATGTAAACTGGTCTTAACGTGCACATCCAATAATGCGTAGCACCAGTCATACACCAGTGCACCCGTATAAATTGCACGTCCCAACTCGCGTGTAATATCACCATAGGAAACATTCCCGAACTCCAACATTGTCAAGTATTGATCGGCCAGCCTGACCGCTTCCCTGCCTATTTTTTCGTCACCGGACATGAGGTAATAAAACGCTTTTGATTCAATAGCACGCTCGAGCTTTTCATCGTAAAACATTTCCTTATTCGGATCAAAAATAAATTGAACAGGTTGTTGCGCAAGTGTTTTCACTTTCCCCCAAGCTTCGAGATGCTCCGCTTCTTCCAACCGCCCCTTAACGACCGGCAATGATTCTTTGTTAACCCATAGCCTCGGGTGACCTGCAGGAGGAACAATCTTTGGTTTATAATTTTCTGCTGCAGCTGGCGCAACCGGAGGCACAAAGGCATTGATCGAAACAGCTTTAACCTTAAAATAAGCAGGCAATTGCATACCGACCGTCTGCTTCCCTTTCTCAAAATAAAATTTACCAAGATCTTGCTTCGCACCTTTAAAGCTGTCAAATACGATCCGTTTGGTCGATCGTGCAGCACGAACATCAATCATCGCATACAGCGTCATCATACCTGTTTTATCTGCAGCCTTAATTTTATCCAAATCGGTAACCTCACCTTCAGAAACCAAGGTATAGACACCAGCCGTCGGAACATCCACCTGCACCTGCAGGCGCTGTCCATTTCCTTTTATCGAAGTAACCTTTGCCTGCTGCCCATAGGACGTTCCAAGGATCGCCATAAAAGCGATCCCCAAAAAAGTACCTTTAACTTTTAGCCATATCCTTGCACCCATATCTTTATTTTACTTGCAACCTTTTTACACTGATCTTCATTTCTTTCGTGGTATTATTGACGCTATTGACAAATACATAAGCATTGTATTTACCATCAGCCGTTTGCAGCCATATTCCTGATTCAGCTTTTAAATTAATCGCAAAATCTGGCGCATCTACGAACGATTTATCTTTCAAATCCACATCGTCCACAAATACACTGTATTGCAATCGCGCCAATTGTTGATCGCGCACCGTCCAAGCCTTCACGATCTTCGTTTTATTTGTCAGACCCACAGGTAAGGTGAAGCTCGGCAAATAACTGGCATCCGTCGTGGGAGCAACCAAAGAATGTGCGTAAGTCACCGTTGGCAACGCCCGATACAAATAGATCAAATCGATCTTATCCGGGTTTGCTGCCGCTTCGGTAGCAGTATACCATTTTAAGTCAGCCACAGAAAAAAAGCAGGCCGCGCCGTCTTTCCCGATCAGGTCCAAGGCCATATCCATATTACGAATCGCATAAGCTTCGGTCTTCAAGGCAATTTCCTGCCCATTACTGGACCTCGCCCTAAACGTAAAAGTGACCGATTTACCTTTTGCTGCTGCCGGTATTTTGTAGCTATAACGCAGCGTTGAAGCGGAGGTATCTTTTGTAAATTTCACCTCCATGTTATTCCCATTTACTGTAGCAGGGTCGCCAACAACAACACCTATATCTGCCCCCGTACTACTGGTGTAGTACGATTTGTTTTCAAGTACAGTACCCTCATCACCCGCAATACTGGCTTCTACAGAAATTGATGTAAGTTTCCCCTGATCTGGCAAAATCGCCGCAGCATAAGCAAAATCTATGGTAGCCCCAACCACATTTGGCCCTAAAGAGCGCTTAATAATATCGTTTTGCAAACCATCTTTTGCTGTTGGAATTTCATAAGCTTCTTCTTTACAAGAACCTAACAACAAGAGCCCAAATCCGATGGACAACAGCCCTATTTTTAAATAATTTGTTTTCATCAGCTTACTTATTTTTGTACTGTCAAATAAACTTTATACGTCTTACGAACCTTTCTATTTCCAGACACGACAGTCCATTCACGTGGCGTATCCAAATTGGAAAAATCTTGTTTTCCTAAAATCTTAGGATCTAACACCGCATCGGTGACCAATGAAAACTGTGGGTATAGATTTTTCAAATCCGTACCAAAGAGCACCTCCACTTTTATGGTTTGCTCAACGGTATCCACCAACGCAGCTTTTGTCCGTACCGTCTGAAAATCGGCGCCCAACAGTTCAAAACTACTGACATAACATTCCGACCTGGTCGTGATCAACAAACCATCTTCATCCATTGGATAATCATCCTTACAACCGGACAAGCTAACGAACAGCATACCGATTAAAAATAATGTATATTTCATTTTATTACAGTCAAGTGTTACCATATTATTTCCAAGGTATATTTTGTGTTAAATTTGGATTCCGCGAACGTTCTGTTTCCGGAATTTGATAGATATAACACTTTTGATAAGTCAATTCAGACTCATTGAAGAAAAAGCGTTCCCAATTATTTCCAAAACTATCCTGGAACCATTTTCCATCACCATAAGGTTTGCCAAACACTGTTTCCAGTTTACGCCATCTCCTCAAGTCAAATGCGCGCTGTCCTTCGCCAAACAACTCAACAATTCTTTCCTGCTCGATGGCATCAAAAAATGCATCACGAGACGAGGTTTTAGCTCCAGCAAGCGCAGGTAGGTTACCACGACGCCTAACCTTATTAACCAAATCAATTGCATCCGCCTGTGGACCACCAATCTCATTGGTTGCTTCAGCATACATCAGGTATACGTCAGCAATGCGCATCAAAGGCCAATTGTAATTTCCATCACTACGCGCCACACCACCATAATTGCGCACAAATTTACGCGATTGCAATCCCGAGAGATTTGTGGTATTATCGGTAAAGGAAGTTTTGTAGGAGACACCGTTAACTGTCACCGCAGCTCCCCAAGTTTTGTAGACAAAGGGAATATAACCTGTGGTCTCCGTAGGGCTCATACTCATAATCAATTCGTAATCCCACAACAAAGTCGCTTTCATGCGATAATCGCGATTTCGGTACGATTCAGGGTTCACCGCTGAATTTGCCGTAGTACGTGCTGCAGGATTTTTCACTGGATCTAGCTGAACCATCTTTGGCAAGAAATCTCCCGTAATGGTAGATTGGTAACGGTCGGCCAATTCATAGCGCGGAATCGCCTGATTCTGTCCTAAAGACACCAATGGCCCCGTCCATACCCGCTGGTATTCCTCACTTTGTTTTGTTCCCACACCACCATGCGTCAGTACCATGACCATCTCTTCATCTTGGCTCAAATTGCCCGTAGAAGGTATAAACATGTAGTAATAATTTGGGAGCACATCAGCCTTCCCCAATTCACCCCATTGACCCGGATCACCATTTCTAAACATTTTGATGCCAAAATCATTGATCACACGTTTAAAATCCGCAGCGGCCGCAGTATATGCCGTTTTAGCATCTGCAGCAGATTGTACAAATCCATCCAATTCAGGCCATCCATTTTTCTTCCACGAACCCCAATACAATTGAAACTTACCACGAAAGGCCAATGCAGCAGGCTTACCGGCACGACCAATTGCAGACCCCTTGTTGGGCAATTTGTCCACTGCATAGTTCAAATCGGCCATAATAGAATCTTTCAGCTGTGCAATAGGCATTCTCCGCACCGTATCAGCTTCTATGGGAGCTGGTGCCGATTTATAAAAATAAGGCACATCACCCCATAGGGAAATCAATCTAAAGTATGCAATGGCGCGCAACAACTTGGCCTCCGCCACAATAGTTTCCAGGGTTTGTTTTACAGCATCAGTTTTTGCTACGGGCAACAAACGCGCATTGGTATTTTCGATCACAAAGTTAGAACTGAATATAGATCCATACAATGCTCTATACATTGCCGATGCACCGGAGCCATAATTCATCGGACTATTGACCGTTAATGAAATAGGCGCCGCACCAGTATTGTACATTTTAAGGAAATCTCCATGTCCATCAAAATGATAGTCGCGATCAAAACAAGGCCTAAATATGGAATAGTTCGCCATTAACGCAGCAAGCGCGTCATTTTCGTCCACCCAGAACGTTTCGGAGCTTGGCGTTGTTGTTGGATTCTGATTCAACAAATCTTTACGGCACGCGGACAAACCAAGAAGCAGCAAAGAAGAAATAAACAATATGTTATATATCGATTTCATAAGTTCAAATATTATAAGTCTACATTCAGTCCAACCACAAAACTCTTCGTCATCGGATAAGCATCATTGGTATAGGTACTTTTCTCCGGATCTAAGCCTTTAAAGCTCGTCAACACCGCTAAATTATCTACCGAACCAAATACACGCAACTTCTGAATGCCCAGCTTCATCAGTAATTCTTTCTTAAAAGTATAGCCAAGCTGCAGATTTTTCACCCTTAAATAAGACATGTTTTGCAGCCAAAATGTGCTCAAATACGCATTTGGACTCGTTGATCCTAATGTACTTGGAAGCAACTTAGGATAATCAGCATCGCGATTGTCCAGGCTCCACATATTATTCCACTGGTCCTCAGTAATAGCCTGATTTGCCGTTCCTAAAAAGTTCGAATTCGCTTTGTTCATCCAAAATTCCTTTCTTCCTGTGGCAGCCTGCAACAGGAAAGAAAAATCAAAACCTTTGTAGTCTACCGAACCTCTAAATCCGTAATTCACCTTTGGCCTACCCAGTTGATAAGCTGGATATGCCACACGGTCATTCGCATCCAATTTGCCATCACCATTGACATCTTTCAACAAAATATCTCCCGGAGAAGCGCCCTGAGGAACAGCATTATAGACATCCTCCCAAGACTGAGCAATGCCCAACGATTCGAAAGCATAGATAAAATTATAAGGCATATCAATAAATACCGAACCTCTTTGCAACTGCTCATTCCAAGACAGCAGCTTGTTCTTGTTATACCCAACATTAAAGTTCAACATGTAACCCACATCTCCCTTTCGGTCATTCCAGGTAACATTTGCTTCCAGCCCTTTATTCATCATATCACCAATATTACGTCGGGGGGCAGTGAATAAACCCGTCAGATGCATAGATACATCCGAAGGCCTGTTCATACCGATTGTCTTTCTTTCGTAATAATCCAGCTCCGCAGTCAGTTTATTTTTAAAGAATCCAAGATCCAAACCCAAATTAAACACGCGTGTCTTTTCCCAAGTAAGGTCATAGTTGATCAGTTTCTTATTGATCAACCCTTTGACAACAGACCCTGTTCCTGTACTATTGTCAATCAAATAATAAGGACTAGAGACCAAAGATTGCTTCTGCTCATACAATCCGACACCACTATTATTTCCCAAAGAACCATAAGAAGCTCTAAATTTGGCCGAACTCATCCTGATCTTTTCCTTAAATGCCGACATAAATACCTCGTCTGAGATCCGCCAGCCCACTGCCGCAGACGGGAAAAAACCATATTGATCACCCGGCAAGAAACGTGAAGAACCATCTACCCGGAAGTTCCCTTCAAACATATACTTTCCGAAGGCCGTATAATTTAATCGTCCAATATAAGAACGCAAACCTTCTGCCGATGATGATCCCGACACATTTTGCACGTCTTCAGAAGCGCCATCAATTTCATGTAGACTAGGGTGCAAACGATCTAAGCGACTACCTGCTAAAACACGATTATTCCAATATTCTTCTGAATACACGGCCAAAGCAGAGAAATCATGGTTAGCGCCAAACTTATGATCGTAACTCAATTTGAAGTTCAGCTGGGTTTTGTAATTGTTCCGGTCTGTGTTATATATCCCATCATTTGTCGGTACAAGATCCCGGATAGACAATCCCGTCCGGATGTTATATAATTTTGTCGGCATATCTGCCTTCCATTGAAAACGCGTATCATAATTTAGGGCATAATCCACTTTAGCCTCAAATCCTTTAAATGGCTTCCAGTTTAAATAACCATTCACCAAAGCCTGCTTTTGATTCATGTGGTTTTGGTTGCGCGTCATGTAATCTGCATAAATATTATTGGCCTGCGGACTTTCATTGTAAGACATTGCACCGCCATAAAAACCGGTAATAGGATCATAAGGCAATATACCTGCTGGTGAGGTAAACAGATCCATCCCACTTGTCGAGTTGGCAGTCATACCGTCTTCGTAGTTATAACGGTAATCGGACCAGTTTCCGGAGAACCGCACCCCAGCACCGATGGTATTGGTTACTTTTGTTTCGAAGTTAAATGCAGCGTTATAACGTTTAAAATCATTATTGATCTGTATCCCCTTCTCATCCAGCATACCGACAGACAAATAGTAATTATTATTTTCAGTTCCTCCATTAATGGAAACATTATAATTCCCACTTTGACCATTGCGGAGAATAACATCCCACCAATCGGTACTTGGATATAATCTTGGGTCGATCATACTTAAAGCCAACCATTCGTCGATGGTTCCATTCTTAAAATTGAATGCAGATGCGGCCGTATTATAGGCTTGTGCCCTTTGAGTAGCCGTCATTGCTTTCGCATAATTATTGACAAAATCAAAAGAGCGGGTAGGTTTCACCAGCGATTTGTTGGCACTAAAGGAAATAGCCGTCCTACTGTTTCTTTTACCAGACTTTGTCGTGATCAATACAACCCCATTGGCCGCTCTGGAACCGTATACTGCAGCGGAAGAAGCATCTTTTAGTACGGTCACACTTTCAATATCATTCACATTTACACGGTTCATATTGACATCGGGCATTCCATCGACCACGATCAGCGGTCCAGCACTGTTGACCGTCCCCAATCCCCGGATCAAAAGATCCGCTGCATTATTTCCGGCCATTCCGGAGTTTTGACTTACGGCCAAACCAGGAATAACACCTTGCAATGCCTGCGAGGCATTGGAAAGACCCCGACTCGAGGTCGATTGATCAAAATTAACACTGGCCACAGCACCGGTCAAGTTGCCTTTTTTCTGCTTACCATACCCCACCACAACAACCTCATCCAGTGCATTTTCGCTCGCATCAAGCACCAAAGCCTGCACATCTTTCCCCGACACCACTTTTGTATTAAAACCGATTAACCGAAATTGAATCTGATCTGAAACGGACCCCGTTAATTTAAAACGACCTTCTTGATCCGTAACGGTAACAGTTGCATTTTTAAGGTTACGCACTTCTACACCGGACAGTGGCTGCCCTTTGGCGTCCAGCACCTGCCCGACAAGCTGCTGCTGAAATTTAGCTAAACCCGACGAAGGGTTTAAAACATCCGAGATCGGAATCTTTCCATTGTTAAGGGAAGAAGGTACATTTGCCAATGCAGCCATCGAAATAAAAGGTAGCCCCACCAAAAGGCAACTCCTGTTTATTACATCCCGGATTTTAATCTGCTTTAGTATCATGAATACTCAGGTTAAAGTGGTTAAATAAATGATTTATAAGCTCTTTAGTTTATTGGTATTTTTTCAGGAAACATAACACTCGACCCTAATATGGTCTAAATTGCATTTCCTTAATTATCATAGTGAATACAATAATATATATTTTTTGTATACAATTCAATATTTTTTTTACTTTTTTACAAAAATAGGGTGGCTAACACATTCGTGACAATTCCAAAACACCGCTCTTTTAGCTGTGTAATTATAAACTAAATCGTATTTACTTTAGGCTGATAAAATATTTTTGTATACAATTTTACTTATTTTTTGTATATTTATTTTTATTCAACTACATTTGACTAACCAAATAAATCAAAGGAATAACCGTAGATCCTATATGAAAAAACAAACCTATATTTGGCTTGTATCGCTGGTCCCGCTACTATCCTCCTGTTCTTCCGAGACGGAAAGAGAAAGTAAGCCAATAAATAACATCCAACTGGAGCACAGCATACTATCGCTATCAAAAGAAGCTACAAAACTCCATGTGCCATGGGATTTACAATATGACCGGATCAACGATGCCATTCTGTTTTCTGAAATCGGAGGAAGTATACGAAGACTGGATACAAAAACAAAAGCTGTTACTTTGGTGGACAGCCTCACCGACGTTTACCACCAGCGCACCCTGGGACTATTGGGAATGGCGCTGTATCAACCCGAACAGCAACAGGCCTATCTTTACCTTTCTTACACCAGCAAAAAGGACAGTCTCATTTTCTCTAATTTATATCGTTACGATTATAATACGACAGGCACGTTGTCAAACCCAAAATTGCTTTTACAGATTCCTGGAAACACGGGACACAACGGTTCCAGGGTTATTGTTTCGACAGACAAAAAAGTGTATTGGGCTACAGGAGATGCCGCAAGTGATACCTTTGCACAAGACAGCACCTCATTAAATGGCAAAATCTTACGCCTCAATCTCGACGGGAGCATCCCAAAAGACAATCCAATTGCAAATAGCTATGTCTATGCATGGGGATTTCGGAACATGCAGGGACTTACCCATGATCCAAAAGGCTTAATTTACACCTCCGAACATGGCGATGCCATCGAGGACGAAATCAACCTGATCCAACCGCTAAAAAATTATGGCTGGCCGCAGATTGAAGGAATGATTGACACGGAAAAGGAAAAAGCTATTGCCAAAAACTCCCCAAGACAGGAGCCCATTAAATCGTGGACCCCAGTCGTTGCACCATCCGGAATGGCGTATTACGGTTCTAATGTTATCCCTGAATGGCAACATAGTCTATTGCTTTCGACTTTAAAAAATCAGTCTTTACGTATCCTAAAATTATCCGCCGATGGTCAACAGATCGTCGATGAGAAAATCCTATTCAAAGATCAACTTGGCCGGCTAAGGTCCGTATTGGCCTTACCCAATGGAGACATTTATTTCTGTTCAAGCAACCGTGACTGGAATCCGCAAAAGGGGTTTCCAAAACCCGATGACGATGTGATCTACCGCCTCCGTATTACCGATAAAGCCTCTGCACCAATGATTAAACCCCTTGCAGCCAACACGGCCAACTCCCCTGCCAAAAGTGGTCAGGCATTATACGAAGCCTATTGCGCATCCTGCCATAAAGCAGATGGAAAAGGACTTACAAATACCTTTCCTCCATTAGCCAATTCATCTCTTGTCAAAGGCGACCCAGCACCGCTATTGCAGGTTATCCTCCATGGACTGAAAGACAAAACAATAAACAACGTCAAATACGAAAGTGCAATGCCATCTTTTTCATTCCTGAAAAATGAAGAGGTCATTGAAATCACCAATTATATCCGCACACACTTTGGAAATTCTGCCCCTAAAATCAATCAACAGCATTTAACCTCATTACGATAAATCTCATGGAAAATAACCTCGAGCCAAAACCCTCTTTATTGAAAAGTTGGCTATCCATCTTGGGTCCCGGCATCATTACCGCCGCCCTGGTTTTCGGGCCCAGCAAAATGACCATCACATCAAAAATGGGTGCAGACTATGGCTTCTCTCTATTATGGGTTGTCGTCGTCGCCATCTTTTTTATGATGGTTTTCACCAATATGGCGGCACGTATCGGTATCGCGAGAGACGAATCTTTACTTGTTTTAATTCGCCAGAAATTTGGTAAAACAACGTCCATCATCATTGGCCTCGGAATCTTCCTCGTTGCAACCTGTTTTCAATCGGGGAATGCGACAGGTGTCTCTATTTCCGTTTCGGAAGCCACGGGGACAAACCCCAAAATATGGATCATCGTTTTTAATGTAATCGGTATCCTACTGTTGTTCTTCAAGTCTTTCTACGCGCTATTGGAAAAGCTTATGCTTGGACTTATCATCCTGATGTTATTTGCCTTTCTTTCCACCGCGATTATGATAAAGACACCCGCACAGGACTTTTTCTCAGGCTTTATTCCCAGCATCCCTCCTTCATCAGTAGGCTTAATAATTGCTTTTACGGCTTCTTGCTTTTCGATTGTGGGTGCATTTTATCAAAGTTATCTTGTTCAATCAAGAAGAAAATTATCGACCAACAAACAGCGTACTGAACGACAGATAATCGGTAGCCGAATAGGTATTATTATTCTTGGCATCATGAGTGCAGCTGTTATGGTCTGTGCAGCAAATACGCTTCACCCCCAAGGGATCAAGTTAAATTCTGCCGCTGAGATGGGCCGTGCACTGGAACCGCTTTTGGGAACCTATGCTTCACACCTCTTTTTTATCGGTCTCTTCGGTGCCTCCTTTTCCTCCTTGATCGGCAATGCCGTATTAGGCGGATCCTTACTGGGCGACACCTTTGGCTTCGGCAACGATCTCAATCACCCTAAAGTGAAACTCTTTATTTCTTTGGTCATGATTTTTGGATCTGCCATCGCGCTTATCTTCGGAAATCTTCCCTTGGAGCTTATTGTTTTTGCGCAAAGCATCACCATTTTTTTAGTCCCCTTTATCGGTATTATCCTCTTTCTGATCGCAAACGACAAAGAAATTATGGGCGCGCTCAGAAACAGCCCCTTAACGCGGTTATGGGCTATACTCGGACTTATATTACTCGTTTTTCTTGCATTTAGTAATCTCTATAATTTAATCAAATAATTCAGACATGGACCATAACAATTTAGCGGAATTGGAACAGCAGCTGCTTGCACCATCATTAGATCTAATTGAAGATATAAAAAAGATACAAGGTGATATCCTTTTCCTAGGTATTGGCGGAAAAATGGGGCCAAGCATGGCAAAGCTAGCCATGCGGGCCATTCAAGCTGCAGGAATAGACAAAAAGGTCATTGGTGTTTCGCGTTTTTCAACCAAAGAACTTCAGCAGGAACTGGAGGATCTAGGCATAAAGACAATCGCCTGCGACCTACTGAATGAGGAAGAACTCAAAAAGATCCCGCAGGTCCCGAATGTCATTTACCTCGCAGGACATAAATTCGGCACCACGGGAAATGAAGATTTTACCTGGGCGATGAATACCTATCTTCCCGGAATGGTGGCTTCTCATTTTCAAGATTCCAACATTGTTGCTTTTTCTTCGGGTAACGTACTTCCATTTGTACCGATAAGCAATGGCGGCGTTTCTGAGGAAAGAACTCCGGAGCCTGTCGGCGAATACGCGCAATCCTGTTTGGGGAGAGAGCGTATATTCGAGTATTTTTCGAAGAAAAACGGTACACCTACCCTGATCTACCGATTGAATTATGCGGTGGATTTTCGCTACGGTGTGCTCGTAGAAATTGCCAAATCGGTCAAAGGGCAGCTCCCAATAGATTTGACAACCGAAAACGTCAACGTCATCTGGCAGGGAGATGCCAACGAAATTGCCTTAAGATCACTACTGCACTGTCAGTCTCCAGCCAAAATACTGAATGTCACGGGACCTGAAATCCTTTCTACACGATGGATCGCAGAGCGGTTTGCCGAGCATTTCAACACAAGGCCAATATTTGTAAATGAACCCGCCGGAACCGCTTTACTCAACAATGCGTCCGAATGCCATCGTTTGTTTGGCTATCCGAAAACAACCATACGCGAAGCGATAGACATTACAGCCAAATGGTTGACCCAAGGTGGCGAACTATGGAATAAGGACACGCATTTTCAAGAACGAAAAGGAAAATTCTAATGAAAACTTTAGACAACAAATTACAACAGTTGCTTTGGGAAGGGACGGTAATTCCGGCACACCCCCTTGCCTTAAATGAGGACCGCAGCATTGACGAGGCACATCAACGGCTCCTGACTCAATATTACATAGCCAGTGGAGCCGGCGGAATCGCCGTAGCTGTACATTCAACCCAATTCGAAATCCGTGACCCCGAGATCAACCTTTTTGAAACCGTATTGAGATGGGCTAGCGAAGAAGTCGAGAAAGCGGAACTCCAACGACCATTTATCAAAATTGCAGGCATCTGCGGTGCCACAGATCAAGCGGTACAGGAGGCAACGACTGCACTTAAATACGGTTATGATATCGGACTTTTGAGTATGGGCGGCCTGCAGAGCTGGACGGAAAATGCCATATTAGATCGAGTCAGAGCAATAGCAGCCATTATTCCTGTCTTTGGATTCTATCTTCAACCCGCCGTTGGTGGCCGTATTTTCTCCTATTCCTTTTGGCAGCAGTTTGCCGAAATCGACAACGTCGTCGCTATCAAATGTGCGTCGTTCAACCGCTACCAGACATTAGACGTTATGCGTGCTATAGCGAACTCCAGCCGGCGAAATCAAATTGCCATGTACACGGGCAATGATGACAATATTGTCAACGATCTGATGAGCGTGTATAATTTCCCCGTAGCTGGGGAAAACGTCGCCATAGAATTTAAAGGCGGACTATTAGGCCACTGGGCTGTTTGGACGGCAAAAGCTGTTGAACTCCTTCAGGAAATAAAAACATACAAACAGGACCCCAATAACCTCCATGCGAGTCATCTCCTAAGCAAAGCGATTGCTGTAACAGACAGTAATGCAGCTTTTTTTGACCCAGCAAATGCATTCCATGGCTGTATACCAGGCTTACATGAGGTGCTCCGCAGACAAGGTCTGATGAAGGGTATCTGGTGTCTAAACCCCGACGAAAATCTATCCATCGGACAGCGAGAAGAAATTGATCGTGTATATAAAGACTACCCAGACTTAAACGACGATGAATTTGTCAAGGAATTTTTAAAATCGAGATCCTAATAATCGCTTCCTTTTATAAGGTCTCATCACCCGGGCTAGTCATAGCTAACGAGGTTATGGGACCTTTCTTTTTGTTCCAATTCATATTTTACGAATCAATGACCGATTAGGAGAAATAGTACGCCGCATGAAATGTTTGATTTTTATAACTTTGTATCATGGCAACCTCCGAAAATATTATTGATTTCTATCAACGGGTATTTCGAGAATCCAATTACCCAATTGGCTCCTCGTCCGAACAAATTTCTCATTTTAACTTATTTTCACGTGAGCATTGTCCTTTAAAATCACCTTACAACAGAAAAGATTACTTCAAAATATCCCTCATGATCGGCCAGGGTCAATTGCACTATGGTGATCAGTGGATCCCTATTGACCGTCCCGCACTTGTATTTTCAAGTCCACTCGTTCCCTACTCTTGGGAAACAGACAATCCTGATCAAAAGGGATGGTTCTGTCTTTTTACACAAAAGTTCATTCAGGAAGACAAACATTATAACCATAACATTCTCGAAAGTCATTTTTTCAACCCAAGTGGTAGCCCGGTTTATTTCTTAACGAACGAGCAGGTCGATCTTTTCGATCACATTTTTCAGCGTATGAATACGGAACTACGATCTGATTTTCCGTTCAAATATGAAATTATCCGAAATCAGTTACAATTACTCGTTTTAGAAACGTTAAAACTAGCGCCAAATGAGGGTGTATCACCTTACCAAAACGCAAATCAGCGTATTTCCCATCTTTTCCTAGAACTATTGGAACGTCAATTTCCGATTGACACAGAAAATTTACTTCGTTTTAAAAATGCAACGGATTACGCGCAACAGCTCAACATCCATGTCAATTCGCTAAACAGGGCTTTGAAACAAAATACAGGAAAAACTACGCAAGAACTCATCGCACTGCGCATCACACAGGAAGCAAAGGCACTCCTTCAACATAGCAGCTGGAACATCAATGAAATCGCTTATGCCTTAGGTTTTGAAGAACCGGCGAACTTCAGTAATTATTTCAAAAAACATGCTGGTGTACCACCTTTAGCCTTCCGCAATAAGTCTGTTTGATTTTCACAATAATTTGTTTGAATTCTATATCTTTCGAAACAGGCAATGAAGCTACTTTTGTCGACATCATATTTACAGGGCCAAAGAGAAAAAGTGGCTGGCAACGTAAACGTCCATAGAGACGGGTAATTTAAAAAATTAAAGGATGGAAAAAAACACTAAACCACAGCAATCTTTTATCCCGACGATACTAGCATTTGCACTTGTTCCGATTACGGGACTTGCCACCGACATTTATCTTCCGTCAATGCCACAAATGGCCCAGGAGCTTGGCTTGAACGAAAGCAAAATCCAGTTAACACTTTCGCTTTTTCTAATCAGCTATGGTGTTGCTCAATTCTTTACAGGAGCATTAGTTGACGCTTGGGGAAGATATCGCATCAACCTGATATCTCTTTTCCTTTTCATTGTCAGTTTCTGGATCACAGCAAGCACGCAAGATATTTGGGTTATTTACCTGATGCGCATCCTTCAGGGAATCTTATCGGCATTTGTGGTCATATCAAAACGAGCCTATTTTGTGGATGTCTATGAAGGCGAGCAGCGCAAACACTACCTCAGCATTATGACCATCGTCTGGTCGATCGGGCCGATTGTCGCTCCTTTTATTGGCGGCTACCTCCAAACACAATTTGGTTGGCGTTCTAACTTTATGGTTCTGGCCGTTTACAGTGCCGTACTTTTCATCCTTGAACTGATCTTTTCCGGCGAAACAATCAAACAGAAAAAACCACTCCATATCAACTACCTGATCGGCGAATTTAAAATGATGCTTAAAAGCAACGATTTTACGTTCGGTATACTCATGTGCGGCATATCCTACGGTCTCGTCATGTTCTACAATCTCAGTGGTCCTTTTTTTATTGAACATCAACTGGGATATAGTGCGATTACAACCGGCTATACCTCACTTATTATGGGCTTAGCTTGGATGTGTGGTGGTTTTATTGGTAAAGCCCTTATTAAAAGAGCCTTGGTTCCAAAGTTGAGAATCGCCAATTTTATTCAGATCAGTCTGATTGTCTGTATGCTGATCGTTTCACCTTACCTGTCAAACCTATATACATTAACATTTTTCGCATTTGCTGTACATTGCACTGCAGGATTTATCTTTAACAATTATTTCAGCTACTGTTTAGGTAGGTTTCCATTGTCGGCAGGTATTGCCGGTGGATTGGTTGGCGGAATTACCTACCTCCTTACTTCTTCACTCAGTTACATCACCGTAAGCTTGGTAAACCCTTCTTCGCAGTTTCAAATTGGATTAGGTTATGGCATATTTGCGCTGTTGGGATTGACCATTTTATACGTTATTCATAAGCTGGTCAAAAGCGTATAAGCTATGCGCTGGTTCTTCCAGCGACAGCGCAACAACAGCCTGTAGCTGACCAGCCACAAAACAGTTTTTAAAAGGTGAATTATTTTTAAAATAGTATTAAAAACAACTATATTTGTAGCATCATAATTTAGGTTTATAATTGGTTATTGAAGGTTTTCATTCTCCCCGTTTGAAAACCTTTTTTTTTGCCTGCAAAAAAAACTTCGGTCTGCTTTTAGGGCTGCTTATGCTTACCAAATTAGGAAGACCTTTGCTTATTTTTTAATTGCTGCTTTCCTTGATACCGAATTTTTCAACATAGGTACGTGGGCTCTCCTTATAGAATTTCTTAAATGTTTTGCTAAAATACTTTGGATCATTGAACCCGACCTGATAAGCCACTTCACTGATACTCAAACCAGTATCGTTCACTAAAATATAGGCTGCTTTCTTAAGACGTACCATATTAATAAATTCAACCAAATTCAGTCCTGTTTGCTGCTTAATCTTGCGGTACAAAACAGAGCGGCTCACGCCGATGGCTTTTGTAAGATCCTGCACTCCAAAATCTTCACAGCCCAGATTTTCTTCGACAACCTTCAATACCTGATCCAAGAAACGAGTTCTTTCAGGCAGATCTGTTCCCTGTGCTCCAAGAAGATAATTCTGCACAAATTTTTCCTCCAATCGTTTCCGCGTCTGTATGATGTTTGAAATTTTCTGAATGAGATGCGGCATGCTGAAGGGCTTGGTAATGTAATCATCTGTACCGATTTCAAACGCCTCTGTGATATAAGGATCAGCTGTACGAGCTGTCAAAAGAATCACAGGAATATGATTTGAACTACTATCGTTTTTAATCTGCTGCAAAAGTGTGATTCCATCACAGTTGGGCATCGTTACATCTGAAATGATAATATCGGGCTGTCTTGCTTGTACCAATTCCAGCGCCTCAATACCATCATTAGCTTCTAAAACAATATATTTTTTTCGTAAGTTTTCACATAGAAAACAACGAAGCTCCACATTGTCCTCGGCAACAAGTATGATTGGCTTATCTTCATCCGCTGCAGAAGGCTCTATTTCTGTTTTTATAGCATCCACATGTGGCATATCGGCATCTGTAGGGTCTGAGCATACTGTGGCTACAGTACCGTCCAAAGCCATGAGCTCTTCGATGCGGACATTCCCCTGTGGCAGGCTGATCCGAAATACCGTATTGAAGTCTGCCGGCTCCTGTGCCATATTACTTTCAACAGTGAGCTTTCCGCCGTGCAGATGTATGATCGAACGACAAAGTGCCAAACCTATTCCGCCATTGGTAGCCGACAGGCCTTTTGCATTGGCCTGATAAAATTGTTCAAATACAAAAGGTATATCTTTGGCTGGGATTCCACGCCCAGAATCCCAAACGGAAACAAGCAATTTCTCCAACTCGCCTTCCCCTTCTAGCTCAACCTGTATCTTTATTTTACCCCCCTTGTCCGTAAATTTAAACGCATTATAAATCAAATTGACAAGGACTTTTTCAAATTGCTCCGGATCAAAACCTCCAACATAATCAGGGCTTACCTTATTATCCAGGAAAAACTGAATATTATTTTTCTCGGCAATAAAGTAAAAATTCTGGCGAATGTTTTCCAAATACGCAGCAACATGAACCTTTTGGCAAAACAATTTCATCTTTCCGCCTTCATGTTTTCTGAAATCAAGCAGCTGATTAACCAGATTCATCAAGCGATCCGCATTTCTTGTTGCATAACCAAGGTGTTCCTGGGCATATGCTGAAAGCGAACGATCGTCTTTTAATTGATTTAACGGTCCAATAATTAATGACAATGGCGTACGGAATTCATGGGAGATATTGGTAAAGAAATTCAGTTTTGCTTCATGAAGCTCCTCCTGTTTTTCCGAATCTATTTGCCGAATCAAAAGGTCTTGTTTCAGTTTGTTTCTACCGTGGAAAAATCGGATAACCAAAAAACTGGCCGCAGCAAAAAGAAGAAAATAGCCGCTATAAGCCCACCATGTCCTCCATGGCGCTGGCAGCACTTTAATCTTCAAAACCGTTGCCTTTTCGTTCCATACCCCGTCGTTGTTGGCCCCTTTTACCCAAAGCTCGTAAGTACCGGGGTCTAAATTGGTATAAGTAGCCACGGGATTGCTCACATAATTCCAGTCTTGGTCAAAGCCTTTTAGATAATAAGCATATTGATTTTTCTCCGGATGAACATAATTCAATACACTGAATTCCAAACTAAAAACATTTTGATTGTGATCAAGAGTTAATTCATCCATCATGGATATATCTTTAGGGATAACACCATCGAGGCCCGGAAGAACTGTTTTATTGAATAATTTCAACTCCGTAAACTGAATGGGGGGAATATAATTATTGACACTTAAACTATCCGGATTAAATAGGGTGAAGCCCGAGAAGCTTCCAAAGGCAAGTTTTCCATCCCGCAACATTGCTGCTGCATTTTGAATATATTCGTTACCAGGGAGACCATCGATCTTCGTATAGGTTCGCACATGACCAGATAGGGGATCGAAACAAGAAATCCCCGTATTTGTGCTCAACCACAATTTGTTTTTCAGATCACTTAGAATAGCAAAAACATTGTTGATCGGTAATCCGTTTCGCTCATTAAACCTTTTGAACGCTTTCTTCTCTGGAAGATAAAGATTCAGCCCGCCCATATACGTACCGATCCAAATATGTCCTTTCCGATCTTCATGGATACTCACAATATCATTTCCGCTAATTGAAAGGGAATCTTTCTTGTCATTTAGAAAGGAAACAAATTTATTGGTCCCCGCTAATTTTAGATTTAAACCATTTGAAGTACCAATCCAAAGATTACCTTTTGAATCC
Organism: Sphingobacterium sp. UBA1897; assembly: GCF_002337775.1. NCBI lineage: Bacteria > Pseudomonadati > Bacteroidota > Sphingobacteriia > Sphingobacteriales > Sphingobacteriaceae > Sphingobacterium > Sphingobacterium sp. UBA1897. The sequence continues at coordinate 442,973 of NZ_DDGR01000007.1, forward strand.
TCTAGTAAAGTGCGCACCATATTGGAACTCAACTGCTTTCTGGCAACATCAAATGTCTGGAAAGTTCCTGCTTTCTGGTTTTTACGAAGTACCTGTAGTCCTCCGCCGAAAGTACCAATCCAAATATCGCCATTACGATCCTCTAAGATCGCATACACATTATTATTTGCCAGGCCATTACTTACATTGGGATCGAAACGAAAATGTTCATAGCCTTGCTGCCCCTTTCGCCTTAAATTCAACCCACCATCATAAGTACCCACCCATAAATTCCCTTCCCTATCCAAACAGATAGACTTCACATTATTATGACTTAATCCATTCAGGTTATTTTTATCGTGACGTTCACTATAAAACGAATTCGTATGCCGATTAAAATAATTCAGTCCGCCCCCCTCAGTTCCAATCATAAGTTCTCCCATAGCATTTTCAACAAATGCACTCACCACATTGTAACTTAGGCTATTGCGCTTAGATTGATGGGTAAAATTCTGAAAATTAGGAATATCCTTGTCATAAATATTAACCCCTCCAAAATAGGTTCCAATCCAAATAGACCCCCGCTTATCTTGAAATATAGGGCGAATGGAATTATTGCTTAAGCTATTGGGATTTCCATCGTCTGCCTGGATAAAAAGCAATTTTCCGTTTTGATAAACATATAGGCCATTGAATGTTCCAATCCAAATCTTTCCATCATCTGTTTTTTTTAAGGACCGCACATCTTGATTGGCCAAACCTGTATGATTTCCCTCTTCGGTTAACGAGGATATTTGGTCTGTATTCTCATTGATAATCCGAATACCATTATATTTTGTACCTACCCAAAATATACCTGGACTAACCTCCAAAACCGCCTGAAACCGTTGATTAATCTTATTATCTACCGATTTCTCTTTGAAGTAAGTCCTTAGCACCTTTAAGCTATTTCCATCTTTCGATGCGGCTTGCATGAGTACAATGGCATCATCAGTACAAAACCATAATCGCTTGCGGCGATCCTCATACATGGTTCGAAAATTACGATAGTATTCTTTTCCCTGGCTTCTTTCAACGGTAATCTCATTGAAGACCAATTCCGCTTCAGGATGCCGGCCCTCTTTAATCTTATACAAGCCTATATTTGTCGCAATCCAAATCTTTCCATTGGAATCCTGAAAAATCTGGTGAACGTTGACATCCATTTTCCCACTGCTACTCTCTACCGTAGGTAATGGTATACGGATAAAATTGTCTGATTCTCGATTGTATAAATTCAAACCTGTCATTGTCCCTATCCAAAGCCGCCTTTTGTTATCTTCCGTAATTGCTTGAATAAAGTTGTGCTCTAAGGAAAGGCTATCTTGCGGATTACTGCGATAAATCGTAAACTTTCGGGCGTCGTATTTATTTAAGCCATCACGGGTACCGATCCACATAAAACCCAAATGATCTTGGGCTATAGCGAAAACGCTGCCTTGAGACAAACCTTCGTTGACATCCAAGTGTAAAAAACGATAGTTTTTTTCCTGCGCATGCAAAACAGAAATTAAAGCTAACGCACAGCAAAAACAGCGCATAAAAACACGTAATGGCATCATAAGGTATATAATTGAAATGGATGATAAAAATAATCATTCCATTGAATAAACACGAACAAGAATCACTTTAATCGATCTTTTAATTGTTGCTCATAAAGTGAGCTGATCGACATTATGCTGTTTTGATTTTCCCAGTAACCAGCATTTCTATTTTTCAATCTTCCAGCAACTTTTTCTCCCTTTACTCCTATGGCAAAATTTTGTCCGGAAGCCCAGGGCTGTTGTACTGCAGCACTTTTGACCGTACAATTCCATAAGACTTGTGTCACCCCGGCCCAGCCATGTCCACTTCCCCAGTTACCCCGGTCTTGAACATTAATTTCACCATCCGTTACGATTTGATCGTATAAGGTGCCAACAGCCCATCGATGATGTGGACCGATATCCGCATGTGTTCGCTCCGCGCTAGAAAGGCTAAAAACGTTTGGACCGAGGGTCCTAGCCCCTGTTACGTAATCATGGCGTCCTTCCGTGGTATAAAGTTCTTTAAATAAATTAAGCTGACCGTCATTATTGAATGAATACCTTCGGCCACCTGTAATTTGAGATTTTCCATCCAGACACCGCGACTTCATTACTGTAATCTGTTTGGCAAAAGCGCCAAGGCTCACCGCTGCATAGCCAAAATAACGTGCGGTGATATTGCGCACCCAACCATTCGCTATTTTATCCATATCAATTGCAATCCAGCCGTGGTTTTCGTCTTCATCACTTACAAAATCGGATTCGAAACGTATATTTTCGATTCCAACTTCACTTATACGTCCGTCAAAGGTGTAAGGAATGACAGCCACTTTTCCATACCTCGGATCAATCGCCATCACCAAGGGATTATCAAAAAATACGGAGTCACCTTTAATGGCCAAAATAGTACGTTCAAAATTTAGCTTATATTCCTGCGCTGTCCATTGTTTCGTCCCTTCTCTTTTTTCAATTTGGTTCATTCGAAGCGCTTCGATCCAGGCGTCGTTCATCTCATACGAGAGCAGTACGTGCTCGCCCACTTTCCTTTCCTTCGCATGATCGATTAGGACATATTTAGCCCCTACAGGTCCATATCCATTCTTAACAAACTGTTTTCTAGCTTGGTCCACTGAATAGCTGCCCGTACCCGAAATCTTCAATAAGCTGCGTTGGTCCTGGCCTGTGGCTTTAAGCAGGGTTTGCCCTATTGCATCACCCTCCCCTCTCAACACGACACCGCTGGCATGAATTTCCAGGCTTCCAGGTATATTGTACAGGCCTTTTTTTAACAAAATAGCACCTCTAAAACCATTTTTATCAAGTGGTTTTGCAGATACAGCATCGATGGCTTGTTGTATAATTTGTTGATCATCGCCATTTACGCTGGGTTTTACAGTAATCACAACAGGAACATTGGGCAGCTTTTGATCACCTTGATGATAGCCCACATGGCTAAAGTCGGGGATTACGTTTCCCTGTGCATCTGGAAAATAGATCAGTTGTCCCGCTGGATTTTTCCGGACCAGATCCGATTGAACTTTTCCGGACTGTAGATCTTCTTGCCGATGCAGTGCTTCCAAAAAGTAATAATCTGCATAACTCAAGGGTTTATCCACTTCAGTATTGGAAGGTTTCGATCCTGTACTGTGTAATAATATAAAACCTTTACTTTTATTTGGCGGCGACATGTAATTGTCTATCAGGTTAGCCAATATGGTCTGTGCTTTTGCACGATAATCTTTCCCTTGGTTGCTATACGTGCTTAATTCCAACAGCCCCGACGCTATGACTGTCGCTGCCGACACATCCCGTGGTTCATTTGGAATATGAGGCGCATCGAAATCCCAGTAAGGGATCAAGTCTTTCGGCATATTGGGATGTGCAAACAGCCACTGCGCAACTTTTTCGGCTTGCTGCAGATATTTCGCATCTCCTGTTTCTCTGTAACACATTGTATAGCCATACAGTGCCCAGGCTTCACCTCGCGACCATGTCGATTCATCACTTAAGCCCTGATGGGTGTTTTTATGCTGCACAGCTCCTGTTTTCGGATTGTAGTCTATTACATGATAGGTGCTGTAATCTGGCCTAAAATGATTTTTTAGCGTTGTATTGGCGTGGCTCACCGCAATATGATAATAAGTAGAATCTCCAGTGAGTTTGGTTGCTTCAAACAGCAATTCTAGATTGAGCATATTATCGATGATGACCGGAAAATCCCAGCGATGGCTATTGTGATCCCACGAACGTATACAGCCGACTGTCGGATTGAAGCGGGTTGCCAGCGTTTTAGCGGCCTGAACAAGCACCTCCCGGTATTGTGGATTTGCGGTTAACCGATAACCGTTTCCTACACTACAGTAGATCTTAAAGCCCATATCATGGGTCTTTCCATTAAATTGCTCCGCTTCGATCGACCTTGTCGTTTCTGAAGCAAGATCTCTCCATTTTTGTTTTCCCGATTTTTCGTAGAGATACCACAGGACGCCAGGAAAAAAACCACTGGTCCAGTCCCCCCTTTTCACGGCAACAAGTTCGTTATCTGAGGAAAGCGTACGTGGCGATACCAAGGATGAATCACTTTTTTTCAAGAGCTGCAATTCTTTATAAAGTAGCTGGGCTTGTTGATCTGCGAGCCCCCAAGCTTTTTGCAGCTGCTTTGTGCCCTGTGCCTCAACATGTTGAAAAGCACACAAAATTCCAGTCAAAAAGAGTGCTTTGGCAATAGATGACCTTTTTAAATTTCGAAAGCGCAAAAAGAGGGTATATCTTCGCAAAGACGTCGCATTAACATTCATGTTATCTGTAGGTTTTTAAGGTGAAATGGTTAAGTTATTTTATAAGGGGGCTAGGAAAATCAAAGCCATATAATTGGGTTTCGAATGGGTAAATTTCGAATAACCTCTTCTTGTTCGGGTGCATGATCAAGCTTCTCCCAAAGCTGCAGATAGTCTTTATTCTGGAAAGCCACTGCCGAAAAGACAAGTGCCGGATGTGCAATTGGCCATTGATCCCAATACATGACATCTTTCTGATAAGGCCATTTTTCTTTAGCTGCAATATAGGGGACCATAAAATCAATCCCCGTTTTTATGGTCCGCCCATCAGACAATGTATACTGCCAAAGGGGGGTATTGGTCTTGGACAAAATCTGGCAGATCATGGTCATCGCATCCAGATTAAACAACGCGTATCCATAAGGTTTTGTCCGCTGCAATTCTCTCGGGAAGCTTCCATTAGCTTCCATTTGATTCGGCAGCAGCACATGCGCATAACGATCTGCACATGTATTGAGTAATACAGTATCTTGCACTAAACTCGAAAATGCGGCTACCTGCATCACCCAACATGTACCATGGTTGTTGGCGGCATTCATTTCATCGATTCCATATTGATGCGTTGTAAGCCAGCGTAAATAAGCCGCAAACCAACGATGTATCGCATCCTTGGCTGCCTGTGGAAAATTGGGGTCATTTTCAAATATCTTTACGCCCTGTGCAACTTCCATCAGATGAATGGTATCAATAATACCTATTCCGCGCCCTGTAAAACGCCCTTGTATAGCCTGTGCATAAAGAAGATTCGGATTCATCATCGTTTCTGCATCAACGAACCAAGCCTTTAAATGACGAAGTGCCTGCTGTACATATTTTTTATCCGGATTCAAACGATAGGCTGAGGCCAGTGCACCCACGATTCGGCTGAAGCGGATCATTGCTTTACGATGTTCAACGAAATTGGCCGGATTAGTCATCCCATCCCGTTGGATATAGGGTGCAGCTGGATCTTTGGGATCGGGCCACCAATAATCGCCTTCAGAATAAAAATCATGAATACCCCCGGCACTCCGGACCGCGCTATATGCTGTGACAGTCAATGGCTTCTGCTTCATCGCCCATTTGGACTGCTTTAGGATAACAGGACGCAGTGTCTGGATGATCTCCTGCTCAAAAACACCTTTCTTAATTTTTGCCTTCAAAAATAAGGGGGAAATTGCGATCCCAAGAAGACAGCCCATGATGCGAACAATTGATTTTGATTTCATTTTTCCTGGATTTTGATTTATAGCGGAACAATACGATACCGTTTACCTTTTATCGTCTCAAATTGAACTTCGAACATTTTCGTAGCTGCTAACGATGGCAATTTGGACGGATCAGCGATCGTATACGGTAGTTGTTCCGGTTTATATAATAGCGTGTTGTCTGTGACAGCTGCCTGATTTGATTCGATGCCGACAACTTTAACGGGTAAAGGTGTACGCAAACGACAAACACCTCCAATATTGGATACGATCATTGCTTCGGTCAATACGTTATTTTTCCAGGCAATGTCTACGGTAAAGTTTCCCCTGGCCTTAATTCCTTTAATCGTCCCAGCAGACCATTCATCAGGTAGAGCCGGCAATAAATGAACAGCACCATCGTGACTTTGCAGCAACATTTCAGTCATTCCGGCCGTAGCACCAAAATTACCGTCAATTTGAAAAGGTGGGTGTGCATCAAATAAATTCGGATAAGCTCCACCACCGCTCATCTGAGCACGATCCAATTTAGGATCGATAAAATTTAAGGCATCCTTGAGGATTTTATAGGCATGATTTCCATCCTGAAGCCTCGCCCACCAATTTGTCTTCCAGGCCATCGACCAGCCGGTACTGACATCGCCCCTCAAAAGCAATGAACGCTTGGCGGCCGCAGCCAAAGCCTTGTTTTCCGCAAGGTTGATCTGATTGCCCGGGTATAAACCAAATAAGTGGGAAATATGCCGATGCTGATCTTTTGGATCATCCCAATCTTTAAACCACTCTTGTAATTGTCCATATTGGCCCACCTGATAGGGATAAAGCTTTTCCTTCGCTTCTTCTAGAGCCGATTTAAATTCAGGATCAATACCCAATATCGTACATGAACGAATAACAGCTGTAAAAAGCTCACGAATGATCGCCATATCCATGGTAGAGGCCATAGTCAATTGATATTCTTTACCTGCTATTTTAATTGTATTTTCAGGTGAAGTGGAAGGATTGGTCACGAGATATTTACTTCCAGGATCAGCAATCAGCCATTGCAGCATAAATTGGGCCGCCCCTTTCATCAATGGGTAGGCCTTCTCCTTCAAGAAAGTTTTGTCACCCGTAAAACGATAGTGTTCCCATAAATGTGTGCTCAACCAGGCACCTGCCATAGGCCATGCCGACCAGCGTGGCATTCCTTTGGGGTCCCAATCATATCCGCCCGGAGGGGAAGTTTTAGCCCATAGATCGGAATTATGATGCACAACCCAGCCCTTATCGATATGATAATTTACCGATGCTGTTTTAGCCCCGTTGATCGCCAGCTCATCCATAAAATCAAACAAAGGCTGATGACATTCTGCAAGATTGGTATTTTCCGCAAGCCAATAATTCATTTCTGTATTGATATTGGTCGTATAATTACTTCCCCACGGTGGTTGCACATGATCATTCCAGATCCCCTGTAAATTTGCAGGCCTTCCTCCTTGCCTAGAACTGGCAATCAACAAGTAGCGTCCAAAATGATAATACAGCGTCAGAAGTCCCAAATCGGCCGGTCCTTTGGAAAACTGCATGACACGCTGGTCTGTAGGTAATTTATCATGAACAGAAGTACCGGTCAGCGCAAAGGCTACACGATTGAATAGCCTTTGATAATCCCTTTGATGGTTTGCAAGTAAGGTATGAAAATTCTTTTTGGAGACCGTATTCATGCGTTTTTTTGCGAGCAGCGTGGCATCTTTACCTTCCTGACTCGGAGACTTATCAAAACCGTTAAAGCTTGTCGCTTCTGTCAAAAATAAAATCACCTCATCAGCGCCTATAATTTTAAGCTTATCCTGCTCTTTTTTCACTACACCACCGGTAGTTTTTACACTGACCTGCATCGCAAAGGTCATCCCTTTTCCGCCAACACTATCGTACAGCACCTGTTGAGGTTCATAATCCCTATTGGCGACAAAACTCGGCGCCTTACCCTGAAGGGTCAGTTGATTATCACCTTGGATCGAAACGCTATATCGGAGCTTACTGGTCAAGGAAAGATCCAAGGTAATTGATTTTTTCTTGTCCGCTTTCAATCGAACCACCAATGCTTTATCCGGAAAGCTGACAAAACTTTCCCTTTGGTATCGAACACCTTGATACGAATAACTCACCTGATTGATCGCTCGTTCAAGATCCAGCTCCCGTTTATAATCTTTGACCTTTTTTTCGTCCTGATGAAAGTCCAACCATAAATCGCCCATGGGTAGATACCGAGCAGAATAAGGTCCTTGCATTTTCTTCCAAAGAACTGCTGCCTCTTCATATTTTCCAGCAAAGATGGCTTGGCGCACCTGGGGTAAAACCTGCGGGCCGTTTGGAATATTGCCCGCATCGGGTTCACCCGACCACAGCGTATTATCGTTAATTTGAAACCTATCTTTACTTAGCCCTCCAAAGACCATCGCTCCTGTTGTGCCATTTCCAAGTGGCAGTGCTTCTTCCCACAGTGAGGCCGGCTGATTATACCAAAGCTTCAGCTGCGGCGAATTGCTTTGTGCACGGCATGGAGCAATCGTCCCCAGGAGGCCAAGCAGTAAAAAGAAGTTCAAATGATTCGTTGCTTTTAACATCTTGTACTATTTTTCTATTGTTAACAAGGTACTCTTTGATCCTTCCATCCTGCCTGATACCACGGCTGTTCCCGAAGGCAGTCGAAGTTTAATCAATGCACGACCATTGTAGGCCTGTACTTTTTTCGACCCCGTAGAAGTGCCTTGATCGACGATCAACTGACCATCGCCGGTTGAACCAAAATAGATCCAGTCCTTTGCATCGAGACAGGGGGTATTGGTATCGTCCACAATTTGGGCTTGCACAGTGATTACTTCGCCTTCCGCAGCAATCTGTTCGACAAGTAATTTGGCAGGTTTACCCCATTTTTTTGTCTGATACTGCTGTTCAATTTCATCCACTAGAATTTCCCGTCCGTTTTTCGCGACAGCTTTAATCTGATTGTTTCCTTCGTTCAGTTTCACCATCCAGCGCAAACCTGCCGCTGGAAAATCTTGGCTATTCCTTTTCTTTAATCCTTGACTTTCTCCATTGACAAAAAGCTCAACCTCACTGGCATTGGAATATACCTTTATCATTTTCGACTCCTCTTTTTCACCCCAACGGATCGGCCAAGTATGGCCATAAATATGCAGCATTGGTTTCGCTGTCCAATACGACTGGAATACGTAGTACGATTCTTTTTTGGTAAAATCCCGTTCAACAACACCCTTCTGATTGACATAAGGCACAGGATTGTCTGGCCGGACCGGAGTTGAAAAATCTTTAAATGGCCAATAGGCTGTTCCCGTGAGCCAAGGCATTGTTTCTTGTTCCTTTAAGTGCCAATCGATGAGATTACAGATGTAGCTTTCACTCCAATCGCCATCTTTAGAAACCCGTGCTGCACCACCAATGAGCGACGCATCGCCTGCCCGTTCATCTGTTGTGCCATCACCTTTGATTTTAGTTAAAGCGCGATCAGGGTCTTCTGCATGTCGTCTTGCATGACTATCCCCGCCCCACTCCACATGAAGGAAATGTTTTACCTTTTTCATTTCTTCTTCGGACGCTGTTTTATAGTCGGTATAAACACCTCTATACCAACCCGCCCAAATGGAGGGCGAATAAACATCAACAATATCTTTACAGAAATCACAACGTCGTATTGCTGTTTTCCGACTCGGGTCCAATTGATGAGCTAAATCATTGAGTTCACTCATATAAGCCCTTATCTTTGCCTGATCAAACTCCGTAAAATCACCAGGCCAATCATTTTCATTACCAAGCCCCCAGATAATGACCGATGGATGATTATAATGCTGTTCAATCATATGGGTTAACATCCGTTTTCCCTGAAGTTGATAGACCTCACCACCTAATCCACCTCTGCACCATGGAATCTCTTCCCAAACCAAAATGCCCAGACTATCACAGGCCTCAAGCACTTTACGACTCTGCTGATAATGTCCCAAGCGTATAAAGTTTACGCCCATCTCTTTCATCAGGGTCATCTCTTGTAGAATCTGATCGTCAGTCATTGCTGCAGCAACGCCGGCATGGTCTTCATGACGATGGGTACCACGAAGCAAAAGCCTTTTCCCGTTCAGCAGAAAAGAACCTTTTTCTTTAAACGCTACATGTCTAAAGCCAAAGACACTCTCTTCTTTAAATACTTGTCCATTGCTTTTGATTGTCGTAACTAAACGGTATAAAGCCGGTTGATCAGGACTCCAAAGCTGTGGCTTCTTGACCAGGAATTGTCCAAATTCAAGATTCAACGTCCCCCTATTTACCTGTGGTTGCTGGGTTTGCACGATTTTTCCAGCGGGGTCATAGAGCTGCGTTTCGACTTCAAAATTTGTCTGAGCCGAAAATGGCATCAACCGTCCGCGGACGTTGACCACTCCCTGCTTACCATCGGCCCCTACTGACGCCTCAACAAACACACGCTCCAAAGCTGTCTGCGGAACATATTTCAGGTTTAGATGTCTGTAAATACCTCCATAGACGTTAAAATCAGACAGATCAGAAGGGATCATTTCGAGATCACGTGAATTATCCACACGAATTGAAAGCGGTATTTTGCCCTTAAACTGTTTTTTAAAAGCGGCTGTTTTTTTAAACTTTTCAACGGCATCTGTAATGTCCACAGTCCATTCGTCGTATCCGCCAACGTGCTCCCCAACTTTATTTGTATGGATATAAACAGCTGTCTTTTGTCCGGCTCCTTCAAAATGAAGAAGGGTGTGACCATTTAAATAGGGGTTATCGATCTCCAGCGATTTTCTGTACCAGCTTGGCCCCTGATAATAATTTATAGCTGGATCAACAGCGTCCAGCGCATTATAACAGTGCGGCAGATTTATCTGCTCCCAAAGTGGAACAGACTCGGGATTACCGGCTCCCACCGGTCTTACAGCTTCCCAGATTCCCCCCAGATCGCTCTTTAAGAAATCCCAGCCTTGATCAATCCGCTTAACTTCCTGAGCGTGGAGTTGAGCAACTCCAAAAGTCAACAACAACGCAATTATTTTATTCAATCTACTTTTCTTCATTATGCTATTTTAGTATCTGCTTTTCATCTTATCGGCCTTACTCGTCCAAAGCTCCAGTTTTCATGTTTTTTGCTCCGGCCCCTTTTTCGCGCTTAAATTTGCCAGCCACTTCGATCTTAATCACTGTAGCAACAGCATCAATGGCCTGCTCAGGCACGGCAATCTGAATACCATTGGCATTCGATTTTACCTTTAACACTTGATTATTGGCTAAAAGACTAGCTTTTAAAACTTTATTTTCAATCGGAAGTTCAACTATGCCATTTTTTGGCCAGTCAAATACAGAGACATACAAATAAGTCCGCTTTCCATCTTCCTTCATGGTACATCTCCCCCATTCAAATGGCTGTAAAGGACTACTCTTGGTCGCGTAGACTGCTTCACTATTGGCTTTCATCCATTTGCCAATAACAGCCAAACGTTCTATACTCTCCTGTGGAAAGGATCCATCGGGTTTTGGACCAACGTTCAACAAGTAATTTCCACCTTTGGAAGCAATATCAACGAGATTGCGGATCAAGGTTTCGGCAGACTTCCATTTATGATCTGATGTGCGGTAGCCCCAAGTGCCATTCATGGTCATACAGGTTTCCCAATGTTTGCCTTCGAGTTCACTCCAATCTGGAATTTTTTGCTCCGGCGTTTTGGTATCGCCGGGGAAATTAGGCCGTTTCAATCGATCATTTGTGATAATATTGGGTTGTAATGCCAATTGGTCCTGAAGCATATTTGCGGCTTCGTCGGTCATATTGGTTGGTGTATCCCACCATAGCACAGCAATATCCCCATAGTTACTCAACAATTCTTTGACCTGAGGCACAGATACGTTTTTGATATAGTCACTAAAACTCGCCGTTTCTTGTTTGGGATCCCAATGGCCATGATGTGCTAGTGTGTAATCATCTATACGGGTTGAATCTGGATTAGGCCAGCCTTCTCGCATTAATTTACGAGCAGCCGATCCACCGGGGTTATTCCAATCCTGCGCCTGTGAGTAATAAAAGCCAAGTTTCAGGCCATATTTTCGGCAGGCTTCGGCCAAAGGTTTCAAAACATCTTTACCGTAAGGCGTCGCATCCACCATATTCCACTTACTCGCTTTTGTTTCAAAGAGCGCAAAACCATCGTGGTGTTTGGCCGTGATAATCAAATATTTCATCCCGGCATCTTTCGCCATGCGTACCCATTCGTCTGCATTATACTGCGTGGGGTTAAATTGCTTTGCCATCGCCTGATATTCATCAACCGGAATTTTAGAGCGGTTCATAATCCATTCTGCTCCACCACGTGCCTGTTCGTGCCCCTTATAAACGCCGCCAAACTGCGCATATACTCCCCAATGGATAAACATGCCAAACCGGGCTTCTTCCCACCATTTCATGCGTACACTATCGGGCAAGCGATTTACTTGCGCATACAATAATCCCTTACTCATTCCCATGATGAGGACAAGTGCCAGCAACATTTTATATATAGCTTTCATACCTTAATTTTTCACAGTTCTTCATTTAGAAACCTGGTGTTTGTTTAAAATTGTCATTACCTAAACTTTTGGCCATATCTACCTCAGATTGAGGCACTGGCCATAAGGTATCTCTGGCCATGAATAACCGTGAAGCTCCATCGGGATCCTTGGTTTTATCCATCACCTCTTTGATCATCCCCCAGCGTTTCAAGTCAAAATAACGTTGCCCTTCCAAAGCCAATTCAATCCTCCGTTCATGACGGATAATATCGCGGAATTCATTTTTTGTCAAGGAACCGCTAAACTCTAAGAGCGGCATTTTCACATCAGCCCTGGATCTTACCTTATTCAACGCGTCTACAGCTGTCTGATCAGGCCCGGCACTTTCATTTTTCGCTTCTGCGTACATCAATAAAATATCTGCATAACGTAAGAATACCCAATCCTGATCACTTTGTGTCGCGTAACTGGTTGGCCATTTCGATTCGTTGATATATTTTCTCGGTAAAAAACCACCCAAAACCCCTTCGGCAACCGGATCAAAAGCTGAAGATGCAGTGGTACCTCTCCATACACCGCGGTACATGATTGTCGACTTCAACCGTGGATCTCTATTTTCGTAAGGATTTTTAGCATCGTAAACCGTCGATTCCTTAATATCTTTTCCATCGATGGCATAATAAGAATCCACCAGATACCCCAACGGTTGTATTGTCTTCAGATAAGAATACATCATATCTGCTGGGCTATACATATTGGGCGGTAAAAATCGAGCGGAGAACATGATTTCGGGATTGTTATTTTGTCCAGGTTTTCGGAACAGATCACGGTAACCACCCTGATAGATCGAAAACTTGTTTTCATCCATAACAATCTTCGCTGTTGCCGCTGCCTCGGCCCATTTTTTTGAAGTCAACAACACCTTTGTTTTGTAGCCTAATGCAGCTCCCCTCACAGCATGCCCCTTATATCCTGTATTTGGCAGTTTTTCACTCGCGTAATCTAAATCTGCTAAAATCGCTTCGATAACGTTGGTTTTAGGTGTTCTACCCAACCGAATACTCGCATCGTCCATACCTAGGGGTTCTAAAGTCAATGGCACATCACCGTACAGATTGGTCAACAAAAAGTAGTAATGGGCCCGGATAAAACGAGCCTCTGCTTTATATCGGTCACGGTCCTGCTGGCTCATGCTTGTAATGCGGTCAATATTGGCAATCAATTTATTACATGCAGCAATGGCCTGATACGAAATCTCATACCCCTCAGATTGCATTCCGCCTGTTGTCGAGGAGATTCCAGATCGCGAAATAATATTGAAGTTATTGGAGGTACTGGACACAAAGGCATCGTCTGAAAGCCCATCCCAAAACATACTTGCTCCACCCCAACCACCGCGTGCATTGGATGAAGACGTCGAATTGTATCCTCGGCAAAGAAATTCATAACAGCCCGATAGTGCCAAATCAGCATCAGTCTGCGTTTTCCAGAAGGTTGATTCCGAAATTTTATCCGTTGGGTTTTTATTTAAAAAATCTTTTGTACAACTACCTAGTGAAGCTAAGGCAGCTAAGCTTAGGTATAGATATGTTTTTTTTACGCTATTTTTCATCTTTAATTTTTTTTAGTTACCACTAGATTAGAATGTGATGCTCGCTCCAAATGCGAATACTTTATTCTGAGGATGAGTCACATAACGCCCTGAAGTTGCACCACCGCTTGATGAAACGCCACGTTCGGGATCTAAACCGGGGAACTTGGAGAATGTGACCAGGTTATCCGCCGCAAAATAGATGCGAAGGCCAGAAATACCAGCTTTGGACAAGGTGCTCTGTGGAATAGAATAGCCTACCTGAATATTTTTAAGACGCAAGAACGATCCATCTTTTAAAAAGAAAGTCGACGCAGTCCGTACGTTATTTGCGGCAGGGGTATTTTCAGCACCGACTATTGGAAGCGATGCATTGGGGTTTTCTGGAGTCCAAGCATCCATCCAGTCGCGGGTGAATGTACCACCTTGCCTGAAAGGAACTATTCCCCACTCACTTACAAATATTTTTTGTCCCTGAGAACCGAAGAAAAAGGCTGTAAAATCAAAATTCTTCCAAACAGCCGTCGCATTAAAGGAATAATCGAAATCTGGATAAGCGCCCGGCACGACAATACGATCATTATTGTCCACAACTTTATCGCCATTTACATCGGCAAATTTCAGATAACCCGGTTGCGCTGGAATCTGTTGCACCGGAGAGGCTGCCACCTCTTCCTTCGAACGGAATATACCCGTGTTCTCCAAAAGATAAAAACTACCATAAGGTAAACCTTCCCGGATAATGGTATTGCCCGAGATACGTTCGGCTCCATATTTCATCACCTTATTGCGATTGGCCTGAATATTTCCATTGAGGGTCAGCGATACCTCTCCAATTTTATCACGGTACTGAAGACCGAGTTCTATACCTCTGTTACGCAATTCACCATAGTTTACGGTCGGTGCAGTCAGCCCAATGTAAGAAGGGAAAGCCGTAGATGCGGATAAAATATCTGATGTTACTTTGTTATACCAATCGAAAGAAGCGGTCAATTTGTTGTTCCATAGCCCGAAGTCCACACCGAAATCCAGGACTTTGGTACTCTCCCATTTGATCCTGTCATTAGCCATGGCTACCTGCCGAGCCCCCTGTTGGAGTGTTTCATCAAAAGGATAAGCAAAAGAAGAATTGTAAACAATCTGATAAGGATAGTTACCAATATTCTGATTACCCAGTGTTCCAATAGAGGCTCTTAATTTTAGTTCATTAACAACTTCTTTCAATTTCGGCCCATAAAAGGTCTCATCCGAAACTTTCCAACCTCCGGATATTGAAGGGAAAAATGCCCATTTTCTATTTTCAGGGAAACGTGAAGACGCATCATAACGTGCATTACCTTCGAGTAGATACTTGCCTTTGTAGTCGTAGTTTAATCGACCATAGTAAGACCTTAATGACCATTCATTGGTTACACCGTTATTAGACTGTTGACCGGCTCCGCCACCATCAAGCTCAAGCAAATCATTGTTGGGAAACTGCAACCTACTTCCGAACAATTTTTGTGTTTTATTATATTCTGCCTGGGTTCCTGCCAGCACTTTCATGTTATGATTTCCAAAAGACTTATCGTAAGTCAGTTGTGTATAGCCCACCGGGTACACATTGTTGTCGTCCGTTACTTCTAATCCTTGACCACCTACATCAAGCTGTCTGGCGGGTAGGTCATCAGGTTTGGCGAACCACATGTATTGATTAATCACAGGTTTGTTTGTATAGTTTTTTGTAAAGCCATAGGTCAACCCGCCGCTAGTCTTCCAATCCAGTCCATCCAATATTTTCACATTTAAAAAAATATTGCCTTGCATAAAATAATTGTTCAGTCTTGTAAATGCATTTTCAGCAACTGCAACAGGGTTTTTATTTGGGGACTGAAAAGGATATGCCCTAGACGTATAACGACCACTACCATCTGGTAATACAGGTCCATAAAGTGGTGATTGACTAATGGTAGACAAAAACTGATCTTCACTACCGTTTCTAGGGTATTTCCGATCGCCATAATTCAAGGTAATACTTGAACCGAAACTTATCCGATCATTGATTTTAGAGCCTAGGTTAAGTTGTAGATTATACTTTTTAAAAGAAGTCCCGATCATAATATCAGGTTGATTGACGTAGCCCAGTATGACGTTGTAATTTGTTCCCCCTGCACCACCACTTAAGCTTAAATTGTGCGTCTGTACCGGGACTGTTCTAAAGACAGCATCTAACCAGTTAAAATCGGGATATAATTTTTTATCTGTTGCATTTTTGTAGGCATCAATCATCTCCTGGCTAAAAGAAGCATTTGGATTTGTGACACCGGAGTTTTTATTTGCCTGATTATACAGAGTCATATAATCAACGGAATTATACACGAGGTCTGGAAGAGCTGAGGCTTTGGTAATTCCGACATTATAATCGTAGCTCAGTTGTGTTTTTCCAGCTTTACCCTGTTTTGTCGTCACAAGAATAACCCCATTTGCTGCTCTTGCCCCATAGATAGCGGCTGAGGCAGCATCTTTCAATACGGTGATATTCTCGATTGCTTGAGGATTTAAATTTTCCAAACTCCCGGGAATACCATCTACGATAACCAATGGCGCAGACGAAGCCCCATACGACCCCAATCCCCTTACCTGGAGATTCACATTTTCATTCCCTGCTTCTCCTGATCCTTGGGTAACACGAAGTCCGGGCATGCGACCTTGAAGTAATTGTGTTGGATTTGTAGCGATACGTTTGTTAAGCACCTTTCCATCGACAGCAGCAACAGCACCGGTTAAATTACTTTTTTTCTGGGTACCATAGCCTACAACAACCACTTCGTCAATCAGACTACTGGACTCCTGGAGCACGAGATTAATGTGATCTTTCTTATTGACCTGGACTTCGGCCTTCTCTTTGCCTACCAGCGAAAATATCAGGACATCAATATCTCGCGCAAGAATCTGATAATTGCCGGCCCCATCGGTTACAGTGCCGTTTTTCACCCCCTTTATCTGTACTGTAACCCCCGCAAGAGGCTCGCCTGTTGAGGAGCTTACTTTTCCGGATATCTTTATTTGCGATTGGGCAAGCACCACTGGTGCAGACATGCTCATCAACGAAAATAAAAGTAACCCCTTCCCTACCGTTTTGGTTATCGGTGTTATCATAGTTGTTTTGGTTTATTTGGTTATTTAACGAAGTAAATGAACTCAAATATCAAAAATCGTTCACAGCAAAAGGAGTATTTTTTGTTCAAATAGGTGGAATAAATAGCTTCATTCCTGATTTTCAACACGATTAAATGGTTTTTTAAACCAAATAAAAATAAACCTCCTGGCTTCTTCTAATTTTTCTTCCATCAATCCGTCGGTTCAGCTCCAAAATAAGATGGAGATCTGCCAGAGCTACCAGCGCTCCGTACGACGAGGGAGATTATCAATTCTGCGATAAAATCGATATATTGTCCCCAAAATCAGTTTAAAGTGAGGGAGTCGATGACAACAAAAAAATATAGTAACGTCTATATCTTTTGGTTTTGCAGCATTTTATTTTTTTTAATGCACTCTGGCTATTGCCAGACAATCATACCTACAGGAACACCTTTTGTAAAACAATACAAAAAAGACCAATACAAGGCCGGAAATCAGAACTGGTCTTTGGCAGTCGATAAAGATGGTCGCATCTATAGTGCAAATACCGAAGGGCTGTTACAATTTGACGGACAATACTGGCGTATCTTTCCACTACCAAATCACTCAACAGTCCGAAGTGTTGCAATAGGTAAAGACGGAAAGATTTACACAGGTGGAAGAGGTGAATTTGGCTATTGGACTTCCAAACCTTTCGGAAACTTGACCTATCATAGTATCTCTAAACTTGTGCAGGACAAGACCTATTTTCCAAACGAAGAAATCTGGAAAATCATTGTTGAGGACCAACGGGTATTTTTTCATACATTTTCCAAATCCTATATTTGGGAAAACAATCGTATACGGCAACTAACGGCTAAAGGTGAACCTTTTTTATTTCCACATCAGCTCAATAACACGCTATTTTTCGAACAGCTGCCAAGTGGTCTGCATGAATTTAAACAGGATAAATTAATCCCTGTAAAAGGAAAAGATGTCTTGAAAGATAAAAATGTACTTGCCATCTTACCTTTCGACGCAACGACCTCGCTTATTGCTACTTCGCGAAACGGTCTTTACCTGATGAAAGCCGATGGTTCCATCCTACCCTGGCCTGTTCCGGCAAACCAGCTCTTGAGCCAATCACAAATCAACAATGGTTTATACCTCTATGACGGACAATACGCTTTTGGCACCATCCAAAACGGTGTTATTGTCATCAATAAAAATGGTCAGGTCATTCAGCATATCAATAAAAACAATGGTCTCCAAAACAATACCGTACTCAGTATTGTGAAGGACAATCAGAAGAATATCTGGGTGGGGCTTGATAATGGTATAGACCGCATTGAAATCAACTCTCCATTATCATTTTATACTGATTTTGTTGGAAAAATTGGTACGGTTTATACATCAATTATCTATCAGGGAAAAATCTATCTTGGAACCAATAAGGGATTATTCTCAAGCGAATGGAAGGGATTAAACAATTATAATTCGTTAAATTTTTCTCAGATTCCAAATTCAAACGGTCAGGTATGGACCTTAGCCATATTTGGCGATGAACTTATCTGTGGACATAATGATGGAACCTTCAAATTGGTTAATGGGCGACTCGAGAAGATTTCACAGATCACTGGCGGCTGGATATTCAAGCCTATTTTTGGAACAAAAAATATTCTTCAAGGAAACTATACGGGCCTATCGAAATTTAGCTTCGATGGTATACACCTTCAGTTCGTCCAGCAATTCGCGGGCGTTAAAGAACCCGTTCGATTTTTGGCGCAAAAAGATAACCATACCTTTTGGATTGGCGATTGGGGACAGATACAACTACTCGGATTTGATGCGAATTTCCAACAGGCAAATATTTTATTTTCCTCCAAACAGGACAGTATCGCTTCAAAGAGGCAATTTACGGGGATTTACACATTAGAAAATAATCTTGTATTTGCGACGGACAGCGGATTTCTCCAATTCGACAATATTGTAAAAAGATTCAGCTATGCCGATGAATTAAACACAGCATTAGGCACCTATAAAAATTCAAATAAGGTCATACCGATCAATACAAACAGCTACTGGTTTATTCAGAAGACAAAAATTGCTAAAGTAGATTTTGATAGTAAGGGCAAACTTCATATTGACTCCAATCTGCTCAGTCCCTTACAGGATCGAATGATGAATAACTATGAAAACATTCTCCCTATTGAAAACCAATACTATCTCATCGGTTTAGATGATGGATTTGCAATCTATCGTCATTCCGATAAATCACAAAAATATAGGTTGCCACTTCCACAAATAGCACAACTCATCAACTTGACAACAGGACAGGTTATTATTCCAGATTCAGCGTTCAAACTATCATCATCGGACAATAATCTTAGAATTAGCTTTTCAAGTCCATATTATTCGTCATCACCGATTCAATACCAATATTATCTCGAAGGTTACTCGGACAATTGGTCCGAATGGAGTGAAACTGCCTATCAAGATTTCACGAATCTACCTTATGGAAAATTTCAAATTAAAATAAGGGCGAAGGACAATATGGGCTTGGTTTCGGAAATTCAAACGTTTTCCTTTACTATTCGGTATCCATGGTACCTTTCTTGGTGGGCAAAGGTATTTTATACACTGGTGCTGATAACACTCATCTATTTAGCATATATATTTAGTCTTCAGCGGGAGCGCAAGCGTCAGTTTCAAATACGGCGAAAATGGTTGGAAGAGAAAAAGATTGCTTTGGAACGCGAAACCGAGCAAAAAGAAAAGGACTGGATCAAACTTAAAAACCAGCAATTAGAAGATCAGCTTCAATTAAAAAATAAAGAACTGGCCAATGCAGCACTCAATATCGTTTACAAAAATGAAATGTTGAACAATTTACACGACGAGCTTAAACAGCTTAAAGATGCTGATGGCAACAAACTAAGTTCGGATGAATTGAAAAAAATAAACAAGCTCATTGATGATGCCCATAATGACGATCGTGACTGGCATATTTTTGAAAGAAGCTTTAACGAATCACATGAGAATTTTTTCAAGAAATTGAAACAAGAGTTTCCTGATCTTGTCCCCAATGACCTTAAACTATGCGCCTACTTAAGGCTCAATATGTCGAGTAAGGAAATTGCCTCATTGCTTAACATTAGTACACGCGGTGTCGAGATTAGACGCTATCGATTACGTAAAAAGTTAGGCATTCCCACAGACAAAAACCTCTCTGAATTCCTGATGGAACGTTAAATTCCCATCACAAACACTACATCATTACCACACACGAGCTTTAGTGTATAAAACACACTAAAGCTCGTGTTATTTCGTTTAAAAATACAATCTAAAAAACTGACTATCAAAAACATAAAATACAAAAAAAGGTAAGCTGAGCAAGCTGAAATTTCATGTAGTAGTGATGTGAAAATGTTAAATTTTGGCAAAGTTGTACTACATCAACATATTTGCTTCAGGGAAATAACCAACGTATTTTAAACAAACACCAAAAATTAACGATATGAGGAATCTATCCGCATTATTTTTGACATCCATGGTCGTATCTGTTGCCTATGGACAAACTTCCATACAAGGAGTGGTCAAAGATGGCTCAAGCATGATCTCCATGCCAGGCGTCACCATCAGTATTAAAGGGAAAGCAGTCGCTACAAAAACCGACGCAACGGGGAAATTTCAAATCAACGCCTCTCCTACCGACTCATTGGTCTTTAACTTTCTGGGTTATCGCACACAAACTATGCTGCTCCCCTAAAACTA
>NZ_DDGR01000029.1:0-89138 GCF_002337775.1 Sphingobacterium sp. UBA1897
TGCGGGCTTTTTTATGAAAGTCTTTTTTCTGTTAAGCTAAAATGGCAATCAACTCAATCTGAAATATCAACGTACATTCCCCTCCTTTTCGAGGTAACAATTCTTCCTTTCCATAAGCCAGCTTTGGTGGAAGACACACTTCCCAGATTGACCCAACAGGCATCATTGAAATCGCTTCTTGCCAACCGACTATGAGTTCATTGATATAGAACGTTTCGGGGCGCTTCCGCTTATACGAACTGTCGAATACGGTTCCGTCTAAAAGCTCGCCTTTATAATGACAGATAACTTTCGCGGACTTTTTGGGAATCTGCCCCGCCCCCTTTGTTAATACCTTATAGTGCAAACCCGATGCACATACAACAGCACCTTCCTGTTGTGCATACTTTTCCAAAAAGACCTTTCCAGCCTCCAGATTCTTTTCCGCAAACGCTGCTGAACTTAACTTATTTTTCTTTCTCTGAACCAAAACTCAATTGATTAAAATTCAATATTGCTAATTATTTATGATATCCTCAAAATAACAGCTTTTTCTCCTTTTTACGAAAAAAGGCCGGGTTTTTGTTCAATACTGTACCTTTATCATAGTAGCTTTGCATCTAAGGTTTTCTCGAAACTAAAAGCCTTACTCACAGGACAGTTTTCCTTCGCTTTATGCGCTATTGTTTGAAACTCAGCTTCTGTAATCGCTGGGACCTTTCCTTTCAGCTCCAGTTCAGATCGCACAATTGAACCATTTTCGAAAACAATTGTCGACACTGTCGTTAATTCCTCGGGAACAAAACCAGACTCAGAAAGATAAGCGCTCAATTGCATGGTGAAACATCCAGCATGCGCTGCTGCCAATAATTCTTCGGGATTTGTCCCAATACCATTTTCAAAACGTGTCGAAAATGAATATTGCGTATGATCCAACGCTGTACTGTCTGTAGTCAGACTACCTTTTCCTTCTTTCAAATTGCCATTCCATTGGGCTGTTGCTTTTCTTCTCATGTTTTCTACGATCAATTATTCAATTTAATTTTTCCTATGTCAATTTCTCCTGTCGCGTTTCTAATTTTTCAGGTATCTTTTATAGAACAAATAGTCGATCAAAAAGTTGTACACTATTGAATAAATTGATGTCGCATTTTAGATAGTGCTTACGTTAACAGTTGTATTAAAACTAAACTCATGAATAAACTACTGTACCTTTTTATCTTTGTAATTGCGTTCACTTCATGTAAAACTCGTCAAGTCAAAGAACAGGCTTTAATACAAGACTGTCCTGAAGAGAAGATTGTCAATAAAATCCCCGGCCCTCCAGTAAAGGGTGAATCTGAAAAAGTTTACTATATCTATCAAGGCAAAAGAATTTCACCAAAACAATTTGATCAAGAATGGCTCGAGAAAAATTGTGATATTAAAGAGACAGTTGTTTATTGATTTTATTTCTAAAAACAAGCATAAAGACGTAATTTCGCCTAAAATTTTTTATAATGACAATTTCTCTTCGGGAGGTCAATCAAAAGATTTTAGGCTATGTCTCTTTAACTTTCCTTGGTTATTTCACAATCGGCCTATCGCTTGCAACCCTTCCCATCTTTATTCACCAGACTTTAGGATTTAATACAATTATTGCGGGATTGGTCATTAGTGTTCAGTATGTTGCTACATTCTTACTCCGCGGTTATGCAGGAAAAATTGTGGACACCAAGGGCCCCAAGATTTCAGTTTTGCGTAGCATGTTATTTTTTGCATTATCTGGACTTCTTCTGCTCCTTGTTTTCTTATTTAAATCACAGCCTTTTATCAGTTTAGGGCTTCTGCTCATTACCCGTTTGTTTACTGGAATTGGAGAGGGTCTGGTGGGTGCGAGCCCTATAAATTGGGCATTAATGGAACTCGGCGATGAACATGCTGCAAAAGCAATTTCTTTCAACGGAATAGCCAGCTATGGTGCATTGGCTATTGGCGCACCCCTAGGTGTTTTGATGGTGGATCATATCAATTACGAAGCTTTGGCTCTACTTACCAGTGCGGTTGGCCTCCTTGGTTATTTTTATTGTCGCGCTAAAACACCCTACCAAGTGGCACGAAAAAAGGCTGAAAAAGTGAGTTTTAAGCGCGTATTGCTTTTAGTAGCACCCTTTGGAATCTGTCTTGCTTTAGGAGGTCTAGGCTTTGGCAGTATCTCCACTTTTATGACGCTTTACTATGAACATTTCAATTGGCAAAATGGCGCAGCTTGCTTAACTATATTTGGCGTATTCTTCATTTTAACACGGCTTATTTTCAATAAGGTTATTGACCAATATGGCGGGCTTAAAGTTGCTTTAGTGAGTCTTTTCGTTGAAACATTAGGTCTCATGGTTATCGCAGTGGCTATTGATCCATTATGGACCCTATTGGGCGCAGCATTAACGGGTTTTGGCTTCTCACTGGTATTTCCAGCGCTTGGTGTCGAAGCCATTAAGCGGGTAGATCAAAGTCAACAAGGCTCTGCTCTGGCTGCTTACGGACTATTTATAGACATTTCACTAGGTATCACAGGCCCTTTAATTGGCTTTGTGGCCAATAATATGGGTATGACAGCGATATACCCATTTAGTACCATTATGGTCTCTATTGGTTTTGCCGTTGTTGGAAACCTACTCTATCAAAAGCGGCGGGAGCTGACACCATAGTCTCCCAAACATATAAACATAGCATCAAAGATATACCTACAAAAAGAGCGGATAATGTTTAAACATTATCCGCTCTTTTTGTAGGTATATCCGTTAAAATTAACCTTCAATACTAGGTACACCAACAACTTCATTGGTATCAGCGTTGTAATCGATACCGTCGAAATTGAAACCGAACAAATTGAAAAACTCGTTACGGTAACCTTCAATGTCTGAAATTTCGGCTAAATTTTCGGTTGTTGCTTTCTCCCATAATGCTGCAACTTCAGCCTGAACATCTTCACGCATTTCTAAGTCATCAACACGGATACGACCTTTGTCATCAAGCAATACCTTTCCGTCAGCGGTATAAAGTCGCTCAGCAAACAAACGTTGCATTTGTTCAATTGTACCTTCGTGAACACCTTTTTCCTTCATGACTTTATACAATAAAGAAATGTATAAAGGAACAACTGGAATAGCTGAACTTGATTGCGTAACCAAGGCTTTATTCACCGATACATAGGATACACCATTAATATCGCTCAAAATCGCGTTTATTGCAGGCACTGTTCCTTCTAAATCATCCTTTGCACGACCAATCGTACCATTACGGTAAATTGGATAAGTAAGTTCAGGACCTATGTAAGAATAGGCAACTGTTTTTGCTCCTTCAGCTAACACACCAGCAGCTTTAAGATCTTCGATCCAAAACTTCCAGTCTTCTCCACCCATAACAGCTACAGTATTCGCAATATCTTCTTCATTTTCAACTGGCTGAATGGTAATGTCTGAAATTACACCCGTATGAAAATCTACCGTTTTGTTGGTAAAAGGCTCTTGTATCGGTTTCAAAACAGAAGCGTGTGCTACGCCAGTTTTTGGATGCGTACGACGTGGTGATGCCAAACTATAAACCACTAAATCAACCTGTCCTAGATCCTTTTTAATAAGTTCAATAGTCTGTTTTTTCACTTCGTCCGAAAACGCATCGCCATTGATACTTTTGGCATATAATCCCGCCTCATGGGCTTCTTTCTCAAAAGCTGCCGAATTGTACCATCCAGCAGTTCCTGGCTTGCCTTCTGCCGCAGGTTTTTCAAAAAATACACCGATTGTAGCAGCTCCAGAACCAAATGCTGCAGAAATCCGAGATGCAATACCAAATCCAGTAGAAGCACCGATTACCAATACTTTCTTTGGACCATTCGCGATCTCACCTTTGGATTTCACGTATTCAATTTGATTTTTAATGTTTTGCGCAGCCCCTTGTGGATGCGAGGTTAAACAAATAAAACCTCTAGTTCTTGGTTGTATAATCATCTTGATTAATTTTCTTACTACTTGTTTTATTGATTAGGCAAAATAAGGAATTTTAAATGAGAAAATCGCGATAAAAATCAATTAGTTTTTGTTTCATTTCCATTTGAACGGACATTTGCTTACTTTCACAAAGTTAAGTATACATCGCACTCCTTTTATTTATGCCAATCCAATTTACAATAAAAAAGAATAAAAAAAATGCACTTTTTTTAGGAACGCTAGCTGCATTATTTTTTGCCAGCACCTTCGTTCTAAACCGAATTATGGCAGTCTCCGGTGGAAGTTGGCAATGGACAGCCTCTTTACGTTTTATTTGGATGCTTCCAATCTTACTTATCATTGTTGCCATAAGAGGAAACCTCATCGATTTACTCAAAGAAATCAGATCCAACCTTTGGCAATGGCTTCTTTGGAGTACGATCGGATTCGGGCTATTCTATGCAACACTTACCTATGGCGCAAATTATGGCCCATCTTGGCTCGTAGCTAGCACCTTCGAATTCACCATTATAGCCGGCATGTTTATTGGTCCGCTACTTGATAAAAAAGGGCAACGAAAAAGCATTTCAAAAGCTTCACTCCTCTTCTCCATCCTTATTTTTTTAGGTATTCTTTTGATGCAAATTTCAGAAGCTCAATCAACCTCCTTAAACACAATGCTATTGGGAACCATCCCGGTGTTGATCGGCGCTATTGCCTACCCCTTAGGTAACCGTAAAATGATGAAAATATCGAACAATAGATTGGATGCTTTTCAACGTACACTCGGCATGACACTCTGTAGTATGCCATTTTGGATTATCCTGAGCCTATTTGGCTATTTAGATAATGGCCTGCCCACTGATAGTCAACTTTTCCAAACCTTTTTAGTAGCCATCTGTTCGGGAGTAATTGCCACACTTTTATTTTTCTCAGCTACCGATTTCGTTCATCAGGACCATAAAGCATTGGCAGCTGTAGAGGCAACACAGGCCATGGAAGTCATTTTTACGTTGGTTGGCGAAATTCTTATCCTGCAGGCGGCGCTTCCGAATGTATATTCCTGTATTGGTATTGTCATGGTGGTCATTGGCATGATTCTACATAGTCGCACAAGTTAATAATACCCTCACCTTTCATCTGCATGTAATGTTCGGCTTATTTTACTCAGGTTTAAACTATTGGCCATTGCTGAGAAAATATCATAATAAGTTCCTTTATGTGCGTATAGATCTTCATGTTGCCCTTTCTCCACCACCATTCCCTTTTCCATAACCACAATGGCATTGGAATCGATGATCTGAGAGATACTATGCGAAACGATAATTACTGTACGGTCTTTCTTTATGGCATCCAAACTATTTTTAATCTGTTCGGTCGCGATGGCGTCCAAATTAGCCGTAGGCTCGTCGAGAAAAATAATCGGTGGATTTTTTAAAAATAAACGGGCTATGGCGATCCGCTGCTGTTGGCCCCCTGATAGTGACTGCGCATCTGAATCATAACCTTTGGGCAGATCCATAATCTGCTCATGAATATAGGCTTTCTTGGCTGCTTCAATAATTTCTTCCCTAGAACTTCCCATCTTACCATACTCGATATTTTCAAAGATAGTCCCTTTAAAAATATGATTACGCTGCAATACCATACCGATATGTCGACGGAGAAACGCTGTATCATACTTTGCCAGATCTACCCCATCCAAAAAAATTTGGCCACTGCTAGGTTCATAAAATTTATCCAATAAGTTGATAATCGTGCTTTTCCCGGCCCCACTCAGCCCCACTAAAGCTGTGATTTCATTCGGCTTGATCTCAAAATTCACGTCCTTTAAAGCAACGGTTCCATTTGGATATTCAAAAAATACATTCCGTAAGGCCAAATGTCCTTGAATATGTGCTGGCTTATAATCACCCTTTGATTCAATATGCTCGTCAGATTCCAAAATTTCGAAGAAAGATTCTGAATAGATCAGGGCATCGTTTACCTCATCATAAATACGGTGCAACTGACGTATCGGCGCCGAAACGTTATTAAATAACATGATATGAAACATAATCGCACCAATAGTAATTTGGCCAGAGAGAACAAGATAAGCTGTTAAAACGATGATAATGACGACAGCAATCTGTTCGACAAAATTTTTAATGCTATCATAAAGAAAACTCGTTTTTCGAGTTTCCATTTGATTCTCCGTCATTTCAAATTGGATCTTTTCATGACGTTTAGCTTCTTCTGGCTCCCGAACGAATGATTTAATTACTAAAATTGAATCGATCAAACTAATGATCCGGTTATTTTTCGACTCCCTGTAATTGCGCATCTGCCTCCTAAAGCCTGTCAACTTGGAGGCTTGAGTCTGACTAATATAAAGGTACAAAGGAATAATAGCCACTCCCACCAGCCCTACATATACATTAGCATAGAACATACAGATTAATGCTATGATTGCATTTGCAAACAAAGGCAGAATATCAATAAAGAAATTTTGGACTAAACGTGTCAACGAGCTAATACCGGCGTCTATTCGGGTAGCCAATTTTCCACTTTCATTATCACTTGAGGTATAAAAGGCTAACTTATAGGTTAAAATGCGGTTTACTATTGATTGAGAGAAGTCCCGTGCGATATAAATTCGAAGTTTCTCTCCGTAAAATTTCTGACCAAACTGAACAAAAGCGTACACAATTTCTTTAATTAACAAAATAATACTGATCATGCCTACTAGATACATGCCTTTTGATAAGGGTTCTTTGGCGACCATCAGGTCATTAATTTGATCGACGGTATAACGCAAAATAAAAGCGTTTATTTGCGCAGCAAAAGACCCCACTACCGTTAATAGCAAGGTATAAATAATCAACTGACGATAAGGTTTTGCAAAGGGAACAATTTTTTTAAATAATTGCGGGATAGTCATTGAAATTGATTTTAATATAGAGGAAACAACTAATCTAGGGACATTGTTTAAATGAAAGCATAAAATCAATGTGATCGCAATGACGTACTACGACAAAAAAGGCGTATCGTTTCAGGATACGCCTTTTTAATAATTTATGGTAACGGTAATATTAACCAAAAATTCGGTTTAATACTTTAGCTAGCCTTAAGCCACCTTTTAGCATACATTGCTCCATAATATCTTTGTTTTGATAAACATAGGAGTACGATAAATTGGCATTATTAGCTACGTCAGCGTAAATCTTTTCAGCCAATTGATTTGATTCATACAACCAGTTAGCGAGCTCTCCAGCCGCCAGCTGTTCATTCTCTTTTTTGTTATTCACATCTAAAACAGTTGCAAACTCGGTATAACTATACTTCTCATTGTCGACCAAATCACTATCCCAAACACGGTGAATATTTGATTTTTTTCCAAACCAGCTTACTTCAATCTTATTACCTCCTTGATCCTCGGCACGGCTAACATGCATGGGTTGATGCGCATCGCCCAGAATATGGATCAAGAAATACAGGTTTTGCTTTTGTTGATCCATTGGAATAGTCTTATCTGCAAAGGATTTCTCAATACGGAGCGCTGTCTTATACAGATTCTCATCAGCTGAATTTTCTAAACCCAATTGAAAATCGGCCCAGGGTAAATTTGAGTTTAAATTTATAAAATGAGAATTTCCCAGTTTTTTAAATTCAGGATTGGGATCTGATTTGATAAAATCCCCCCAGTTGGCCCAATAGGCCAGCTTTTGCTGTCCAATAATTTTTCCAATATTCTTTTTGGCTTTTTTAGTCAAATGGCGTTCCGCAATTTCAGCCACGACACGATGCCCTGTTGTCCCCCACGCAAATACCGAAGAAAGCTGAAAACACAATGCCATTGCCAGCAAACCCTTGATCATTTTTTTCATTAGATTGTTGTTTTAAATGATGACGAAGCTCCTACCTGTTAGAAAAACGCCGTTCGCTCCCACAAACTGGAGTTGAAAAGCGGAATCAGACCTGTAATAACCCATCTTACTATATTGAATGTTAATTATTTGAAAATATCGAACGTATACTTAGCCGATGACCAAAACTCATCCAAAGCAATTATTCGAGGTTTAAAAAAAGAAATGAGCTCGGCCCAGTCATCCTCTTTAAAAACACTGTAACCGGTTAAGCTTGTATAGATGCGACAAATCGGCTTTCCATATTCGTCCATTCCGTCCATATCCCAAATCCACTCTTCTTCAAGAAGATCCTGCAACAATACTTTAAACTGAAGAAATTGTTCTGCCATTAATGCCCTGAGCCCAGCATCAGGTTGGGACCACTGTATCGCAATAGTTGCCAGCTTCTTATCCGCATCCATTTTGAAGTATAAATGCTTAATACCTGTCTTGTAGTTAATCCAATTTGCCTTCTCCCCATCTGCCGACGCATGTAATGCCATAAATTGGCCAAACTTCGTCCAGAATAACTGTTTTAGTTGTTTTATCTCTTCCCTTGAATACACCGATACAATTTTTTAGTCAACAAAATTAGTAAAATAGCTCGGTATGTCTAAACCTTATTGGTATCAAAATTGTTGTTTTAACAATAAACATATTCGAAGATGAACATGGATAAGAAAAAATCACTGTTACTATTAACTGGCATAGCACTTGTGGCTGTGGCTTATAACGCTTTTAAACCTGTCGTCTCGCGACCTGATGTCGTAGATCCTTTTGACTTGGATAAATATCTTGGAAAATGGTTTGAAATAGCCAGACTCGATTTCTATTGGGAAAAAGGCTTAAGTCAAGTTTCCGCGGAATATAGTAAAAATAAAAATGGCACAATACGTGTCAATAACCAAGGGTACTCCGAAGACAAAGAACGCTGGAAACAGTCTATCGGAAAAGCCAAATTTGTCAACAGCCCCAATGAAGGTGCACTTAAAGTATCGTTCTTTGGCCCTTTCTACAGTGGGTATAATATTGTAAAAATAACGCCGGATTATAAATATGCACTCGTTTTTGGTGACAATCTAGACTATATGTGGATTTTGGGCCGTGAGAAGGAGATTCCAGATAAAATCAGAAATGAATTTTTAACCTATGCCCTGCAATGTGGCTATGAAACCGGCGATCTTGTATGGACCAAACATTAGTCGAAGATCGGAGCTAATAGTGGGTAGTTTAACGTCTTATCCTGTGTGAGTACATCAGCTATTTCCTCAACATCTTCCGGCGTGATTGCATTTCTGATACCTGCATTGTAGAGATTTACAAGGAACAGGGCACCCGCACGTTTTTCGTTGAGTGGCAAAATTGAACTCCCGACATAAAAATTTAATACAGATACTGCATAATCACCAAACACGTTAAAACCGAAATCACCATTTTTCTGTAGGCAATAACGCATCATTTTTTCAAAATCAGAACGCAAAGTATCTTTAATCTCAGTAGTCATGAAAATCTTTTTAGAGGCACAGGTACTCGAAATAGCGCATAGCATCATACACTTCTCTCCTGGCAGGACAAAAATGCAAAAAATATCCCAAACAATGTACCGCTAAGCAGTAGATTGTTTGGGATAAACTATGCGTTATGCTGCGACTAGGTTACAATGCTTCTGCATGTTGAGAAACATCCAAACCAAGCTCTTCATCTGTCTCTTCGACGCGTAATGGAGCAATAAGATCGGTGATCTTCAATAGCACAAGTGAACCAACGAAGGCAAAAAATGACACCGCAAATAGTGCGACCATATGGACAAAAAACAACTTCGTTTCGCCAAAAAATAAACCATTGTCCACAACAACAGGATTAATGTTATGATGGGCAAACACACCAGTAAGTACCATACCAACCATGCCACCTACCCCATGACAAGGGAATACATCCAACGTATCGTCGATACTTGTTTTACTTCTCAGATATACAACCAGATTACTAACCAACGCGCCAACCAAGCCGATGATCATCGCATGTGGAATACTGACAAAACCAGCTGCTGGTGTAATCGCAACCAATCCAACAACGGCACCGATACATGCCCCCATTGCTGAAGGTTTCTTTCCACGTATGATATCAACAAATATCCATGCCATAGCGGCCATGGCTGATGCTGTAGTCGTTGTCGCAAAAGCGTAAGCTGCCAAAGAATTTGCTCCACCAGCTGAACCTGCATTAAATCCAAACCAGCCAAACCACAAGAGTGCTGTACCTAATATCACGTAGCTTATGCGCGCCGGATTATGAATTTGCGTTTTACGTCCTTTTAAATAAATCGCTGCCGCCAATGCTGCCCAACCGGCCGACATGTGCACAACTGTACCACCGGCAAAATCAAGAACACCAAATTTTGCTAATATACCTTCAGGGTGCCAAGTAGCATGTGCCAATGGCATATAAATAAAAATACTGAACAGAATAATGAATAGCATAAATGAATTAAAACGAATACGTTCCGCAAAAGCCCCCGTAATCAATGCTGGTGTGATAATCGCAAACTTCAATTGAAACATCGCAAACAAAACCAAAGGTATAGTGGGAAGCGCTCCCCAAGCAACATTCCCTAATGTACCTTTCATCATAAAAAATGTACGCGGATCACCGACAATACCACCGATATCATCGCCGAAAGCCAAACTGAAGCCAACAATGACCCAGAGGATTGTCATTAAACACATACATATAAAGCTTTGCATCATCGTTGAAATTACATTCTTCTTGCTAACCATACCGCCATAAAAAAAGGCAAGTCCAGGTGTCATAATCAACACCAATGCAGAAGAAGTTAACAACCAGGCCGTATCTCCCGTATCAAATTCTGCCTTGTTTAAATCAGACAAGTCAATGGACGGAAATACAAGTCCCAATACTCCCAAAAGAACTAGAACAATGAGTGGAATAATTTTTTTCATTTGTTTAAACTGATTAGTGTTTTCAATATATTAATAAAATTGTTAAAAAAATACAAGAACAAAACAAAAACCTACTTTCCCTTATAATTTTTTCAAATATAAAGTCTTTTTGTTAAAAAAATACTATGTTATTTTATTTTTTATGATTTTTTTTACATAATTTCACAAAAACAAACACAAAAACCATAATTACCAATCAATTTTTAAACGAAAACCAATACAAAACAGACAAAACAAAAGAATTAAGCCTTAAAAAATCAAACAAATCAAACTTAAACCAAAAAAAACATGAAAAAACTTCTAACAACCATCTTTTTATCACTATTTCTAATAAAAACAGCAATATCACAAGAAGAAACCAAAGAAAAAGGGATAGAAATATCCGGATCAGTGGATACCTATTGGAAATATGATTTTCAAAACAAACCTAACATCAACACCTATTTTACCGAAGACAACAACTCCGTCTCTATTGGGATGGTGGATTTGGCTGTAAAAAAGAAGTTTAAAAAGGCATCATTTGTCGGAGAATTATCTTTTGGCCCCAGAGGGCAATATCGATCCATTATGAATGGCGATGGCCAGGCTGGCGACGACAAAAACAGTTTTCATATCCAAAATCTATATGTAGGCTATGATCTAACCGAGAAACTCAATCTTACTGCAGGATTCATGGGAACATTTGTGGGTTTTGAAGTAATATCACCAACCTACAACTTCCATTATTCAACTTCTTATTTATTCGGCGCCGGCCCATTTCAAGACGCTGGTTTAAAAGCTACGTATAGTTTCTCAGATAAAGTGGCTTTAATGGTCGGACTATTTAACGACTGGAATGTCTATCAAGATATGAACGGAGTTTCCCATGTCGGCTCCCAACTAGCCTATACCCCCAATGATAAAAGCAGCTTTTATCTCAATTTCCTGACAGGATCCTCTGCTGGCGGTAAAACCAATTACAGCTCTGGAACCTTGATCGATCTCGTTGCTAATTATGACTTCACCTCCAAATTTTTCCTTGGTTTAAATGCTACAAATTATAAAAAGAGAGATGGTGGGGGTTACTCTGGAGTAGCACTTTACCCAAGAATTCATTTTTCAGAACATTTTGGCCTAGGATTACGCGAAGAGTTTTTCCAAACGCATAAAGAGGAAGAAAATGGAATCCCTAGTTCCAATATCCTCGCAACCACCTTGACAGCAGAATATAATTACCATGGATTCAAATTCATTCCCGAAATCAGAATTGACAAAGGAAATACCGAACGATTCATCAAAAACGATCTAAGCCCAACCAAATCTGCAGGACAATTTCTGTTGGCCTGTGTCTACAGTTTCTAAACAACATTGCATTACACATAAAAGAAAAGAGCAGGTTCCAGTGGAATCTGCTCTTTTTTATTTTCACAGCGGTCTAGTTATGCTGCACAAAGCAATTATCGAACACTTACCGAAACATGCCGATCCATAATACGATCAGATTCCGGCGCATCGGCCTTATACTTAGCAAACTGTGAGCCGTACCCCTCTGCACCGATCACTTGTTTGGAAAGCTGCTCTTTACTCAGGTAATCCTTTACAGCCGTTGCCCGCTCAAGCGATAACTTTTTATTAAAATCCTCATTGCCCGTTTTGTCGGTATAGCCACCGATTTTAATATTAGCTGCAGGAAAAGCCTTTAATATCGCTGCAAGATTACTTAGTTGCACCTGACTTTCAGGCAGTACCTCGGCTGTACCTGTTTTGAAATTCAGGTTATCGAAATCAAACCAGGTATTTTTCAGGGAATCTTCACCCATCGATTTATAATCGGATTTTAAAAATTGGACCAAGTGATCCTCTATCCCGCCTTTAAAAGCAGCAAGTTTGACACCGTTTGGTAGGATGACCTCCGTTTGCTCGCGCTCGACCATACCGGAACCCGTTTTCATAGTATCTGACTCTACCGTTGTCTTATTTACACTGGTGTCGGTAGCACCGTCTTGCTTGCTTCCACTACAGCCTTTTCCAAATAAAAACCAAAGTGCAGCCAATACGACCAGGGCGATTAAAATCTTCCACCAACCGCCACCAGAACCGCTTCCAGAACCGGTTCCAGCGATTGCTGCCCTGGACTCTTCCGCTCTTGGCAGTGACAAGGGCTCTTTATGTGCTTCCAGTTCATTTGCCGGATTAATGGGTATTGACTTATGACTATCCACCTCCCTAGCAACATCAGCAGGAATTGCATGTTCAGTCGCGGATTCTTCCGGCGCAGAAAAATGTGCACCATCAAAAAGCTTCCCAAAGGCGCCTAAGCCTAACCCAGCTGGAACAGCAGCAGCAAAAGCGGTTTTATTTTCCTCCAAAACATGACCGATACGATCAAAATCCCAATTTTGACCCTTATTTGTTAGACTGGAGAATATCGCAGGCAAAGAAAAATTCATTAATTTCCCGATGGAGCTGCCATCATACCCCAAATAACCGGCAACAGTACTCAAAACAGTATCCAGGCCGCCACCAAATATTGATCCCAATAAACCCTGAGCATTCTCGCCTTTCACAGCAGGATCCTCTGCGGGCTCATCTGCTTTGGTCACACTACCGAGAAGCTCGCGGAAATCAAAATTCGCAAAGTGCTGCTTAGCCCTTTCAAGTATCTCCGAAATCCCACTACCGGAATCGGAATATTGGCTTAAACCTAAAAACAAGGCGGGAATTGTTACATTCAAACCCTGCTTTACCCCCTCTTTATCCTGATTTAAAATTTGCCCTATCTGAGCGACCGCCCCTTCGTCAAAAAAGTCCTTCGCCCCTTTTAAAAGCTGATTTTCCATAATCTTTGTTTATTTATAGTTTATATAAAACTCTAACAAACAAAGGTTTAATTTGTTTACCCTATACGATTTAACGATCAAAATCACCCGAAAGCCATTTTGGTAGAACAAACTCGGATGCCAGGTGGGCCCATTGGTAACTTTGCCAATCAGCTCTACTGATCCACAGCACTTCTTCCAGTTCTTCGTAAGCCTCAAATGCATGACGCTCTGCCAGTTTAATTAAATAGATATAGCCCACGACCTCCGTATTTAACTCATTTACAGCCTGTGTACTGTGACTACCAATAAAGCTTATTTCCATGCTGCTCACATCATACCGAAGCTCCTCTTTCAGTTCACGAATTAAGGTCTGCTCACGGCTTTCTTCCGGCCCTACCTTCCCCCCAGGTAGCTGAAAATAGCTAGACCCTTTTTTACGAACCATTAGTAAATCTCCTTCCGGAGCAAGCATCACCGCCGAGCAAATAACAATTTTGTCCATATCATTTATTTCATATCACAAAACTAACTTTTTATCCATCATCGAAGAAATATCTCCTCTGCATTCAAGACAGCTCTTTAAAATAAAATTTTACCCCAATAAACACCTCATCATTAAAAATCTGTTACAGTTCACAAAACGAATAGTAAGGTTTAACAGCAATTCTATTTCCTTCAACTGCAATAAAATTGCAAATAATAAACTAATTATCTAAGTTTAAGGAATAAAACGATAATCTATACTTCCATATATGAATCGAAGATTAACCTGTTTAATACTAAGCATATTGTTTCTATTGCCGGGATGCCAGCAGGACAAGAAAAACACAGCAAAAACCAATCAGCAAACTGAGCAGCAAAAACCTACTCCCCCTAAAGAGCAGGTTGAGCAGAAAAAAATACTTACCGCTGAGGATATTATCTTAAAAAAAGAGCTGCTTTACAACAAATACACCCTGGAAGACAGCTATCCTTACAAAGACACCACACGCAGTTTTCAATGGGAAAAGATCAAAGAACGCCTGGCCTTTATCGAAAATTTTCAACAGACGCCATCGCTGTATGGGGTTCTACAGAATTATCAAAATGAAAAAGGCGAAGCCCCAACAATACAGGACTACAAACGGGACTCTTATAAACGCGTATCTGACAGTTTCAATGTCGAACGCTATCAAGCGGCACCACTCTACGATCTTAACAGCGCCAAAGCTGTTCGTTACGGTCGGGACGGCTGGCTCGTCCGCATACAAGGCCCCGACAGCATAGCTCGAATTCCGATTGAAGGTATTTCATTCGAAGGAAAATATACGGTTCCCAAAAGATATCTGCGTATTATTAGCGACACTGTGCAGTTCAAGATCATCAATGTCGTCGATGTAAAGAACCAAAATATCTGCACCTTGGAAAAAGTCGGAAACGAATGGCTTGTCCGAAGCATGAATCCTGTGACGAGTGGCCGGCACAAACCTCCCCATGCCCAGGAAACTCCAACAGGCCTCTTTGTTGTGCAGGAACACAAATCCAAGATGTTTTATTATGAAGACGGCACCAAAACTTACGCCGGATTCGCACCTTATGCCACCCGATTTACCGCCGGGGCCTATATACATGGAGTTCCAGTCAACAATCCCAATGGCAGCATTATCGAATATAGTGAGAGCCTAGGCACAACACCCAAGTCGCATATGTGCGTCAGAAATGCGTCATCTCACGCTCAATTTGTCTATAAACGGTCAAAAGACCTCGCTTCACTGGTCGTTGTTATTGATTAACAATATTTAACATTCTGTAAATCAAATATGTATTAACTTTAATAATTAATTTTGTAAACATCTACACAGAAAAGGGAGAAGAATGGGAAATACGTTTATGTTTCTTTTGATGGCACTCAATACAGCATTGTCTTCACAAGAAGAATTAAAAACAACAGATCAACAAACCACCAGCACTCATCGTATCAATGTCGAACGTCAACGCACCGAAGTTGACTCGTTGTATGATGAAATGAATCTAGGCAAAGTATTAAAATACGAAGCGTTTCGTCAAGCAATGGAAGGCAGAAAAGAACTTCCGATCCACAACAAGGACATCATGACCGTCATTGACTTTTCATTGGCATCAACGGAAAAAAGGCTTGTGGTACTCGACCTTGCGCACAAAAGAGTACTTTTCAACACACTGGTTGCGCATGGAAAAAATAGCGGAGAAAACTATGCTGTCAATTTTTCAAATCAACAGGAGTCACTTAAAAGTTCTTTAGGGTTCTTCACAACAGAAAACACGTACAACGGCGAGAATGGCTACTCCTTGGTATTAAATGGTCTTGAAGAAGGTATAAATGACAATGCAAAAGCAAGATATGTTGTGATGCATGGCGCCGATTACTGTAGCACAGGTACAATAGCAAGTTTAGGCAGACTCGGTAAAAGCTACGGCTGCCCCGCAGTACCAAGGGAATTTGCAGGCCCTATCATTAACACCATCAAAGATGGAACGTTGTTGTTTATTTATGCCGACAACTCCGAATATCTCACAAAGACACACTTGATCCATCAACCCAATATATTGATGGCACAATTTCAAAAAAGACCGCCTGCATTTGATCACGAAGGCTAATAAATAAAAAAAGCCTGATGGAAATACTTCATCAGGCTTTTTTTATTTATAAATTGTCTTTCGATACACCGCTACCGGACCAACACGACCCTAAGATTTATGCTTTTTCTTAAACTTCAACATCCAATTGTAAATTGCATCATCATGGAACAATCGCTCCACACTTCCATGCGTCCCCCCTTTTATTACATTTAAGCTCACATTTGCATCCGGATCTTCTCTTTTGATCGCATTCATAATTTTTCTGGATTCCGAAATTGGCACAGCACGATCAGCGGTACCATGATGAAGCCATATCGGCACCTGCGTCAGATTAGATGCATACTGACTCGATCCGCCGCCACATATTGCTACTGCAGCAGCCACCCTTTCGGGATATTTACCAGCCACATCCATGGTGCCATAGCCCCCCATACTCATGCCGCAAACGTAAATACGGTCGGGGTCAGCATTATAATGTTCAATAACATAGTCAATAATTTCGATTACTTTGTCCGGATCCCATCCTCCCCGGGACTGTGGCGCAACAATTATCCCAGGCACCTCCTGCCCTTTGTTGATGGCATACAATACACCATAACGCTTTACACGATCTAAATTTGTCCCGGACAAACTTCTTCCATGCAAAAACACAAATACAGGCTGTTTTTCAGACTCCAAAGAATCCGGTGCGGCATCTTTCAATAAAAAAGGATAAGCAGTTTCTCCTTTTATAGCGTGTATTTCCTGCGCGTTTACGCGCATCAACAGCATAAAGAAAAAACAGATATACAGGTAAACTTTTCGCATATTTCTTGTCTATGACTATCTAGCTTAATTTTGGAGCACTAAAAATACAATTAAATGACTTTTATGGCACGCATTTAACATGTTTTAACATTTCAACTGCGACAGCATTACACTTTAGCACAAAGCAAAGACTTCATCCCATATTGGCCCGAACTGATCATTTCGAAGATTCCATCCAATTATAATTGCATTTCATGCCAAATTTATCTTAGTTTGTAACATTGCGCAAAATATCCAAGCTCTCACATGAAAATATTGCATACCGCCGATTGGCATTTAGGAAAACGATTGGACAGTTTCTCCCGGATAGATGAACAGGTACTGGTCATGGATGAAATCGTTGATATCGCAGACCGGGAAAACGTGGATCTCGTGATCATCGCGGGAGATCTGTTCGATGCCTTCAATCCCGGTGTGGAAGCCATCGAGCTATTCTACCGAACAATCAAGCGTCTTACCAAGAATGGTATACGCCCAGTAATAGCAATCGCGGGCAATCACGATTCCCCCCATTTGATTGACGCGCCCGATCCTTTGGCACGAGCGTCGGGCATCATCCTAATCGGGCATCCGCATGCTGTGGTTACCCCTTTCGCAACAGATGGTTTCACCGTGTTACAGTCAGATACGGGCTTCATTGAATTGAGCTTACCGCAATTTGACTACCCGATTC
This sequence comes from Sphingobacterium sp. UBA1897, assembly GCF_002337775.1. Classification (NCBI taxonomy): domain Bacteria; kingdom Pseudomonadati; phylum Bacteroidota; class Sphingobacteriia; order Sphingobacteriales; family Sphingobacteriaceae; genus Sphingobacterium; species Sphingobacterium sp. UBA1897. The sequence continues at coordinate 17,674 of NZ_DDGR01000029.1, forward strand.
GTATTCTTCATACAGCCTATGCCAATGAAATACGCTTAAAACAATATCTAGGCGAAGAGAAAGAAAGTAAATTAAATCAGGTCTTAGCAGCAAATTGGCAAAAAATAGCCAATACCTATTGCGATGATAAAGGCGTGAATATATTGACGGCACATCTTTACATGAATAAATTGGGCAGCCCACTTTTAGAGGAGCCTGACGGCGAAAAACCGGTCAAAATTGGCAATGCAGACTTAATCTATTCAGAGGCCATCCCACCACAGGTCCAATACACCGCATTAGGGCATCTTCACGGGTATAAAAATATCGGTTCTGCCGAAAAACCGGTGATTTATGCATCTTCGCCTCTATGTTATAGTTTTTCGGAGGCTGGGCAAGCAAAATACGTTGCGCTGGTCAATGTATCGGCCGGCGAGCAAGCAAGTGTTGAGCGCATTCCACTAACTCAGGGCAAACCGCTGATCCGAAAATCGTTCGACGATATTGAACTGTGCATATCCTGGTTGTCTGAAAACCCCGATGCTTTGGTGGAGCTCACGCTGAAATCAGAAACCTTCTTAAAAGCCGAGGACCGTAAACGAATCTATCAGAGCCATTCGGGAATAATCTATCTCATTCCGCTCGTTAAACAAGATGAGCAAGCGCTTCTGAACAACAAAGAAATAAATCTTACACAAGACATGTCGACCTTATTCAACGATTATTTCAAATCCAAGAATGGCAATCAGGCGCCCAATGATGACATCCTTGATCTTTTTCGCGAAATCCTAAACTCTTAATCCATGATTCCATTAAAGCTAACTCTAGAGGGGATATACTCTTATCAAGAACGTCAGACGATCGACTTTACCGCGCTTTCTCAAGCGGGGCTTTTTGGTATCTTCGGTGCTGTAGGCTCCGGTAAATCATCGATATTGGAAGCGATTACCTACGCCTTATTTGGAGAAACGGAACGCCTGAATGCACGGGATAAACGCGCTTATAACATGATGAATCTCAAGTCCAATCGATCTTATATCGAGCTTGATTTTGTCAATTTTGAAGACCGTACATTTAGAATTACCCGCGAATTTAAACGCAATTCCAAAAATTTCGATGATGTAAAATCCCCCATCGTTGTACTCTACGAAAAAATAAATGAAGAATGGGTTCCACTGGAAAGCAGCAATACACAGCATATCATTGGATTAAGCTATGAGAACTTCAAAAGAACAATCATCATTCCCCAAGGGCAGTTCAAAGAGTTTATAGAACTTGGCGCCAAGGAACGGACGGATATGATGAAAGAGATTTTTCAACTGCATCGATTTGACCTGCAGGATAAAGTTTCCAACCTCTATAAAAAAAATCAGTCCGAGCTGGATCACCTCAACGGTCAATTAATAGGTTTTGACGAGGTTACAAGCGAACAGATAGAAACGACCGAAACAAATCTCCAACTAGCAGTCGAGTCCTTTGTCGCCATTGAATCGTCGTACAAGTCGCATCATGAAAAGTTCTTAAGGCTCAAAAAACTCAAAGAGGATGTCTTAGAGCTTCGTACGGTGAAGGCGCTCTTTCAGCAATTGCTAGAACAAAAAGGTGAAAAAGAGACCTTACGATTAAAGTTAAACCGCTTTGAGGAAGCGCAAACCAACTTTCTACATATTCTTAAATCCAAGGAAAAATTAGCACAAGAAGGCCTAATTGCACATAAAAGAGTAGAAACCGAAAAACAGAGACAGGCCGAAATTCAACAGCTTATACAGAAGCATTCCTCAAATCTCAATCTGTTGAAATCACAATACGAACAGCTGCCACAACGTCGTGTTCAGGAACTGGATCTTGAATTAATAAGCCAATTGATTACGTTTTCAAATGAAATTAAGAGTTTACAGGATCGGGCACAGAAGGGGCGCAATTTTGTGCAGGAAACAAGAGCGCAACAACGACATTTTAAAGCCAAAATCCAAGAGACAGAAATTCAGATCGCTAACCTAAAGCAATCAAAGCCTTCGGCCCATGAACTCATGGAGCTGGGCCAGTGGTACACCAAACAGCAGGGCATCCAACAACAGGAAGACGATCTGAACAAACAGGCCATTGATTTAGAAACAAGTATAGCTGTGCTAAAGCAGGAACTCCAGGCCATTCATCCGGACCTCGAAAAATTCCGATCAAATCACCTCCTTGTAGCCAGTGCCCTCGAGCAAAAACTTCAGACTCTCCAAGATGAAAAATCACATCTTCTCCTGCAGCAAAGGTTGACCCAATATGCAGAAAACCTTAAAGCAGGATCCCCATGTCCACTATGTGGATCATTGGAACATCCTGCTATCAACCAAGGACAGGATATTTCCCAGGAAGTTGCCGCCAATGAAAAATTGATTGCCGAGACAAATGAAAGTCTTAAGCATCAACAGGACCAACAATTCCAAGTCGAAAAACTCCAGCTGCGCTTGCAGTCATTAAATGATCAGCAACAAGATCTAAACACGAAAATTCAGCTGAATGCCAATAACAAAATTGCACATGCCCAGCAATTTACATGGATCGGTTATAGCGCTACGGATGAATCCAGTTACACATCAAATAAGCAGGAACTTGCCCGGATCGAAACACAGATAACAACAGTGGAGCAACAGCTTGGTGAGCATCAGGCTACACTCGCTTCCGTTGAGGAAAAGCTGGAGAAATACAATAAAGCACTGCATCAGTTTGAACGTGATGAAGCAAGCAAACAGGCCCAGATTAATCAAAATATCGGGAACCTGAAAGCGCTGCGCTGGTCTGATTATGAAATACGGGAATCCGAAGCAGTTGAAAAGGAATATATTGCACTGAAAAGATCAAATCTGGATATTGAGCACGATTACATTACTTTAAGCGAACGATTAAATGAGTTAAACAGTCAATTTGCAGCACAATACAGCTTGGTACAGACGATTGTTGAACAGCTTGCAGATATCCGTCGTGAAAGTCAAGAAACCGATGCTACAATCCAGCAGCTACTTGTGGCTTCACCCTTTGAAACTTTGGCAGAGATTCGGCAAATTCTTGCCGAGAATTTGTCTGTCATACAGATCCGACAAGAGCTTGAACAGTTTCAAATCCAGTTTGAAACTGCGAAGGCACAGATCAGTCAGTTGGAAAAGAAACTCGTCGACCAGGTATATGACGAGAACGAATTTCTTGCACAAGAAAAAATCTTGGATGAGAGCGCCCAACAATTGAAAGCGAGCACTGAAGCTGTTGCCCGACTTCAGCAGGAGCGCGATCAGCTAAAAATCGCCTATGCAAAAAAGGAAAATCTCCTGCAACAACAGGTAAAACTAAACTTACGCCATGACAATTTGAAGCAACTTTTTAATCTCTTTAAAGGTGCGGGCTTTGTACAATATGTTTCTTCGATTTACCTACGACAGCTGTGTGATCATGCGAATATTCGTTTCCATCGCATGACCCGAAATCAGCTTAGCTTACAGCTGAACGACAACAATGAATTTGAAATTATAGATTATTTGAATGAAGGAAAAAGTCGCAGCGTAAAAACACTATCCGGTGGACAGGCATTTCAGGTATCCCTAAGTTTGGCTTTGGCTTTGGCAGAAAGTGTACAGTCAAATTCACGTGCGGCCAAAAACTTCTTTTTTATCGATGAAGGTTTTGGAACACAAGATATCACTTCTGTTAATATTGTTTTCGAAACGCTATTGGATTTACATAAGGAAAACCGGATCGTCGGCATTATTTCACATGTTGAAGAACTCAAAGAACGTATTCCAGTGTCCCTTTCGATAGAAAAGGATGAAGAAAAGGGTAGCCAAATTTTTATCAATTAATTCCGTTTTATTTTGTATATTAGTTATAGCGGTCCCGCTGAACAAGCCTGATCGCTATAACCAACAAAAACAAAAGATTATGGGCTTATTTTCAAACAACAAAAAAGGAAAAGGGTCTCATCCTTTTTTTCATAAAGCGACCAAAGCAGTAGTCAATACGACCTTTTCAGCTAAAGATTCCAGTCCATTAAGGACAACACAATCCATGCTTTTTGTCAAACAATACGATATCCTAACGATCTTGAGGGAGGTTTTAATGCCGCAGAATCAAAACTAAATTCGAATAAAAAGGCTTATCTTTCCATCCAAAAGTGAACAATTGGTTTGGAGTTGCCGGATGCAAAATAGCGTCATTGCCATTCTCATGGAGCCACCCCATCCGAACTGATCCAGGGACAAAAAAAAGAAATTCAAAAAATCATTGAAATTATAAAAAAGGAAGTTTAATTTAACAAGATAAAACTTTTCTAAAAAAATATTGTCATACGATAAATAACAATCGATAGACAGTATATTTGTCAGCTATATGAAGTACAAACAAATCAACAATAATTCCATCAATCAAATCATGCTAATCGTCATCATTCTGGCGATATGTATATTGATCTTTACAAGCCTATTCTACTACCTACCCGGTTTTCTGGGAGCAGTTACCTTGTATGTTCTTTTTAGAAAAATCAACTTTAAGCTGACTGAAGAAAAAAAATGGAATAAATCTTTTGCAAGTATTTTATTGATATTATTGACCATCATATTCTTGGTAGGACCACTCTATCTGTTAATCAACTACATGGTACCTCAGGTAACAGAAGTCATTAGCAACAAAGACGATCTGATGCACAAGTTTGACTCGATCAAAACCTACTTTAAAGACAGCCCTTATTTAAGCAATATTGATCTTTCAGATACTGCCTTAATGGGAGCGCTTCAAAAAGCAGCTAAATTCATACCCAATATTCTGAATTCCGTTGCAGAAGTGGGTGTCAATATATTGGTTGCTTTGTTTGTTTTGTATTTCATGTTGGTTAGCAGCAAAAAATTAGAACAAACTATCTATCAAGCGATCCCTTTCACCAAGGCCAGTAAAGCCGAATTGTGGAAAGAGTTTGACATGATGGTAAAATCCAATGCAATCGGTATCCCGATTTTGGCCATGTGCCAAGGTATTGTAGCCGGTCTTGGCTATTGGTTCTTTGGCCTGGAAAGCCCTATCTTTCTAGGGATACTCACCGCTGTTTCCACCATAATTCCCATTTTGGGAACGATGGTGGTCTATCTACCGGCAGCGCTTTTTCTACTTGCGAATGGGCAGTCCGGAAATGCAATAGGTCTTGCCTTATACGGGATCATTATCATCGGGAGTATTGATAATGTACTTCGGTTTACCATATTGAAAAAGTTGGGCGATGTACATCCACTAATAACCGTGTTCGGTGTATTGTTAGGATTAAATCTATTTGGTATGCTGGGATTGATCTTCGGTCCGCTCATTTTATCCTGCGTTAGCGTACTCCTGAAAGTCTACAGTATTGAATTTGGACGAAGTACGCCTGAAATCATTCAATCTACCTCATTGACAGACACAAAGTCTACTCATGACAGCCCTGACATTATAGAATAAGGGCACTTCAATAGGTTAAGTTGATTTGATCACAAATGCATCAATATCCAGTAAACTGTCATAAATGAGATTCAACGATTGATAATCCCTTTTTTTTTATAGTTTTGAATCATTAATACAATAGATTGTTCAATGTTTTCTACGCAGAATTTGACGATTTATTAAGCATAAATATTAAAACGATAAAATCACTAAAACTGATTTAAAAGCAAACGTATTCTATGAATAAAAAGATAATCTTAGGAGTGACAGTGGCATTGGCTGCCGGAATTCTTTCCTCATGTAACAACAACAAACCGAAAACAGATCATACTGCAAATACGACCCAGGAAGCCAGCGCCGAAAGCCATGACCATGCAAGTCACGATCATGCAGGCCACGACCATAGTCAAGCTGCACCAACACAATCTTCCGACCCTGCAGCCATTCTCCCTAATTTCACATTTTATCAGCTTCGTTCGGGCATCCGTGTTACGCAGGAAAACGTTGCCAAAGACAAGAATACCGTTTTTATCCTATTTGATCCCGGATGTAGTCATTGTCAACATGAAGCTACGGAGCTAGAAAAGAATATTGATCGTATAAAAGACGTCAATATCTATTATATTTCCATGAATGACCCGGCATTAGTATTAGGTTTTTTTGACACATTCGCTCCTAAACTATCCAAAGCATCTAACGTAGAGGTATTGATTGATAAAGACCAAACGTTTATACAAACAATCCATGTGCCTTCACAATTTCCGGCAAATTATGTGTATGGTGCTGATGGAAAGCTAAAAGCACATTGGGAAGGTGAAAAAAATATTAACGAAGCAATAAGCCAATTTCATAAATAATCTGAAATGCTAAACATAGCAATCAATGGATTCGGACGTATCGGTAGAAATACACTACGTAATATCTTTTTAAGAGGGGCTTTCGATGAACTGCAGGTCATTGCTATCAATGATCTGACAGACACCAAGACGTTGGCCCACCTATTTAAATATGATTCTGTACATGGTCCTTTTCCTGGTACCGTAACCCACGATGACCAACATATTATTGTCAATGGTCTTTCCATCTTGGTCACCAATGAAAAAGATCCGGCGGAACTGCCTTGGAAGGAGCTTCAGATTGATGTCGTCATAGAATCTACGGGGTACTTTACCAGTCGTGACAAAGCGTCGCTGCACTTGGAAGCTGGTGCAAAAAAAGTGATTATTTCCGCACCGGCACAAGATAAAGACATTCCAACAGTGGTATTGGGCATTAATGATCGTGTCATTGATCTATCTGCTTCGATTTTATCCAATGCCTCCTGTACAACAAACAATGTTGCTCCCCTAGTTAAAATATTGGATGAAAATTGGGGCATCAAAGATGGCTATATTACCACGGTTCACTCCATGACTGGAGACCAAAATCTTCACGACGCACCACATAAAGATTTAAGGAGAGCGCGGGCAGCATCGTCGGCGATCATTCCAACAACTACTGGTGCTGCTAAGGCCATAACCAATGTCTTTCCACATTTGCAGCATAAATTAGGGGGCGCAGGCATACGTGTACCTGTACTCAATGGCTCATTGACGGACTTTACCTGTACACTTGAGAAAGAAACCACGGTAGAAGAAATTAATAAAGCGTTCAAAGCTGCAGCAGAAAACGACTTAAAAAATGTATTATTTTATACAGAAGACCCTATCGTTTCGGTAGATATCATCAATAACCCCTATTCATGTGTATTTGATGCCCAGTTAACCTCGGTAGTGGGTGGTCTGGTCAAGGTCGTAGGCTGGTATGACAATGAATTTGGTTATTCTAATCGTTTGGTTGACCTCCTGATCAAGATCGACAAGCTTGTATAATCTAGCTACCCCTGCAGCATCTTACGATAGGTTCCGGTATAAAAAAGCGTCCTTGCCAGTTATAGCTGACAAGGACGCTTTTTTCTTCACGCCTTAATTTTACATTTCCCCTTCTACGCCTAAACCAAACAACGCAAAATCATATTTGACCGGATCCAACGGATCTAGTAGGCGTAGATTGGCCGTTAATTCCTGGGCTGTTTTCCAATTCACTTTATCCAATGTAATTAGACCAAATTTACGGGCAACGCGCTCAACATGGACATCGCACGGACAGATTAGATCTTTTGGAGACAGACGGTGCCAAATCCCAAAGTCTACCCCTTTTGTATCTTTTCTGACCATCCAGCGTAAAAACATATTGATCCGCTTGACGGTTGACTTCTGTGCTGGACTACTAATGTGTTTCCGTGTGCGAACAGGATAATCAGGCAACGAAAAGAAATAGGTTTTAAAGGCATTCAGTGCCATTTCTAAATCGACCTCTTCACAGTTCTCCTGCCCTACGAGAAAAGCATCTTCCAAAGATTCGAAATGCTGATAGTGATGCTTAAAAAAAGAAACAAAATAAAGAATATCGGTATCATTGAACGTGCGGTGTTTAAATCCCAGTAAGGTTTTTAAATCCTGCTCTTGGTGATTGATGATATAATCGTATGGCGAACCATCCATTCGAGCCACCAGCTCGTTGCATTTATTGATAATCGTCTTTCTTTGTCCCCAAGCCATAATGGAAGCCAAGAATCCCATGATTTCAATGTCCTGCTTCGCTGAAAATTGATGCGGAATCGATATGGGATCATTTGGAATAAAACCAGGTTGATTATATTCATCAACTTTCTTATCCAAGAAATCTTTCAGATCAAAATCAACTGCCATGCTAATCCTTATCTTCCTGTCTGCAATATGCCTTTACAAATCTTTGCAATCAAGCCTGGACCTTCGTAGATAAAACCGGTATAAACTTGAATGAGACTGGCTCCAGCATCTAACTTCTCAATGGCATCTTTCGCCGAATGAATCCCCCCAACACCAATGATAGGAAATGCCTTGTTGGACTTTTCACTTAAGTAGCGAATAACTTCTGTTGAACGCTTGGTCAAAGGACGTCCACTTACCCCGCCCGCTTCATTAATCAGTTCCTGTTGACTCTTTAAGCCTTCTCTTGAAATTGTCGTATTCGTTGCGATGACGCCTGCAATTTGTGTCTCCAATACGATCTCGACGATATCATCCAATTGACTATCCGTCAAATCAGGTGCTATTTTAAGCAAAATTGGCTTCGGAGCTGTTTTAGCTACATTGAGGCTCTGTAAAGTATTTAATAGATGTTTTAAAGGTTCCTTTTCCTGCAAATCGCGTAAGCCCGGTGTATTCGGGGAGCTCACATTGACCACAAAATAATCCACGTAGTCAAACAATGCATTGAAGCAATAAATGTAGTCATTGACAGCTTCTTCATTAGGCGTCACCTTATTCTTACCGATATTCCCCCCTATTAACAATCCTTTTCGATCCTTTAGATTTTTCAATCTTGTGGCGGCAACGTCTGCCCCTTGATTATTAAATCCCATTCTATTGATCAAAGCTTCATCGGAAACAAGTCGGAACATCCGGGGTTTATCGTTGCCCGGTTGTGGCTTGGGAGTTACCGTTCCAATTTCGATAAAACCAAATCCCAAATTAGTCATATCTGCAATATATTCCGCATTTTTATCAAAGCCAGCAGCAAGGCCCACAGGATTTTTAAATTTCAATCCAAAGACTTCGCGTTCCAAACGTGGATCTTCCACGGTAAAAAAAGCGTTCAATAATTGTTTGGCGCCCCAAATTTTTGAGAAAACATTCAATCCACCGGTCACTTTATGGTGAGCCGTCTCCGGATTCATTGTAAAGAATATAGGTTTGACTAATTTATACATAATCGCAAAGTTACTCAAAGAAGAAGAAATATTCATTACTTTTGTACTTTTGCAGTTGAAATGATATCAATAAATAATTTAACATTTGAAATAGGATCTCGCGCTTTATATGACGAAGCAAACTGGCATATCAAACCAGGAGATAAAGTTGGCTTGATCGGTGCCAATGGTACAGGTAAATCGACTTTACTTCGCCTTATTGTCGGTCAATATACGCCCACATCAGGAACGATTTCCATGGCGAAGGACCTTAAGATTGGTTATTTAAACCAGGACTTATTGTCGTACCATTCTGACAAAAGCATTTTGCATGTTGCCATGGAAGCTTTTGAACGCCAAAATCAATTACATACCGAAATCGAGGATTTACTCCACAAACTAGAAACAGATTATTCGGATGACATCCTGAATAAACTAAGCGATAAACAAGTAGAATTTGAGGCCTTAGATGGTTATAACATCGAGTTTAAGGCGCACGAAATCCTTGCTGGTCTAGGTTTTTCGGAAGAAGAACAAAAAAGACCATTGGCCACTTTCTCTGGAGGATGGCGTATGCGGGTTATGCTTGCCCGTATCTTATTGCAAACTCCGGATATTCTGTTACTGGATGAGCCGACCAACCACATGGACTTACCTTCCATCAAATGGCTGGAGAACTATCTGCAAGCATTTGATGGCGCCATTGTGATTGTTTCCCACGATCGATATTTCCTTGACCGCATCATCAAGAAAACAGTCGAATCACGTAAAGGAAAATTAACACTTTATGCAGGTAATTACAGTTTTTATCTTGAAGAGAAGGAATTACGGAATGAATTGCAGGCCAATCAGTTTAAAAACCAGCAAGCCAAGATAAAACAGGAAGAACGTTTAATTGAGCGTTTCCGCGCTAAGGCTTCCAAAGCCAAAATGGCGCAGTCGCGGATCAAAGCGTTGGATCGCTTGGAGAGAATTGACGATGTTGACGATGACAACCCTACAGTAAACTTCAGCTTTAAATTTTCAAAACCTTCAGGTCGTCACGTTGTGACGTTGGAAAATATTTCCAAGTCCTACCCTAACCTGGAGATCTTAAAAAATACCTCAGCAATTATAGAAAAGGGTGATAAGATTGCACTAATTGGTGCCAATGGTAAAGGTAAATCTACCCTCTTACGTATCGTGGCTAACGCGGATCACGAGTTTGAAGGAAAGGCAGAACAGGGACACAATGTTTCGCAAACATTTTTTGCACAACATCAGCTGGAAGCCTTACACCTGGAAAATTCCATCCTTGCCGAGTTACAAACTTTTGCACCGAAGCATACAGAGACCGAATTGCGCTCCATTCTTGGATGTTTTCTATTCACTGGAGACGATGCTTTCAAAAAGATCAAAGTACTTTCCGGAGGCGAGAAATCACGTGTGGCTCTTGCAAAAGCATTAACCGCAGACGCGAACTTCTTAGCGCTCGATGAACCTACCAACCACTTGGATATGCAGTCTGTCAACATTCTGATCCAGGCTTTGCAACAATACGAAGGTACATTTATCGTTGTATCCCACGACCGGTATTTCTTGGACAATGTGGCGAACAAAATCTGGTACATTGAGGACAAACAGATCAAGGAGTACCCAGGTACTTACCAGGAGTATGAAGAATGGGCTGCAAAACGCGTTGTGAAGACGGAGGTAAAAACCGAGAAAAAAGTCAAGGAAGAACCCAAAGTAAAGAAAGAGAAGCAACCACTCACGGAAGATAAGACACGTTTGTTGAGCAAAAAAAATAAGGAGCTAACGTCTTTTGAACAAAAAATTGAGGAGCAGGAAATTTTAGTCAAAAACTTAGAATCGAAGCTTGCGGACGAAGCGGTTTATTCGGATGCGACTAAGTTACAGGAAACTACACGTTCTTACAACTCAGCAAAGGCATTATTGACACAATTCCAGGAGAGTTGGGAGCAGTTGGCAGAAGAAATCATGGATTTGGAAAATGATTAATTTTTTTGGCTTAAAATCAGCTTATTAAGCATTAGAGCGTGATTTTAAGCCAAAATTATTTGCAGGAATAGGATTAAAGCCCTACTTTTGCATCACTTCAAACAAGGAACGGTAGTTCAAAAATAAAGAAGTAAGATTCCGTAGCTCAGCTGGTAGAGCAATACACTTTTAATGTATGGGTCCTGGGTTCGAATCCCAGCGGGATCACAGAAAAAAGCTAATCGCAAGATTAGCTTTTTTTGTTTATATGAATTGTAAGTAACAAAGACTGGACGATTATGTTATCTATTCTCACTCAATGACTTTAACCTTTTAATTCCGTTCAAAATACCTCCTCTAATCATATTTCCATATCCGTCATCAGATAATTTGTCCGTGAACGAAAGTGCTGATTGATAATTTTTTTCTGCATTTTCAACATCGCCTAGATCCTCATAGCATTTGGCAATATTCAAGTAAAGCGACGGGAATGCCCCGCCGACATCGTTGTCCTTTATTTCTTGAGCCAAATGTAAGGCCGTCTCATCCCATTTCAATTTGTCTGCAACACTCTTCTGATGTCTTGCTATATAATGGGCTGCTATAAATCTTTCAAAGTCATTTATCGCTTCATTCCAAGCTTGAGTAAATAATTTGCTTGCTTCTTCCGGTTTACCCTCGATGTCCATACCTTGGGCACAAAGTTTAACGACGTGGTTATCTGGATCTAAATACATATTGATTATTTTTAAAAATGTAACTAATCAAATTTAAAACATTCCAACTTTAGACGCGTTGATGTATGTCAAAAAATCATTTCGATTTAAGCCTACTCAACGTTTCCTGTGTAATATCAAGATAAGAGGCAAGTATTCTGTTTGAAAGTCGTTGGATATAGATTGGTTCTTCACTCATGAGTTTGTCATAGCGCTGTTTAGCCGAAAGTGTTATACGATTCTCCATCTTCTGATTCTGGCATAAATAAGTACTTTCCAAAAATAGCCGGTAACATTTTTCCCACAGCGGGATATCTGACAATAACTGATAAAAATCTTTATGGTTTATTGCATACAGTTCTGAATTTTCGAGCATTTCGACGAATTCAGTTGACTTTTTTTGCGATATAAAGCTAGAGATTGAGGTAATAATAGCATTTTCGAATGCGATATGTCTCGTTTTTTCCTGCCCTCGCGCGGTTACAAAGTATGTTCTAATACTACCGCGATGAACAAAATATAAATCTTTACAAGTCTCTCCCTCTGACAGCAACAGGGTATTCTTTTTTACATGCTGTAGTCTGAAGCATCTGCTTATCTGGTCTATGTGCTCATCGGCAATACGCGTATTGTTTTTAAGATAATATTGTATTTTTCCCATCAAATGAACTGTCGCTATGTTATCTATATCCGATTAAGACTCAAAGTTAGAAAAACAAGGATATGATGAATAAAATTGCAATGTAAAATCTTCATTTGATCATCGTTATTTAGCATATCGGATATTTAATTAGCTTTTCTTGTTTAACAACATTACCTTAGATATTAACAGCGTAGTTCATAAAATAAATTTAAAAATGAGAATTGCCCTATTTGGCACGCACAAAGTAGGTAAAACCACCTTAGCAGAAGAGCTTCTAGAAAAGCTTCCCGGATATACACTGGAAGTAGAACCCTACTATCAGCTGGAATCATCGGGGCATGAATTCCTTGAAGAACCCACTGCCGAAGATTTCGTTGAACAATTTAACTACTCTGCCAAGCTAATTTCAAAAAGCGGAGACAATGTAATATTCGATAGATGTGTACTCGACATCTTAGCTTATCTGCATATTCTTGATCCAAAGAAAAATATTCAGTTCCTTTTTGAAAAAGCCTTTGCTGTATTGGCCGAAATTGATCTTTTGGTGTTTGTCCCCATTGAAGAACCCGATTTGATACCTTACCACAAGTCGGATCTACCCAAACTTAGATCTAAAGTTAATGATTTACTCCGCGATTGGATTGACGACTTTGGTATACAAGCTATTGAAGTAAACGGCCCATTATCGAGTCGTAATAACCAAATACTTGCTAAAATTAAATCCTGAGATGTTAGATTTTTATATTATTGATGATAAACAAGTAAAACCAGATTTCCCTGAAAAGGCAGGATTGGTTTTCGCTGGACAACTAGACGAAAAAACTTTCAGCAACCTTCGGCAAAAAGGCATAATCGCCACGCGATTTGACTATTATACGGATTTCAGGCTCGATACTGCTCTGATTAAACAGATTCAGCAAATTATATTAAACAAGGAACTCCAAATAGATACTGACATAAAAAGCTTCATCCAAATCCTTGACATTGCAAGTAACAAACAAAGTGGTTTAATTGCATATAGTGATTAAACATATCTTTTTCAGTAGCGCGGTCTCTCCTTCACTAAAACGGATCGTTTGAGCTACCTATAAAGTTCATAAGCTCAATTTTGGGTTCAACAGCAAGGTTTTTATCTCTTTGTTCCTGAAAATGGAGAAAGCTCGGTACTTTCAGCAATTGATCCTGTATCTCTTTATTCTTATACTGGGAAATATGTACGAAAGTATTGCTTTCACCACCCTGCAAAATAGTATACAGAAATTGTGTTCCATCTAACTTCCTGAAATCTTTGAGAAAGCTTTCAATCATTTTTTTATTCGTATGTACATAGTCATCATGGACACTATAGGTTACTTTAACAACAATCATTTCTTTTATTAATTTATGTTTATAAATGCATAGCGGACTTTCAATGCGCAAAGGGAGCTTCTCGATTTCACGTAAACTGACGGTCGAAGAAAGCCTTTGTGAATTGGACAGCAAGATATGAAAAATTTGGGTCATTGAATCTCGGAATGTACGCTCTATAAGAATATAAAAGCTGGCAGCTGGGTGTACCAGCAATAAAAATTGTGAATCCACATAAACGATTCGGTACAACACAAAAAATGAGACTAACCATCGGGATTTTGATACGATTTGATCAAATTTAAACCTGTTATTTCATTATTTTCAGCCATTCATTCAATAACATTTATAAACAGTTAGCAAGTCCATAGACATCTTCGAAATACAATCAGAAGCCATGAACAATAAAAACCTTTCTACAAAGCCACACTATCCCATTTTAGACGGACTACGAGGCGTCGCTGCGATTATCGTTGTAACCTTTCATCTCACGGAGCCATTGGGAACAGGACATCTCGATATCTTGGTCAACCATGGCTATTTGGCCGTTGACTTTTTCTTTCTTTTATCTGGCTTTGTGATCGGCTATGCCTATGATGATCGCTGGCATAAAATGTCTATTGGTACCTTCTTTAAACGCCGTATTGAACGCCTTCAGCCGATGGTTATATTAGGTATGACTCTTGGCGCAATAGGCTTTTATTTTACAGATTCTACAATCTGGCCACTTATTCACACCGTTCCGCTCTGGAAAATGCTTTTGGTAATGCTCATTGGTTATACGATTCTTCCCGTTCCCCTCTCTTTGGATATTCGTGGCTGGCAGGAAATGCATCCGCTCAATAGTGTCGGCTGGTCATTGTTTTTTGAATATATTGCCAATATGCTATATGCCATCGGTATTCGCAAACTATCCAAAACAGCGTTAAGCATTTTGGTCTTTATTGCGGCTGTGGCACTCGCCCATTTGGCGATCACAAGTCCTACTGGAGATGTTAGCGGTGGCTGGACATTAAATGCTGAACAAGTGCGCATAGGAATCACCCGCACCATGTACCCTTTTTTTGCGGGACTCCTGCTATCCAGAATAACGAGCCCGAGCCGTATCCGACATGCTTTTTTATACTGTAGTATTTTAATCGCCATTGTGTTGTATATGCCTCGTATAGGTGGAGCAGAACAGCTCTGGATGAACGGGATATATGAGTCGGTATGTATTATCATTGTATTCCCCCTGATTGTTTACCTGGGGACAGGCAGCATATCAAGCAGCAGATTAGAAAATAAGCTCTGTAAATTTCTGGGTGACATCTCGTACCCGCTATACCTCGTACACTACCCTTTCGTCTATTTTTATGTTGCCTGGATCAGCAACAATAAGGATATGACGCTTATAAAAGCTTTGCCTTATGCCCTATTGATTTTGGTGGCGAGTATTGCACTAGCCTATGTCAGCTTGAAATGGTATGACGAACCTGTCCGCAAATGGCTCAGAAAGAAACTGGGTTAATGTATAAAAAAGTTGCCGGCATAAGGGGCAACCGCTAAAAATAGTGCTGTTCAATACACCTGTTTAACGTTCCAGTATTCTCTGGATAGCTTGTTGCTCATGCCGTAACAATAAATTAAGCTCGTCGGGACTAACAGTCGACTTTGCAGCAATAAACAGTACATTTGGGTAGTCAATGTGTTTTTCTTGCAATAATTTCGCTCGCTTCATGTGAAAATCAGAGGTAATCACGATGAAGAGATCTGGAGAGATCTTTTTGATGATCTCTTTTGATAGCATAAAATCTTCGTAAGTATTTGTGGATAGTACACATGGAAGTAAATCTCTCTCTGCGACACCTCTTTCCATAAGATATGCTTGAGCATAAGCGCCATGCGGCTTTTCTGTCCGATTGAAATGTTCACCCATGCCGCCGGTACATAAAATTGTAGTCCCTTCATTATGACAATAGAAATTATAGGCACATTCATTTCTATCTAATGCCATAACGCTGAGATTCCCCTGCTCATCATTGGGTGCGCCCAACAATAATATCAGGTTTTTAATTTTTTCCATACGATTTAAATATTCATACAATCAAATGTAATAAGACCTGGATGAAAACCAAATAAGAAGTCGGTTAAATTTTGTCCAGCCATTATTAATGCTTAATCATTTCATGCTCAAATAAATTAAAATGTTACAAAACATTTTTCAAAGTTGATTAATCAATCGATTGACTAAACTAATTATGATAAAAGTTTATTTTTTTACACACCAATAAAAGATGCCTTATTTATATTTATTGATACACAATATAAACCATTATGAGAAAACTTTTAAATCTAATGCTTGCAACCCTCGCTTTAGGGGCTGCCTCCTGTAACAAGACCTTGGTAAATACCGAAGAAAGTGTCGAAACTCTAAAAGCAAAAACATCAACTAGCTCGGTAACAAATGAATGGAACAGTAATCCCTACAAGCTGAACGTCATCTATTTTGTTCCAAATGATGTTGATTCCATTCCCAACTTCAGAAAGCGTCTTAGCAAGATCCTTTTGGACGCCCAAAATATGTTTGCAAATAATATGGATCGCGAAGGGTTCGGCAGAAAATCCTTCGGATTAGATCTGTTCAATGACAGCCTGATTAATATTCATTACATCGCTGGAAAATATGGTAAAGCTACTTATCCGTACTCAGGGGGCAGCGGCGCTGTGAAGGCGGAAGTGGACAGCTATTTTAATCAAAATCCGTCAGGAAAAAAAAGCGAGCACAATCTAATCATAATTCCAACCTACAATACAGATCCAGCTAATCCGGGAGGCCCTCCATTCTATGGTACAGGTACCAGCTGCTATGCGTTAGATTATGTAAATCTGGACGCTAAAAACTTAGGAATAGGCGGTGATATTGGATGGAAAGCAACTGTATGGATAGGTGGAATGATTCACGAACTGGGCCATGGATTAAATGCCAGCCACAACAGAATGAACAAAACGCTCGCGCCAACTTTAGGTACCGCATTAATGGGCTCAGGCAATTCAACCTACGGAATATCTACAACCTCTTTGACCGGTACCACGGCGGCAACATTTAACAATAGCCAAGTATTCAGTCCTGTAGCAAGAAGTGACTGGTATGCTTCTGCATCTGCAGAAATAACATCCCTGTCATCAAGCTTTGTGAACAATAAGATTATCGTTTCGGGGAAATTTACAACAACAAAACCAGTCAATGACATTGTTGTTTGGCATGATAGGGAGCCTTTTGGAGTGAATAACGATTATGATGCCGTACAATGGGCTACAAAAATAATAGGCCAGGATAGTTTTCGATTTGAGTGCCCATTAGCTGATTTTTATGATCTGACAGGAAATTACGAAATGAGAATAGGATTTCTCCATGTCAATGGAAGCCGTACTACCTTAGGATACGCTTATAACTTCGTTAACAATATCCCCGATTTATCCAAGGTTGTGACCTATAAATTGTTACCGACCACAGGTTGGTCAATTGTAGCTAGCGATAGTAATGAGTCTGGATCACCGGCAAGCAATGTATTGGATATGAATAGAAGTACAGTCTGGCATACTCCCTGGTCGTCCACTCAAACTCCGCAGCCACATTTCTTCTCCGTCAATATGGGCGCATTACTTACTGTAAAAGGAGTTGCTTTCCGTAACCGCGACAATTTAAATGGAGCGATGAAAAATGTCAATATTTACTCAAGTACAAATGGTATAAGCTGGACGTTGATTAAAACGACGCAGTTGAGCAAAGTCGCTGGCTCCTGGATCAATGTCGATCTTAATACATCCATTAGCACCCAATACCTTAAAATAGAATCGACAAGTTCTTGGGGTGATTTCTTCTATTCTCATCTTGCAGATTTTGGTGCATATTAAAATTTAGATCGATAGAATATAGGGCCGATATCGCAAATAATATCGGCCTTTTCTAGCTTTGATCAACACCGAATAAGTGAGATTCATAATTGAGGTTAGCAAATAATTTTATATTTTTAGTAGATCATGCTGACTTAGACTTATCAATAAGCTAGAAAAAACGATCGAAATAATCACTTATCACTAAAATTAGGATGAATAGAGAAGAACTGATCAAAACTTTTTCTGACAACCACTATACGGTTATTGCCTATATCCAGGCATTACCTGAGCCTCATTTTTCATATCGTAATCATGAAAAATGGACGGCTGGTCAACAGCTAAAACATATTCTCTTAACGCTTCTACCCTTTCCAAAGGTACTTCAATCAAAAGATTATATAGCCCAAAAATTCGGATCCCTCCAACGTGCAACCTGGGACTACGACACGGTGCGTAACAATTATCTCAAAACAAGCCGGCAGGCCCCAAGTCAATTTTTGCCTGAAGAAATCCTGCCCGCACAGAAAGAGGGTCTGATTGCGCAACTGGAAGAAGTATTGGCTACAATCAATCAGCTATTTGTACTGTACAATGAAGAGGAGCTCGATAGCCTGGTTTTACCACATCCTCTGCTCGGCAAACTCAGTATACGCGAAATGTTTTTTCTGATGAGCTATCATCCCTTACACCACCTGAATCAAATCAAGGAAAACTTGGTCTCATTCAATCAATGAGCTACACTTTATTCATCAGCTTTTCATCGAATCAGTGTTAATGGTATTGTCTATTCTCTTGTATGGACCATATCATATAAATCAAAGCCTTCAGCCCAATAGTCTTTATGGATTTCCCTTAATACAAAACCATTTTTCTTATAAAATCCGAACGTGAATTGAGAGGTACCGACTTCGATCTTTTCAACCTGATGATGGGTATACAGAAAGTCAATACGGTGATGCAATAGGTTTTTTCCAAAACCAAATCCGTGATATTTTGGATTTAAAAAACTCCAGCTCAAAAATCCTGTGCGCTCATCATCAGAAAAACCTACTCCACCGCCACCAATAATTTGCCCGTTAACCAGTGCAACAAAATACGTCTCCGTTTCCTGGTCAAGATATTCTGTGAAATCGGCAACCTCGCTCTGTGCAAAGTACTTCGGTATATTCAAATGAAGAATATCGATCAGCTTATTTCTATCCTGAACATCATATTTCCTAATTTCCAAATACTTATCCATAATTGGTATGATTACAAATCCCTGTCTATTGTTAACTTACATTTCCTTTGAAGTTTATTAAATATAATAATAATTTAGTGTGTTTTTATTGCGCTATTTCCACGCCCACCGATTGGCCAGATTTTTCCCAAGAAACATTAAAAACCATCGCTATTGGCTTGATTTTTGATTAATTTTTTGATTAATTTTACGGTCGCACTGCGGTAAGCAGATGATCATTAAATACCCAATATGCAAAAACCTCAAAAGGATATTCCGATTTTTTTTGAAGCATTAAATCAGATGCCGATTGCAACTGCCATTTATGATAATTCAAACCTCAATATTGCATTCGCCAACTCGCGAATGCTAAATATGTGGCGTACAAAAAACGAAATATTTGGACATTCCTTTGGGGAGGTTTTTCCGGTTTTTACCCAAGAAGGATTTACAGATATACTCCGTAATGTCTGGGAGAGCGGTGTCACCTACAAGGCATTTGAAACCCCTGCAACGATCATTGACCGTGATTTCAAGATCAAACGTTATTTTGATTTTGAATATAAGCCCCTCTTTGATAAGCGTGGCCGAACTTATTCCATCCTCCACACAGCTACAGATGTCACGCATAAGATACACGAAGAGAAACCTGATGATCAAGAAAATATAACAATCAATCCCGCAACCAACCTGCGCATGATATCCTATACGCTATCACATGATGCTAAAAATCCTTTGGCTCTTGCTAAATTGGGTATAGGTGTACTAAAAGAACATTTGGATATGCAGTCCAATAGACGGCTCGAATTGTATGATGTCATTGATCAATCACTTGAAAACATTGCTGATATTATCGACAAAACGGTCGAACTGACTCTTGCTCCAATTAATAGACTACGGAAACAAGCTCTTCGTTTAGATCATACATTGCCCAATTGGTGCCGGGAAGCGAAATTACTATACCGTAGCCCACATACTGAACTTATCTTTGGTGACCTTTTTCCAGTAAACAGTGATCAAGATGCAATCTACCAAATCTTTACAAACTTGATCAACAATGCGGTCAAATACTCTTCGGCCAATAAGAAAGCAGCGGTGCATATCTATAGTGAAAAAGTAACGAACGGTGTATTATATATCATCAAAGACAATGGTATCGGTATTCCGCAGCATGAACTCGAAAATATACGCATGGAAAGACTCCGTGGTTCAAATTCAACGGATTACCAGGGAAAAGGCATTGGGCTGTTTATCGTTCAGGAAATCCTTGAAAGACTCAAAGCGCAGATGGCCATCTTCAGTAAGGAGAACCAAGGGACCGAAATCCGTCTATTTTTTCCAAATTAATCGAGCGACCTAGCTCTTTTATCTTCCTTTGATGGCAAATTTTGTCAATCTTATTCTGCTTTCAAGAAAAATCATTGTTGGACTCCTGATTTATGGCTAATTTTGAGTGTTTAGAAATTGTAAGCAAAATCAGACACGTCTCTATGAATCATTTTCGTAAATATTGGAAACTATTTTCCCATATTGGTGCACATCCGGGCATGTCATACATCGATTTCAAACGTGTGCACATGATAAATTTGATTGCATTGTTATGTTTATTTCCGACAATTTTCTTTTCAATCCTCAATCTTATCGACCACCGCTATGTTTTATCGGCGATTAATTTCTCCAATTCTATATGTTCGTTTACGGTCCTTCTGCTTCAATATTATGGGAAACACAATATCGCTAAGGCAACTCTATTGATAAGTAATTCTGTGTTTTTCTTCGCTGGGGCACTACTTTACAAAAATGGCGGCGAATATTTTTTATTGTGTACATTGATTGTCTCGATGTTGATGTATGACAACCGAAAGATCCATATAGTCCTTTGTATTACGGTAGCTTTCCTGATTTTACTGTTATATTTGCTTCCTGATATACTTCCCCTGAGCCAGCAAGTTCCACGATCCAGATCTGTTTTCAATATTATCAATGCGCTGGCTTTTATGGTCGTTGCGGTCAACTTTTTTCTTGATATCATCTATAAGAATATGAAAAAAATTGAGCAGCAACGCCTCAACTTAGAATCCATGAATCGGGACAAAGAAAAAATTTTTTCTATTATCGCGCACGACATCAAAAGTCCTTTTGCCAACCTGGAAGCACTGGTATTTATGTTTCGTAATCAGATGCTCGATAGTACGGCATCCCAGGAATATATCCAACAGATCTATCAGCAGATTACGCAGCAGAACCAAGCTTTGGATGATTTGCTACAATGGGGTAGCAGCAGTATGCAAGGTATGAATACCAAAGCATCACCCCAATTAATCAAACCTATAATACAACAAATTATTAAAGTTTTCAATGAGAATACACAATCTAAAAAACTAAAAATCAATATTAATATACCCAACAATACGCAGATAATTGCCAATCGGGATCATACCATCATTATTTTACGCAACTTGATTAGCAATGCGATCAAATTCAGCTATGTGAATGGGAATATCAACATCTACACCAGCATCGATGAAACCTATACACATATTCATATTCAGGATGAAGGAATAGGGATTAACCCTTCGAAGTCTGCCGCACTTTTTAATGAAATTCAGCAAAAGTCCTTTGGCACTGAAGACGAGCCCGGATCGGGTGTGGGCCTAGTCTTATGCAAGGATCTTATTGAACGAAACAAAGGTGTTGTGAACATCCAAAGTACACCCAATAAGGGATCCGTTTTTACAGTTGGATTGCCATCCTGCCCCAACCATAAGCAGCAAACCAAGATCGAAGTGCCTACATGCTGTTAACCCAAATATAGGTTTAGAAAATTTTTGATGAGATTATTTACTGTAGAAAAAACTTTGTGTGCTTCATCAATATAGGTTCATTTTTGTAGATTTACCCCTAATACACATTGACGCAAAGGAAATATGGAAGTAAATGCCAATTATGTATATAAAATCATCGACACACCAGTTGGTCCTATACACTTAATCGCTACCGAAAAGGGACTTTCAGGTTTAGTTTGGGCGGACAAGGATTATATCCGCACAAAACTTCCTACAGCAACCTACAATGAACAAGCTCCAGTTTTAATACAGACAGAACTGCAGCTGAATGAGTACTTTGCAAAAAAAAGAAAGATATTTGATATTCCGCTTGATTTTCAGGGAACTGCCTTTCAGATCAGGGTCTGGGAAGTGCTTTTAGGTGTTCCCTATGGTACAACCAGGACTTACGGTCAACTGGCGCAGCAACTTGGCGACAGCAAAGCCGTCCGGGCCGTTGGTGGCGCGTTGAATAAAAATCCTATAGCCATTATTGCCCCCTGCCATAGGATAGTTGGTACCTCGGGCAAGCTTGTTGGCTTTGCCGGGGGCATTCGCAATAAGTCTATCCTGCTGGACCTTGAACAACACGATCAGACCCCAACACTATTCGATCTTTAATGCTGATTATTAGCCTTGGAGCATGTTAATCCTGCGGTATACCAACCATTTCAGGGAATCTTTGAATTGCCGATGAAGAGAAAAAAAATTGCATCTCCGCTTTTGTAATTAAAACTATATCTTTATGAAAAGAATTACACGGTCACTATGATAGAGAATACGTTTGGAATGGATATAATGCCTGAAAATGAACATGACAGACTGAATGCCCTCAGACGCTATAAAATAACTGGAACCCCTTCTGAAGCCAGTTTTGATGGAATTGCAAAATTAGCCACACAAATCTTCAATGCCCCTATTGCATTGCTCTCACTGGTGGATGCAGAATCTGTCTATTTCAAAGCAAATATTGGCATGGGCACCACAAAGGAAACGAATCGAGGGCAAAGCTTGTGTAGTCTAGCTATTCTGGACAAGAAAGTAACGGTCTTTGAAGATACACTGAAAGAAGATATCCTACTGACCAATCCAAATGTAATTGGTGATTTTGGACTACGGTTTTACGCAGGTGCACCACTTATTACGCATGATGGTTTTATGATCGGTTCACTGTGCGTCATCGACAAACATCCACGCGCTTTCACTGCGGCTGATCGACAGATATTAGAAGGTCTTGCTCGAACCGCAATGGATCAAATCGAGCTTCGAAGTTCTTCCATAGATAAAATTGATGAGCTTGAGGGTGTCAATATTACTATGGCAACCATGCAACAACGGCTGCTCGAGCTTAATGACGAGATGGAACTTGCCAATGATGAACTTTATCGTACCAATAGCCAGCTCAACAAATCCTATGATTTGACAGTGCTGCTCAACAAAAACCTCAAAAAAAGTGAACGTCGATTCAGATCCTTTATAGATAAGGCCCCAATAGCCTTTGCGATTTTAACAGGTCGTGAATTAGTCATTGAAGTTGCCAACGATATGATGCTCAAACTCTGGCACAAAACAGAAATCATTCTTGGCAAACCACTTGGACAGGCGCTTCCCGAATTACAGGGACAGCCTTATTTGGGGATATTGGATGATGTCTTTACTACTGGCCAAAATTATATTGGAGACACTGCCTACGCAAGACTTGAGTCTATGGGAGTATTGGGCGATCATTATTTTGATTTCACCTATGAGCCGTTGAAGAATGATGAAGGCGAAACTGAGTCTATTATTGTCATCGCCAATGAGGTTACGGAGCGTATCAAAAGAAACGAACACCTTGAAGCCCTCAACTATCAGCTGGAAATTGCACTAAAAGCTGGTGAACTCGGTTCTTACAATCGTGATATAAGAACAGGTAAAATGGACTGCTCGGAAACCTGTAAACTCAATTTTGGCCTCACTAAAAACGATCGCTTTGACTATGATGTCCTCATGCAAAGCATCGTCCCGGAGCACCGCGAAATGGTCTATCAAAAAGTTCAGGATGCTATCCAGAACAAGACCACTTATCACGCTGAATATCTCATCCGTTGGCCTGATGGATCGTTGCATTGGATCAATGCGTCGGGTCTTCCCAAATACGATGCAGAAGGTAATGCGACTCACCTCATTGGTGTAGTGGCGGATATCACAAAACGGAAGAATTATGAATCTCAAAAAGATGATTTTCTGGGCATTGCCAGCCATGAACTAAAAACGCCCGTCACCGGATTAAAGGGAACGATTCAACTGCTGGAACGATTCAAGGACAAAACTGGAAGTGACATCATTTCAAGACTTATTGATCAGTCTGCTGTCAATATCAAAAAGATCGTTACACTTGTTGACGACCTGCTCAATATGCATCGAATCAGTGAAGGGCAGCTTCATCTCGAAAAAACAACCTTCAAGGCATCAAAGATACTTACCTCCAGTTGTCACAATATCATATCCCAAGGCAACCATCAAGTTAATATTACCGGCGATCTCGATGCAGATATCTTTGCCGACGAACAACGTCTGGAACAAGTCCTTGTCAATTTTGTCAACAATGCCGTTAAATATGCCCCAGAATCGAGAGAAATCAATATTACGGTTGAACAACTGCAAGATCGTATCAAAATAACCGTCAAAGATCAAGGTGAAGGTATTAATCCGGCAGTACAGCCATTTATTTTTGATCGATATTATAGAGCTAATCACGAAGGTAAATCTTACTCGGGGCTTGGACTGGGGCTCTATATTTCCGCTGAAATAATCAAAAAACACGGGGGTCAGATAGGAGTTGATAGCATCGTGGGTTTGGGCAGTAGTTTCTGGTTTTCCATCCCACTCCCGACAACAGAAAAATAAACGCAAAAGAGCCGGTTTTTACCCGGCTCTTTACTATCAAATCCTACGTGCTTATTGATAGACTGCTTACACTTACATGTAGTAGTCCGGCATTTGAAAATAGACTTAGGCTGTCTCCTCAACCGTCGCATCAGGCGCATTCTTCTTGACAGATTCAATGCCATTTTCCATACCACTTGCGCTTTCATACATCTCGCTGGTTCCAATAATTTGGCCATTGGTAGCCTTGAGGTTGAAGTAGTGCTTACCGTTCGTAGAAGTTTTACGATCAAATTTGTTATCGTCCTGAGCGTTCTTTTTTACAGATTCAACGCCATTTAAGCAGTTTGCTTTAGTTGTATAGCCTTCACTGCTTAAAATCACCTGTCCGTTTCCAGCTTTTAGATTAAACTGGAATTCTCCATTTTTCCGTGTTTTTACTTCAAATTTACCCATTTTCTCAATTAATTAAATAAATATGTGGTTATCGGAATTAACTTCCATACTAAAGATAATACTTTTCAATGTTTTTATTGTAAAACAACGATTAATTTTTTTATCATCAATAAGGTACATACTTCCTAACATCTGTTCTAAAAGATTCAACGTCACAGTACGCAAGATAGTTTAATCTCTTAAAGCGGTTAAATCTTGTGTAGGAGCCGGCAAATTCAGATTACTGATCGCCGTATAGACAGATTCATCGACTTTAAAACCCCATTTTCTAAAAAAATCCGAAAGATCTTTTTGTCCAATCTGACATGCCGACAGCATAAAATAGCGCATTTTCTCTGCGTCTGTTGAAACTGTGGGTCTGTTCTCGCGGGTAGTTTTGCTAAGTTTGATGTAGAAATCATCACCAAACCCTAGCCAAAGCTGATGAAACATAATCATTTTCAAATCATTATCTCCTGAATTAAAGTTGCGGTCCGCGATGTTTTTCTGAAAGTAAGTCGTCAATTTAGGCCAGGAATTATTGGCAGTCACCCGGCTTACCGGCAATCCAAATCCCCTTTCACTGGCTAGAGAATAGACATTCACGGTTGTTTCTGTCAGATTGCCCCAGGTCCAAGCTTTTTGTTGATAGGTATGCCCTACTTCATGCCATATTCCCCATCCATTTGTATTGGACAGGTATTTTGGTTGCAACATACGATAAGATAAAGCATCTGTGAAATAAATAGAAATACCAGCAGCCATATAACCACCTGCACTCGAATCTCTCACGGTAATCAGGTGTTTATTATATGGTATGGCATGGACTCCACTCGTACCATTCAAACCACTGATCCGATTGGAAAAACCAATAATTGAATCCAGTCTATCCACAATAAGCTGTTGATCTTCGTTCTTATACAGCATCGCATCGGCAATTTTGGTTACCATAATGGTGTGATCTGACGAGAAGACGACATCCGGCACGGTATTTTTCAACGAATCCAATGTAGCTACCCATTGCTCATGGGTGGTAATTCCCTTTTGAAAGTAAGGTACCGGGATAAAGCCATTGCCAAAAGAAAGCTCTATTTCTCCAGTTGTTGTGTAATTATCAGCTGTATAAATCACATAAACCAAGCCCCCGTATTGATCCACTGTGAACGTTTGCGTACCTGCTTGGAGATTAAAATACTGCCGTACTGGTCGAATATTGTCTCTAAAAGGCGTCCCGATCGCCAAGCGTGCTGCTGTCGTCCCCGAGTTGACTTTTACTTTTATCGTTATAGTACTGTTTGGCGCTACATAAAATCCGGTCATTTGCATCTCATTATGATTTGCGCGAAACTGAAGTCTATCAACCTCAGTTGCAGCCGAAGGACTTACTTTAAATCGTTGGACCGAATCCGCTATTGCTAAGGATTCTGCGCTGGAATCGTTCAGTAAAGTGTACATTAAGCTACCATCCTTCCGGCAGGAAGTGGTCATAGCGATCACTAAAATCGTGATTAAGGAAAACACGGTCTTTCTCATAATTTTTAAATAAAGTTTATAATTTGTATTAATTGTCAACACTTCTTTCCGATCACCCTTCAAAGCCTCAGCGGCTGTTTCGAAGTTTTTATTTTTCTAATCGATTTATGGTTCATCGAAACCTGAAAACCAGATGATCCCTGCAAAGAATTCACTTCACCTTCAGCAAAGTATTTTAGTTCATAATCTAAAAGCAAGATATAATATATTGTACGGAAAAATAATCAACCACTCCACATCAAACGTTTGCACAATCAACGAAAACCTTTTCGCTTTGATAAATTTCAAATAATTATAAAGAAAATCTGTTTTAAAAAAATGACAAGAAACGAGTAACACCTCTATTCTCTACTGCTATAGAAGCTAGATGTTATTCAAACTAATTACACAACCCCAACGTTATTCCCTCGAACACCACATCATAAAGGACTAACATGGCAGCACATGATCATCACAACTGTTACCATCAATAACATTATATATCATTCTCTTTATGCAGAATAATCATTACGTGAAGTCGAAAAACTCCAAAAAAAACAGTATAACCAAAAGTTATAACACACCTGTTTCCATAATCAACTTTTAATACAGATAACAAACATAAACACCTACAATACAAAGAATAACGAAAAATAAAATCATAAAAAACAGCAGTCAAAAATTAAAATAAAAAAGGCGATTTCTCTGTTATTGGAATCAGGTTTTTATTCATCCGCCTATTTTTCCAGTGATAGTCTTCTGCAGGTTGGTTTTACCACAATCGGTGATAAAAAATTATAATTTTAAAAAGCGAATCGTTAAATTCGAAAAGTACACTATGAAATTAATACGCTAATTTTGCTTGCAATCAAACAAGATTGATGGAACACTTAACCTAAACTATAGCCCTAGACACTATAGTGCGGCAATAACGAGCGATTATCTTAAAACATGAAAAACAACATAAAGGAACAAAACGAAACGTTAAATCAATTGGATCAAAATTCAGCATTGCTAGCAGAACACCCCATTCTAGTAGAATTTAAAAACCTTATTCACCAGTATCCTCAGAATCACTGGGATCTCCAATTCTACTTGAAAAAGCTCAATATATCAAGAATAGCGTTACATCGATTGACGCTTTCAAGTAATGAAACTTCACCCAGCACGATCGTCAAGGAAATTGTTGCAAGTGAGATTGCCAAAAAACTAGCTTCTACGGAGATTCCGATTAAAGAGTTGACTTCGTATTATGGTTTTAGTTCATCAGCATCATTAACACGGTTTATAAAAAAGCATACTGGTCTTAGTCCGCGAAAATTTAGAGCATTAAACGCATTGGATTATATTTAGACTTGTCCAGCGACTATCTCTCATTTCGATGGTTAAAAATTGAATATCTTTAGGTAAACCTTTTTACGATGTTTCATGATACTCATGCATTTACCAACATTTAATATTGATTCAATAAGGCTGCACAGTGAATAAAAATCAAGATAGTGCAGCTACTGCTTTTTGATAAGCTTGTAATTATTCAGCGATTCGTCCTTTTGAACAGTATACTGATCTTTGAGTT
Organism: Sphingobacterium sp. UBA1897; assembly: GCF_002337775.1. NCBI lineage: Bacteria > Pseudomonadati > Bacteroidota > Sphingobacteriia > Sphingobacteriales > Sphingobacteriaceae > Sphingobacterium > Sphingobacterium sp. UBA1897. The sequence goes on from NZ_DDGR01000029.1 coordinate 45,870, forward strand.
TCATCACCCAACCCTCACCCTCTATTCGCTGTCCTTCGATTTTAGTAGGCCTACTAACGGTTATTTTATCCCAATTGGGCGCCATGAGCGCCCCACTTTTGACATCTAGAATCCCCCAGTTATCGGTGATCCTTATGGTTGGATAAACAGTTCCCAAATCCGCGATTGGGAGGATATTTCTCGGATCAAAAGACACATTCATTTTCTCAAATTTAATGGTCATATGAGGCTGGTCCACAAACAAGGAACGGTACAATGCAATTTGCTGTTTTATTTTTTCCGCTCGTAATTGTTCTTCTGTGAATATCTGTTTTCCATTATACTCCGCTGTAATGGCTTTTACTGTTGCTGCAAGATCTTTCGGAAGTTCAATGTTCAATTCGCGCATAAAGAATACAGTTAAATCTGTATTTACTGAAATCTTTTGATTCCAAAGCGGATCCTTTAAACTCATTATATATCCATAGATGGGCGTGGTATTGTAGGCAAAAGACCTTACATAAGTGGGGTTCTTGAAAAATCTGTCTATTACATCAATGAAATGTTTTTTTGTTTTTTCTTTATCTCTCCCACTGATCATTACTCCGGTATACTCTGCAATCCCTTCATTAAGTTCCAATTGATTTTCAATATGGGCAGAGCCTGGAAAAAGTGAATTTCGATACTTCCGAAAAATCAAAGCATCCTTCAAGTGCATTCGTTGTTCATCTTGCGCGTCTGAACAAACCGCCTTTTTAAGCGCCTCCAATTCAAAACGTAAGTATATCCGTCCATTCTCTTGATCCAGATGGGTACTTTCGCTGTTATTTTGAACGAAGCCCAAAGCCGATTGTGCGGAATGAAACAATTCATGAGCCAACAAATTGATCCGTGCATAATAATCTTTAGATAAAGGCAACATAATCATCGCCCAAGTGCGGCCATTCCACGTTAAAGACGTATTGGCAATATTTACACTGTCGGGCAATTTACCAATATAGCTATTTTTATATTGCACAAACGAACTATCGGCACCAAAGTTATTACTAAATAGCTGTCGTGTCTGAGGCTCCACCAAAATAATATCACCATATAAATCCCTATTCCATAACGAATAACCAATTTTAGTTGCAGTTTTAATTTCACTAAAATATTGAACGATACTGTCTGGCTTTGTCTCCTTAGATTCTTGTCCAAGCGCTAATGCACTGAGCAAAAGATATAGAAACGTTATAGATATTTTCTTCATTAAACACTTGTGAAAACGGTTATAAATGATATTTTTTAGTTAAAAAGAGATTATTAGAATTTGACAAACATCTTCTTTTAAATCCCTAAAAATACATTATATCACTAAAATATCTATCATTAAACAAAAAAAAGCACACTTAATATGTGTACTTTTTTGCTCAACATAGACTATGCTGTGTTTATACATCAATATAAAGACTCTTTGAACTACAAAGTCTCCTTGAGATATACTACTGATTCCAAGTTCAATCCATCGAGTCTGCTAATACCTGGTTGTTTTACAAATCCATTCTGTTCAAAAAGTCCGATCAACGAACTTCTTAAGGGTTCATTGATCCAAATCACGTCGTAGGTACTGCATACGGCAAGACATTTGTCCATTAATGATACCTCCATTTGCTGCAAAGCCTCATGCTGGCAGACACCGAAATCCGCGATTCGAATCACACGTTTACCTGCCAAGCCATCCGGCTTCTGCCCTTTCGAGGTTATTCTGGCATAACCCATCGGCTGATCGTTAGCATATACTACCAGCCATTGATTTGACATACTGTTTATTTCGTTGACAAGTGTTTTGGAATTAAAACTATCAGCAATGTAATTGTCTAGTTCAGCTGGCTCCACTAAGCTGCCGAATTTTTCTAGGGCTAGAGTTTTGGTGAGCATTGACAACGCTTCAATTCCCTGCTCTGTTGCTACCGTAAATTTTGTGACTATATTCATATGTGCATCTACTATTAAATACACAAATGTACATGCTATCACTTGCTATTATTCGATACACATTGTTCATTTAGCATCAGTACAGGCTCCCACATAAATAACGACCTATATGCTGGATCGCTTCTATTCGTTTAGCAGAAAACTTGTCCGCGATGACCAACCTAAAATAATGTTCAAAAGTATTCGCAAAAGAGAACGTATAGCCCGGCGTAAATCTTGCACCAATTTTTTTACACTGCGCGTAAAAATCCGCCATATCTGTACTTTCAGGCATTTTAACCCAAAGATTATACCCACCTGCAGGTGTGATCACTTTGGTTTTTTCAGGAAAACTGGAAGCGATTAGGTTGGTGGCCAGATAGGCATTTTTTGCCAGTTGCATCTTCAGTGAACGAATATGCCGATCGTAACTGCTGCTACCGATCAAACGGTTTACGGTCTCCTGATTCAGAGGAGAAACTGTACTGCCCAATGCAAACTTGATCTGTTCAGCATCTTTCAGAAATCGCCCTGTGCTTAACCAACCCAGCCGAATTCCAGGTGCCAGGGTTTTTGAATACGATGAATACGTCATGACCAATCCGCTTTCATCAAATTGTTTTAGTGTGGATGGTCTGCTCCCCTGAAAGTTCAGGTCTCCATAGATATCGTTCTCGATTACAGCAACATGATATTTATGAGCAATCGCCAATAAAGCAATTTTCTGTTCATCTGAGAGCAAAATACCTGTTGGATTATGAAAATTCGGTGTTAGGACGACTGCTTTTACAGCACTTCCTTGACACGCTTGTCTAAAAAAGTCTATATCAAAACCATCTTTAGTAAGAACAGGAATTTCAATAACGCGCAGCTTGAGCACCCGAATGACCTCCAATACAGAAAATACGCACGGACTTTCCACAGCAACAATATCTCCGGCTTCACATGCAGCAGCCAAGGCGATATACAAAGCCTGCAGGGCGCCATCTGTGATCAGCAGTTCATCTGCATGCAGTAAGGTCTGATAGGAGGCCGCACGCCTGATAATATTGTCCTTCAATTGTACCGAACCGTTAGATGGATAATAGCGTAGTAACCCTGCCCCTTGTTCCCGAATGACCCGCTGCATGGTCCGAAGTAAAAGTTTTTGCGGAACAAGAAGGTCCCCTGGGGCAGCAACATTAAATTCCGAAAAACCCCGCCCCACAGGTGACGCTGTTGTCAGACCAAGCCCTTGCTCAAAGACAGCATCCCTTACTACCGGTGGACGTCGACGCCCTTCCGGTTCTGCCAGCATTTCATTCTTCGCACTGACATAGTAGCCAGATTTCGGAACGCTCTCCACCAAACCAATAATCATAAGATACTCATAACCTGACTGAACAGTACTCATACTTAAACCGTAGTAATCTTTAAACTCGCGTACTGAAGGCAGCTTTTGCCCCGGTTTATAGACTCCTGATTTTATATTTTTCTCAATTGCTTGTGTAAAAATTTCAAATTTATAGCTCTTCATCTGTATTGATCACTTTTACCTATACTGTACCTGTATCGCAAATCTAATCAATCTAAATTTGTCTAAAAAAGAAATGACAGGTAATTATCAAATCAATAGCCCTAGCGAATTACGTGCTCTTCCACAGGAGGTATTACCCGAATTAAGTCAGGAACTAAGAAACTTCCTCATTGACCATATTGCTACACATGGCGGTCATTTTAGTTCAAGCCTTGGTGTTGTAGAACTTACTATAGCAGTTCATTATGTATTTAACACCCCTAAGGATAAATTGATCTGGGACGTTGGTCATCAGGCTTATATCCATAAACTACTCACAGGGAGAGCGGCTCGCTTCCATTCGAACAGACTTCTAGGCGGCATAAGCGGATTTCCTGTTATGGAAGAAAATAACTTTGACGCCTTTGGTACAGGTCATTCTTCCACATCCCTATCAGCAATTCTGGGTATGGCCTGCGCAGCCAGGTATAAGGGTGATAACAGCCGTCAACACATCGCTGTTATCGGCGACGGCGCCATGACTGCCGGTCTAGCATTCGAAGCTTTAAAATAATATAGGTTTCGAACAGCCTAACCTATTGATTATATTAAATGATAACGATATGTCTATTGATGCCGGTACGGGAGCCCTACAAAACTATCTGACCGACCTGACCTCGGGGCAAGCCTATAATCAGTTCAAATCACAGATCAAAAAGCTGCTGTCATCCCATAAAGATCGGACACAATGGTCAATTGCTGCAATTAGAAAAATAGAGAAATTGATAAAAACAGGGCTATTTGCTTCGAGCAATATTTTCGAGGCCTTAGGAATACGTTATTTTGGACCAGTGGATGGTCATAACCTCCACAAGCTTATCAAAATATTTGAACAGTTGAAGCATATCCCCGGGCCCAAAATAGTGCATTGTGTAACACAAAAAGGAAAAGGTTTTACACCAGCCATGTTAAACAAGGCGGAATGGCATGCCACAGGGAAATTCGACAAACTGACAGGTATACGGTTAGAAAACCAACTACCGCAACTCTACAAGGAAACTTTTCAGCAAGTGCTGGGCGAAACGCTGATACAGCTCGCCCAACATAATAGCCGTATTATCGCTATAAGCCCAGCTATGCTTTCCGGCAGCAGGCTGACGGCAATGAAACAGCAGATGCCTAACCGCGTTTTTGATGTTGGTATCTGCGAGCAGCATGCCATTACTTTTTCCGCAGGCCTTGCTGCTGATGGGCTACTTCCTTTCTGTGTGATCTATTCGACATTCTTACAACGCGCCTATGATCAACTAATCCACGACGTCGCTTTACAGAAATTACCGGTCGTGTTCTGTATCGACAGGGCCGGCGTTGTCGGCCCCGATGGCCCCACCCATCAGGGGGCATTCGACATTGCTTTTCTTCGCTGTATACCCAACATCGCAGGCGCTTCGCCCATGACGCTCACAGACTTTAAAAATTTGTTGTTCACGGCTCAGGACATCACTCTTGACGGACCGCTTGCAATCCGCTACCCAAAAGGCCCAGGTGGTCGAGAGAAGCAATCAGACAAATTTATAAGACTTGAAATTGGAAAAGGAAGAAGGCTTTGTTCAGGGCAAGACATTGCCATACTCTCTCTTGGGCCCGTTGGTCAATATGCACAGGACGCATGCAACGAACTGCTCCGGGAAGGCATGCAGGTTGGGCACTATGATCTACGGTTCTTTAAACCGCTCGACGAAGCGTTATTACATGAAGTATTCCAATCATATTCCTATATCATCACTGTTGAAGATGGATGTATAGCTGGTGGAGTAGGAACTGCAGTACTGGAATTTATGACCGAACATGGCTACTCAGCGACCTTGAAGCGACTTGGCTTGCCCGATACTTTTGCAGTACAGGGTACACAGCAACAGCTTCACCAACTTTATTACTACAATAAGCAGGCTATTATCGCCACGGTGAGACAGCTATACACGGGCCCGCTCGAATCGGCAGGCTCAGGGTGTAGCCTTAAGCCGAACGAGTCTTCCCCAAACAGTTAACTTAGTCACAATAGTAGTGCTTAAACAATATAGATTAAACTATCATTTGGTCTGATCATAGGATCTAAACAGCATAGGACCGACCCTGTCAGACATTCAGCTTGCGAAGCTTTCCTAAAAGGTCTTTTTGTCAGGACATGCCTTTCATAGATTTACTTCGTCTTTCAATTGTAAAAAGAATCTATAAGAACCAAAACTGCTTATATCTTCTAAGACAAACATCCAGAAAGGTACGGTGTTTGTGGCTTACATGAAAGAAACAATGTTGTTTCTTTCATGTAGCAATTCATACCATGAAACACTTATTCGTCCTCCTTGCTATAGCGACAGGCTTATTTCTGATCAGCAAGGTTTGCTTTTCACAAAAAGGGAAAGATTCAAAACCGTCAATACAAAATACTATGAATACTATAAATCAAAAAGATCATGTTGTCTATTTTGCCGGAGGATGCTTCTGGGGAACTGAGCATTTCTTTAAACAAGTCCGCGGGGTCACCGCAACCGAAGTTGGCTATGCCAATGGAAACCTTCAGCACCCTTCATACGCACAAGTTTCGACAGGAACCTCAGGTTTTGCCGAAACGGTAAAGGTAACCTTCGACCCGGAGCTTGTCGATCTAAAGCTTCTCGTAGACCTTTTCTTCAAAACAATTGATCCAACTTCATTAAATAAACAAGGCAACGATATCGGTACACAATACCGTACAGGAATCTATTATACCAATGCGGATGATGCCGCTGTTATCAAAGAACAGATAGCTGCTTTAGCAAGTCAATACAACAGCAAAATCGTGGTGGAAATAGAACCTTTACAGAATTATTATAATGCTGAAGCTTATCATCAAAAATACCTGGACAAAAACCCTGGCGGTTATTGCCATATAAGCCCTGATTTATTTAAACTTGCGCGAAATGCCAACCCCGAAAAAGCGAAAGCGGACGTTAAAAACACGTATAAAAAAGCAGATAAGGAGACCTTGAAGAAAGAGTTGACTCCATTGCAATACGATGTTACACAAAACAGTGCAACGGAGCGCGCGTTTGACAATGCCTATAATGATGAATTTAGGGAAGGTATTTATGTCGATATCACAACCGGAGAACCCTTATTTGTTTCTACAGATAAATTTGAATCGGGATGTGGGTGGCCCAGTTTTTCCAAACCGATTAGCGATAGCCTGATTCAAGAACACTCCGACAATTCGTACGGGATGCGCAGAACGGAAGTACGCAGCAAAACTGGTGATGCACACCTTGGCCACGTTTTTAACGATGGACCGGCAGATAAAGGTGGTCTGCGCTATTGTATAAACAGTGCTTCACTTCGATTTATTCCAAAAGACAAGATGAAAGCACAGGGTTACGAAAAGTATTTGCCATTATTGGTAAAAAAATAGGCTGCAGCGCCTCATTGGAGGCGCTTGCTCTGAACATTTCAGAATCCTTCAGGCTACCCTTATAATAACCTATTATTCAATGCAAAAACCAATGCTTCATTCATGTTGCTTACCCCTAGCTTTTCAAATAATTTTCGCCGATGAAATTTCACCGTATCAATGGAAACGAAAATTTTCTCCGAAGTTTCATGAATGGTCAGACCTCGATGATAAAAACGTAAAATCTCTATTTCACGTTCGGTAAGATTAATCTTTTTCTGGGAGTTCCATTTCCCAGTCAACAGATCCAATTCCCATACTAAGTTGGAGTGCAACTTTTCGATAGTCACGTTACCTGAAGATATATTAGTGGATAAAGACACGATACAAATTGCTTTCCATATTTTCCCCTCTTCTGTCAAAAAAACAGGTGTCAGTTTATGATTAATTAAAATAAACTTGTTGTGTGCATTTTGTATCTGAAAATCATACGATATAACATAAAGCTTCCGTTCCTCAATGGGTATTTTTTCATAAAAGCTAAACCCCGCTTCGTTAATCGTAATGAGCATCTGGAAATCATCAGATGGAACATATTTTTGATAAAAGCCATAGCCCATTTCCATCACCTCTTTGGCTGTTAAACCAGCTAGAAACAGCGGGTTGTCTGAAACAAACTCAAAACTTTTAGCTTGGTAATCGATTAGGTAAATACTCTGATAAGTAATCCGTGAGAAGGCTTTGACGAGCTCAATATAGCCGTGGGTCTGCTGGATGTCCTTTTCTGAAAGACGATCAACAGTATTTTTTTGTGAAAATAGCGCGTTAAAATCCATAACGAAATTCTAAATGTCGAAGTTAATTAAAACTACACTCAAGTGTAGCTTTTATTTGGACAAACTGTAATACTTTTGGACAAAACAGCTAAGAAATATAGCTAACTGAACGAAAAGCCGGAAAAAACATAAAACCACTTCTTACACAAATGCTTATTAACACTATTCAAATTCGAAATATTGGAATCGCTATCGGGATCTTATTTTTTGGAAACAGCTATGCACAGCAGAAAATTGAGGTTCTAAATTTTGGGACATTTCACATGAGCTATACGCCTGATGCACATAAAGTGGAATTTGACGAAAAAGATCAAAAAAACAGAAAAGAAACATACCAAGTAGCCAAACTATTGGCAGACTTTAAACCAACTATCATCTGCGTGGAAATCATTCCTAAAAAAAACGAAGAATTGAACGGCGATTACAGCTCTTTTATTAAAGATAAAGGATATAAAGCTAAGTTCGGTGGTGAAATAGCCATAATTGCATATGAAGTTGGCAAACTTGCAGGGGTAAAAAAAATTTATGGAATTGATGAACAACAAACTGCTGCTTATAATTACAACATTGCAAATGAGTTGGAGAATCAGGTAGACAGTGTAACCTATAAAAGCTACATGGGAAAAATTATGCAGGAATTCACCCATATTGATAAACTCTCCATTTTAGAAAAATTAAAGGTATTTAATCAAAAAGAGACCTTGCAAAAGTTTATCAATGTAAACGCCGATATCTTAACCTACAGCAGTACAAAAGGTAATTTTGAAGGAGCAGATGAAGCCAGTAAATTCTACCGAAGAAATCTACGGATATTCTCCAATTTAAATCAGATCCCAGTCACTGGGCAGGATCGAATTTTGCTAATCACGGGCGCTACTCACGCAGCTTTCCTTGGTGAACTTTTGCAACGGAGCCCCAAATACAAACTCGTAGAGGTTGCCGAATACCTTCAATAAAACCATCGGTAAGCAAAGACTCTTTTGGCGACTTTCGAATGAAACAGATTAACAAACCTTAATTACTTAAAGAAACACTTCAACATGATAACATGCAGAAACTGTGGCACGGGCATTACATCAAAATTCTGTCCCGATTGTGGCCAACCTGCGACGCTAAAAAGGATAGACGCTCATTATATCACCCACGAAATAGAACATGTGCTTCACTTTGAACGCGGTATTCTCTATACCATTCGAGAATTGGTGACAGCTCCAGGTAAGAATGTGCAAAACTACATTTCTGAAAATCGCAGCCGACTGGTCAAACCTATTATTTTCGTTATTGTCACATCTTTAGTGTATTCTATTATTGCCCACTTTTTCCATACTGAAGAGCGCTATTTGCAATCAATCGACAGCCATGGTATTGAAAGCAAACTCGTCATCACAACCAACATCTTTCGATGGCTACAAGGTCATTATGGTTATGCTAACATTATTATGGGGTTCTTTATTGCCCTTTGGACTAAATTATTTTTTAAAAAATACGGTTATAATCTTTTTGAAATCATCATCTTATTATGTTTTATTATGGGGATGACAATGTTAATTTATGCACTTTTTGCAATAATTGACGGTATCACGCACCAAAGTTTAATCCTATATGCAACTTTAGTAATTTGTATATATTACTCCTGGGCCATAGGACAGTTTTTTGATAAAGCTAAAAAGATCAACTATTTTAAAGCATTTGCCGCTTCAATAATAGGTTTTTTCTCCTATTTGATCGTCATACTTTTCATTGGTATTACATTGGATGTACTTATAAAATAGCATTTTTTTGACTGATGCAGACATGTATCTAAGAAGCCACCATCATCAATTGATGCGATAAATGGGATAAAGAAGATGTGACTCTTCATAATAAGGTGAATGTTTGTATATCCAATCCAGCTGCGCACTACTACTTGCAGCAAGTTTAGGGTTGTTCATCTTTTCGCGTTCAAAGGCAGATCTTAAATCTTTATTCTCTTTTAGAAGCTTGGCTGCTGTATCTTCAAAAACATAAGCTGAATAGTATTCTTTCTGTCCTAAGATCGCATCAAAGAAATTCCAATTAAAATAAGAGTCTATTGCTTCAGGTTCCAAGGTTTCCAGCAGAAACTTCACACCGTCCTGATTCAAAGGGACCAAAAAGTCACCGGCACTGAAGTTTACCTTGTTGGAGTCCCTAAGGAGGCTGGTGTCAAAATGTAAATAATGCCCCTCATATGGACTTGAAGTTGTCTTGAAATCCTTAATCCTATACTGTTCCACCGCAATAACAGAATCTTGTTTAAGCGGAATCATCTTGATTTGATTGAGTGTCAACAATTCAATAACTTTCCATTCAGACTGCGGAATGACATAATACGATGGAATCGTCACTTCTTTTGTCGGAACATATGTATTATATAACTTAACTTGTTTTGAAAACTTAGCGTTTCTATCATACCACAACCTATCTTTCGAAGAAACGTCACTTGGTTTATATTTTGCCTCGAAGCCCTTAAATTCCAGCGATTCATATTTTGATGAATCAAGCTTCCATGCTATGGCATATTTATCCCCTATTTGATATTGCTTTAGGTTTTCAGCTCTTTTTTGTTTAATCACCTTATAATTCTGTTCGATAAAATCCAAGTTACAACGCATATAGTCATAAGTCGCTTTGACACGTTCTTGATAAGGTTTCAACATATGTGTTTCCACAACAGTTCCGATTACATTAAATAGACTGGTGTAGCCTGTTGCGTATCTTGGCGAATCCATAAAGGTTGGAAAACCACCATCGGGCACATCGTTGTGGATGTTGACATAGGGAACAGACATAAATCCTTTCTTTTGGAGATCCTTGAGTAAGTTCTTTTGCATGTGGCTGTTAAAATAATTTCCCAAAAGGTTTCCTAAACGTTCTTTGTTTGTTGAGATATAGGTGAAGGTGTACTGATAATCGGCTCCATTGCTGACATGATTATCTATAAAAACATCTGGTTTGACCCATTGGAAAATCCGCTGAAAGCTCCGCGAGTTTTTAGTATCTGTCTTAATAAAATCCCTATTTAAGTCATAGTGTCTTGCATTTCCACGAAAACCATACTCTTCAGGGCCATTTTGATTAGCTCTAGAAAAGCTCCCACGATTTAACATCCCACTCACATTATAACTCGCCAGCGCAACAACAATAACATTTTGAGGTGCCTTTATCTTTCCTGTTGCCAAATCGCGCATAAGCATCATAGTCGCATCAATACCGTCTGGCTCTCCAGGATGAATACCATTGTTGACCAATAAAACGCACTTCTCTTCCCTAGCCACTTCCAGTGTCTTTCCAAACGGATTAAATACAACAACATCTATTGGTTTATTGTTATCGTCTTCTCCCCGTGTTTCATAGTGAATTGTTGTATATTTCCGTGCCAATTCCTGATAATATGCCCGCATTTCCTCAAAAGTTGCCGATTGATTGCCATTACCCCGTTCATAAGGTGTAAGTATTTGCGCATAACTTCTGCCAAAAAGCATGAAAGAAAATAATACTAGGAACTGTTTCATAAGATCAATTTAGGCTCCAATTTACGATAAACTTGTTAAAATGCGTAAGCAATTTCTACCTTCTATTAGGAACGGCTTCCCAATAAAAACAAAATCCCTAAGAAATGTAGGGATTTTGTTTTTACTCTTTATCACTATTTCATTTGCTGACCTCATTTAATAATTCAATATCTTCCGTATCTAATTTAAGAGTCGGCGCCGCACATAGTGTATCCAATTGACTCTCACTTGTAGCACTTACAATGGGAGCGGTAATTAGCGGTTTAGCCAACAACCATGCTAATGCTACAGTAGCCTGTTTTGTCCCATGTTTCTCGGAGATAACATCGAGCGCTTTTAGGACAGCTTTACCTTTAGCATCAAAATATTTTTTGATCCCACCGCCCCTAGCCGTTTTATCAAAGTCAGCTTCAGTACGGTATTTACCGGTCAAGAAACCTGCAGCAAGCGACCAATATGGAAATACACTCAAACCGTACTTCTCGACCAATCCCGCATAATCTGTTTCAAAACCAGCACGCTCTACCAAATTGTAATGCGGTTGCAAAGCAACATATTTAGGAAGACCATTTTTCTCCGCAACATCAAAGCTTTCCGTTAACCGCGTTGGCGATAGATTAGAAGCGGCAATATAACGTACCTTACCTGCTTTTATTAAGTCAGCATAAGCCGACAATGTCTCTTCCACAGGGGTTACGTTATCGTCAAAGTGGGTATAGTATAAATCAATATGATCTACTCCCAATCGTCGCAACGATTCATCAGCAGATTTCAAAATATGTTTTCTTGAGATATCATACCCGTGCTCCTTAGTCTCGGATCCAACTTTTGTTGCGATTACTATATTTTGACGGTTGCCACGGCTTTTTAACCATTTCCCAATAATTTCTTCGGACTGCCCGCCGGTTCCATTCACCCACCAAGAATACGTATCTGCCGTATCGATAAAATTAAATCCTGCTCCTACAAATTTATCTAGCATTTCAAACGATTTTTGCTCATCTAATGTCCAGCCAAAAACATTCCCGCCAAAATTAATTGGAGCTATCTGCAAATCTGTGTGTTGTATTTCTACCTTTTTCATTGAAATTATCTGTTTATTGTTCCTTTAAATAAAAAATCGCTATGTAAGTACAGCTATAAAGCTAAAGTTACGGTATTCATCTTGAGCCACGCCAGCATTCTTCACATCTAAATGTCAAAAAGAGTAAAGTACGCTATTGCAATTTAGTACGCAGTTACTATGATTATACTAAATTGCAGCCGACTTTCGATCAGATCATTGTGCTCATAGCTAAAAATCTTATCTTCGTACTCATGGCCCATATCAATCTGACCTTCTTTGAGCATGTCAGATAAAGCCTTCGATAGATTGAACAGATTACATTGATAAAACCCAATCATCTATGATCCCAATAGTATATAGACGAGCAATGGAAAGTGATTTGACTTTTCTTTTAGATCTACGATTAAAGACAATGACCCAACATTTTATAGCCGCTGCTTTACCCACAACGAGGGATTCACATCTACAAAGAATTAAATACAAATTTGAACATGCTGCTATCATTGAATACAACCATATCCCTATCGGACTTTTGAAAACCGAGAAAGGACGGGCTCATATCGAGTTGATTCAAATACAGATCGATCCCCGATACCAAGGGAAAGGGCTAGGAAAAAAGATATTAAAAGATCTTATAGATGAAGCAATTTACGAAGGGAAGTCGATTTCATTACATGTATTAAAAACCAATAAAGCGCAAAAGCTCTACTTTAGTCTTGGTTTCGAAATTATCGGAGAAGATGAGCATTCATATCATATGAAGTACTCAGACAAGGATAAGATTTTAAAAAACAGGTCGGCTCTTTAACCGACCTGTTTTTTCATTACTTTTCAATAGACGACATATCGATTACAAAACGATATTTCACATCACTATCCAATACTCTTTGATACGCCTCATTTACATAATCGATATCAATCATTTCTGTTTCGGGTAGAATATTATGTTCAGCACAAAAATCGAGCATATCCTGCGTTTCCTGTATTCCCCCGATGCTGGAAGCCGTTAGGATCTTATTTCCCCCCATGATTGAGCGTCCATTAATTTCCATGGGTGCAGCTGGAATCCCCACGCAAATATAAACTCCTTTTGTTTTCAATAATGCAAGATAGAGATTATAGTCATGTGGTGCCGATACGGTATCAATAATAAAATCAAAATACGAGGAGAATTCCTTTATTTCATCAGCCTCATGGGTGTTTAAGAATTTGTGTGCTCCAAGTAGAGCGGCATCGTCCTTTTTGCGTGGTGAATGGCTTATCATTGTGACTTCTGCCCCCATTGCCACTGCAATTTTAACAGCCATATGTCCCAATCCGCCTAAGCCCAACACGCCAACTTTATGCCCCTTGCTAATATTCCATCTTTTTAATGGCGAATAGGTGGTGATTCCAGCACAGAGTAGCGGTGCCACCTTTTTAATATCCAAAGATTCAGGCACATGCAGAACAAAGTCTGCATCCGCAACAATATTATTGCTATAACCACCAAAAGTAAAGCTGTGATCATGCATCACATCTTTACTGTTGTACGTCCAGACGGTCTTTTTTTCTGAACAGAACTGTTGTTGGTCTGACTTACAGTTATCGCATTCGCCACAAGAAGCAACCATACAACCGACACCCGCCAGGTCACCTTTTTTGAACTTAGTCACCCCAGGACCAACTGCACTTATCCGACCAACAATTTCGTGCCCAGGAACAATTGGGTATTGTGTTCCACCCCACTCATCATGTACTTGATGAATATCAGAGTGACAGATCCCGCTGTACAAGATATCTATTAAAACATCGTTTGCACCAAGCTCTCTCCTTTCAAACTCCCAGTATTCAAGTGGAGAACTACTGTCTTTCGCCGCATAACCTTTCGACTTAATCATATTATCTTTTTTTATAGACCACAATTTGGATACGAAGATATCTTCGATCCCCTATTTACGCTGTACTAAGTTAGCGGGTATCGATGACGAATAAAGAAAGGCAGGCACAATATTGACACTGCGCAAACAAAAAAACAAGTTTAAACATAGAACTATCCGCACAAGACCATGTATATTTGAGTTCATATAAATCACTTCAATGAAAAGAACCAGTCTAACGCTAGCAATTATTTGCTTAACATCAATGGCCTTCGCCCAAAAGATAAGCTACAAAGTGAACACGCAAAATTCGACAATCAAATGGAATGCGAAAAAAGTTGTCGGGGGACATGTGGGAACAATCAATATACAAGATGGAACGGTACAGACAGAAAAGGGGAAAATTACCGGCGGTGGTTTTACCATAGATATGAATTCCATGGCTTGTACTGATGCTCCTAAATTGACCGGGCACCTAAAAAATGAAGATTTCTTCAATGTGCCTACCTACCCCAGCAGTAAATTTGTCATCAGTAAAGTTGATAATAGCAAAGGTAATCCAATCATAACGGGTAATCTGACGATTAAGAATAAAACAAAATCGATCTCCTTTCCAGCAAAAGTCACCACAACTGCAGACGGACTTTCTGCTGAAGCTATAGGAGTTAAGGTAAATCGACTGGACTTTGATATACAGTATCGTTCAGCAAGCTTTTTCTCCGACTTAGGCAATCGCGCCATCGATGATGAATTCACCTTAGATATCGTGCTTAAGGCTGTAAAATAAAAACTTCGTAGGAGCCATTTGTTAATACAGGTGGCTCTTCCTTCACTACATAATCGCGCCGAGAATCGATGCAATTTACTCAAAATGATTTGACACACGGGCTACTTAAAGCTGTGATGTCACCTTATATCGACACGGAAAATCCAACAATTATTACACTTATTCTTCCTCAGAAATAGTGCATTAGCGCAGTACGACCGCATTAAACAAAGACTCTATTAAATTAGATTTGATTCAAATTGCACTTTGCAAGCCATAAGATTGATGAAAGTAAAGTTTTAAAATTATCTTTAAACTCGCTAAAGTAAGGTTAGACAAATTATATATGGAGAAAATAAAAACTTTTCAACAGCACGAGCTTAATAGAATTAGAAAAAATTGGAGTGAAAGTGATCTCGCATTTGAAAAGTTGGGAAGATCTTCTAATATATCCGATTATTCGGATCGGGAGATCAATGAAATGCTGCTCGGTGTATATAAAGACAGTAAACACCTTATGGTCGATGAAGGCTACTTTATTGATCTCTCGAAAGCGCATAAAGCCAGTTGTATTTTGGTTGATGTATCCTATTCAAGACGTATCAAACCTGCTCCAAACAGCATACTTAATCTTCAGGATATCCGTAATTTTTACATTGAAGATTATTTTATAGAGACGAAAGAAGCATTCTCCAACAAAACTAAACATAAGATAACGGGTTATCTCAAAAAGATCGGCGGTATCAGTTTGGGTAAAGGGCAATACAATTATCTGTATTCTATTCCGAACGATTTCAAAACATTTTTCGGTGATACACCGGCCGATCTGTTCTATCCTATACAACGTTATATCAACGGGTTATTTTTTGACGACGATTATCGAATTTCAGATTTTGAAGTCATCAGTAAGATTGTTATCAGTAAGACATAATTCCGATTGCCGGAGCAACCGCTCCAGGTTTCTTAATTGATAATCTCACCATCATTCTGATCTAGTTTATCACGAAATTTTTCAAGTTCCTGAACACCTAGTTTTATCCATTCAGCAACCTCACCTATAATTTTTAATGGAAATTCAGATCTATAGGAACGTGTCGGATTTCCGGGAAACTTCTGGTCCGTCAGATTAGGGTCATGCTCATAATAACCGGTAGGTTCAACAATAAATACGCGCTCGCTGCGCTCACCTTTTGCCAGGGCCGCTGCAAGTCCGGCCCCATTCATCATACCTGTAAAATAAATATGATTCATTTTGAAGTCGGCTTGATAGTTGGAATTGAAGCCTGGAACCAATAAATCGCCGATTTGTGCATCTGCTTTTGTACCGTGATAAAAAGGTCCCTTATCAAAGGGAATGTTCTTAAAAGAAGAGGCCAACCTTGCATATTCACTTGCCATTGCTTCTTCTCCTAAACTTGTGTAACAGGCACAAATCTTCAAATACATTCCGGGCAATGCACTGGTAGTCCGATCATCACTGATTACCAATGCGTGATCTAAGGCTATGTGCAGCCATTTTAAACGATCCGACACCGTTTTCTGCTGCCGAGATACAAAATAGGCTGCAATAAACTTCTCATGGTCATCGCTTGCCTCCCGATAACCCTCTGTAAAAAAAGACAGGGCTTCATCGTATTTACCGTTTTCTTCCAATTGTATGCCTTTTAGGCAAAGTTTGACAACCCCGTTAAATGGTAAAAATTCCATCGTATAAATTATTATCTATTCAACCGAATATTATCCTCGCTGTAGTTATAATTGAACACCCTTAGTAACATCAGGACTTAAGGAAGGCTCGGTATGTAAAAAGCCAGTTATTAAGAATAACCAGCTCTTCAACAAAATTGTTCTCTTATTTTCAATATTTCTCGCTGGAATCCCGAGAACAGTTGACCTCCAGAGAGCAGCTAAATTATCCGATAGTCGGTCTCTTTAGAATGCAATATTGCCCTTGTGTATCAAGGAAGTCACCGGTGAAATACGAGAAACTGCTTCAGCGGAACAACTTGCCTCAACAAAAACCATGCTTGCTTCATCACCCACTTTCGGCCATTGTTGATTTCCATTATTGTCCAAAGGCAATTTGTAGCGTGTCGCGAAAGCGAGTGTTCTAGATAAGCCGAATTCTGTTCCATAACCATAAAGCTCAGCAATAAGATTCGCTTTCTGCAGCATGTTTCCCGAGCCAAACGTATTCCAGTGATCCTGAATATTGTCATTTCCAATCAAAACCTCCACACCATATTTCCGAAGTGTCGGAATAGGCATAATCATATTGCCAAAGGGCACAGAGGACACAATTCCTACACCCGCCTCTGCGAGACGTGCCGCAATTTTTTCGGCTTCTACATTTGTGAGACGACTAAGTGCAAAAGCATGGCTAACAAAAGCTTTCCCTTTTAATTGAGGGTTTTCCAATGTACGGTCGATCAAAAAATCGATTGTCTTCATACCACTTTCTCCCATTTCATGGAGGTGTATGTCAATGCCCTTATTGTTATCAAGCGCCAACTGCGTAATCTGGCCCATACTTTTTTCGATACTTCCGTCCAAAGAGTACGGATCTACTCCACCTATGAAACTAACAGCATCCAGTTTTGCAACATCCTTCAAAATGGGTAAAGTATCTGTATAATAAAGGCCATGCTGTGGAAAAGCAACCAGCTCCGCTTCTACCGTGTCTTTTTTCGATGCCAGTGCCTTTTCCAAATTTGTTAACGATTTTAGTCCAGATGTTGGATCGACATTGAAATGTGAACGAATAAAATCAGTTCCGTATGCCTGCAGAAAACTCAGCATTTTGCCCGTTCTTTCGACTGAGGTGCTTAACCATTCTGGGATCATCTTCTGCTCATACGCGATCATATCTTTTACGGTATGCCGTGTTGGCGATACAGCTTCCCATGGCAGACCAAACAACATTTTATCCAAATGGGCATGCATATCCTTAAAAGCCGGCAACATCAAATGTCCTTTTGCATCGATCGCATTAGCATTTGCAGTATTTGGTTTGATTCCTTTGATCTTACCCTCTTCAACTTCAACACAGAATAAAGCCGTATTTGTGCTTATAACTTCCTTTCCATCAAACTCGAATCCTGTCTCAAGCCGTACGTTTTTTAAAATATATGTTTTAGCTTTCATATTTATTTTGATAATATTCTTTTTCTTGTTCTCTAAAATTTACTGGACAATAGAAACGGTATTATTTTTCCACATTTATTATTCAGTATCACCAGAACAAAGGTCGCAATGATTCTCCCTGATCTTTTGCAGAATACATCTCGATATTTGAACAATTTATCACAGCGCCGACTTTTGCTCAACAGTATACATAAGGTGAAACTACCACGAATGTACTTTCAGCCAGCATGAGACCAATGAGAACGACACTTAAAATACACTGTAGTAATAAATTGTCCAACAGATGGAATGAAAACCACATTGTAAAAACAGCCTTAGCTACTATTTTTGTATTAAACATCGAAGCTTCTTCGGCTTTATCGAAAAAATTATAGCACAATAAAATGATGAAAACAACTTTAATACTCCTGATAATGATGAGCATAACAAATTCGTGCCGATCGGCATTAACAGAAAACTCATATACCGAAAATTCGTCCCAGGAAGAAATTATTAAATTGGTCACCAAAAATGACTTAGAGGGAGTGAAAAAAGCGCTAGAAAATAATGCCAACGTGAATAGTGAAGATACGAATAAACGTTCTATTCTACTTATCGCGACAAACAACGGAAATATTGAAATGGCTAAATTATTGGTAGAGTATGGTGCCGATGTCAACCTTCAGGCCGACAATATGGACAGCCCATTTTTATACGCAGGAGCAAGTGGGCAAGTTGAACTCGTCAAACTTTTCTTATATCACGGCGCTCGCTTTGATTTATTTAATCGATATAATGGCACAGCTTTAATCCCGGCTTGTGAACGTGGATATGTAGAAACGGTAAGATTATTGGCCAATACCAAAAATTTCCCATTGGACCATGTCAATCGTTTAGGATGGACTGCTTTGATGGAAGCAATTGTACTCGGTGACGGAAGTAAAAAATATCAGGAAATTATTCAGATTCTAAAAGATGCTGGGGCAAAATTGGATATTCCTGACTTCAATGGCACAAGCCCTTTGCAACACGCAAAACAAAGAGGCTTCAAAGAAATTGTTAAGATACTAACATCAGAAATATAAAGGTTCATCTTCCTTTAAATAACTTAAATTTGAATAAAATTTCAAGCAGTATCTCACTATGCTATCTGATTTTTCATTCTCAATGGCTAGTTTTGCAATATGCAGCATAAAATAATAGACAAAGTTGCTTTAATTAGCATTAAAGATAGGAAAATCCTGAGCACACGTTCCAAGACTAAAACAAAATTTTACTTTCCTGGTGGTAAACGAGAGAATAATGAATCCGATATTACCTGTTTAAAAAGAGAAATACTGGAGGAGCTTTCTGTGCACATCGTCGAAGAATCAATGCGCCTTTTGGGCACCTTTGAAGCAATCGCCGATGGACGAAATCAAGGTACGCTCGTAAGAATGATCTGCTACTTTTCTGATTTCGAAGGAGTATTGCATCCAGCGAATGAAATCGAGACATTTGAATGGTTAACCTATAAGGACAAACATAGGACTTCTGCCGTAGATCAGATTATCTTTAGCCGATTAAAGGAAATGAATCTTATCGATTGATAGAACAGATGAGCGTTGTTTCTCATACCAAAATATCAGACAACGCTTTTCCGTAATGTAATAACCGTAATTTCAGGCCAAACACCTATCCGACCTTTTAGGCCGTGAAAACCAAAACCGCGGTTGACATAAAGATATTTTCCTTGTTTTTGATAGAGTCCAGCCCACTGTTTATAAAAATATTGAATTGGACTCCATTTTAACCCAAATAGTTCTATCCCAAACTGCATACCATGCGTATGTCCTGCCAGCGTCAGATGGACATGTTGGTCATAGTCCAAAGTAACATGATCCCAATGTGAAGGATCATGAGACATCAAAATTTTGAAGGTATCCGCGTCCAATCCAAGGGTTGCTTTAGCAAGATCACCATATTGATGAAACCCTCCTTTCCCCCAATTCTCAACTCCAATTAACGAAATACGCTCACCTTGCTTTTCTATTGCTATCGATTCATTTAGCAGCAATTTAAATCCCATTTCATGATGAATTTCCTTAAGCCTATTCAAATTTAAGGCTTTTGATTCAACACTTTCCCATTGTACGTAGTCCCCATAATCGTGATTTCCAAGGACTGAAAACTTGCCCGAAGGAGCTTCTAATCGGTTGAAGTCCGAAACCCAGGGTTCCATTTCGGAAGCTTTATTATTGACTAAATCACCCGTAAACAATACCAGATCACTGTTTTGTGCATTTGCCAATTCGATACCTTTACGTACCCTTTTGATATCAGATAAACTACCAGAATGAATATCCGATAGCTGCGTAATTTTAAAACCGTCAAACGCCGTAGGTAGATCAGGAAAACTCAATACTTCCTCTCTCACTTTATAAAAATAACGACCTTTCGTTAAACCGAAAAAAATAACCAATAACATGGCCCCCGCCAAAAACAATACAATCTCACTCAAAAATATACTACGTGGAGGAAAGGAACGAAAAATACGCATCAGATCTTCAACAAATAAAAAGGGAACAGCAAGCAATTTTGGTATGAAAACAATTAAAAATGCTGTAATCAGACTTGTTGCTGTCTCCTGGACATCATAACCCGCTCTCCGCAAAAAAATTAATGTAAAAACACCAAAAAACAACAGGATATCAATCCCCCAATACATGTTCTGCCAAATCGAACCACGAATAACCGTACTGAAAGCCTGAAAAAAATAGATATCACCCAAAACAAATAAGAATAATATCAGTAAAAGTCTCTTTGCCATATTAACTAAAATATTGATTTTAAATTGCTAATGATATGCCAAAAGAGATTTTTGAGCTATTACAGCCCCTTTCATCGTAAATAGTGATGTCTATGTGACAATTGAAACTTTTTGCACTCCAATCAATCAGAAAACTATCCATAGTTTCCTCCAAAACATGTCAAGATGTCTGATTATCCCATAAATGAACCCAACCGAGATACTGCTTATTACTCCAAAATTCCAGTCTTTTGCATACATGCTCTCATTTTTTGGTAGGTACGCTCAATGTCTTGATCTAGACCAATGGAAAACCTGATCAATCCATCGGAAATACCCATCTTCAAACGATCTTCCTCAGGAATTTCTGACGACGTAGAGCTACCCGAACAGGAGAATAGGGTCTTATAGAATCCTAGGCTGACAGCTAAATACCCTAAATTTTCAGCCTGCATCAGTTCCATTAGTTCATTGGCTTTTTCGGTTGTTTCCACGTCAACTGTCATTAAGCCACCAAAACCATAGGTCTCATGCATCATAGTTTTCATTAGTTCATGATCTCGATGCGACTGCAAGCCCGGATAAGATACCTTTAATCCATCTTTCTCAAACCGTTCGGCAAGATACATTGCATTATAACTATGTTGTTTCATCCGTATATGAAGTGTTCTTAAATTCTTCAATATACTTGCCGAACGTAAGCTGTCCATCGTTGGCCCCAATAACATACAGGCACCTGTGTTCACATTTTTCGTTTCATTAATAAACTCCTGACTTCCACAATAAACCCCACCGACTGTGTCACTGCTGCCATTGATAAATTTCGTTAAACTATGAATAACAATGTCCGCTCCCAAAAGTGTTGGTGAGATGGATAATGGAGAAAACGTATTGTCGACAATCAGTTTTAGCTTGTGTTTTTTACAGATGGCCGAAAGTTTTCTTAAATCTGCCACATGCAATAAAGGGTTGCTCACACTTTCACAATACAACACTTTTGTATTAGGTCTTATCGATTTTTCGAGTTCTTCGACATCATTAATATCCAAAAATGTCGTCTCAATCTGGAAAGGCGGGAGAAAATTTTTAAGAAAGGCATAAGTTCCACCGTAGATTGTCCTACTTGAAATGATATGGTCACCACTTTTACATAGTTGTAAAAGAACTGTTGTAATCGCTCCCATCCCCGAAGATGTTACATTGGCCGCAGCGGTATCCTCCATTTTTGCTAAGGCTTGTGCCAAATACAAATTCATGGGCGACGAATGCCTTGAATAGAGATAACAGCCTTCCGCATTCCCTTCAAATGTGTCGAACATTTTTTTAGCCGAAAGAAAAGTATAGGTAGAGCTATCAGAAATTGACGGGTTCACACCTCCAAACTCACCAAAGTATTGCAAATCTTGAATTTCATTTGCTGCATTAAAATTTTCCATGTTTTTATCTTTAAAATTGAGATATTTAAAATTATATTACAAGTAATTTTACTTATCTTAGAATATAAATCTATTATATAACCAATAATTAGTTAAAACATCTAGCTGATTTAAAACGAGCTAGTAAAAACCAAAAAAAAAATCTATGCAATTTGACGAGATTGACCGTAAGCTATTGCGTTTTCTACAGGAAGATGCCAAACAAACGACCAAAGAACTCTCCTACAAACTGAGCTTGTCCGTAACAGCGGTCTATGAAAGAGTACGTAAACTCGAAAATACTGGAATTATCACAGGCTATGTCGCCATACTTGACAAAAAGAAAATAGCAAAAGACTTCCTTGTATTATGCCACGTAAAATTAACACAGCACAAAAAGGAGTATATCTTACAATTTGAAAAAGAGGTCATGAACCTTCAGGAGGTAACAGAGTGTTTCCACGTGAGTGGCGACTACGACTATATCCTAAAGATTTGTGTCCAGGATATGGCAGATTATCGCAGTTTTATGTTAACGAAATTAACGAGCCTACAGCATATCGCAAGCACCCATAGCTCATTTATGATCGCTGAAGTGAAAAATACGATTGCAATTGATCTGTAAGAAAATTTAAACCAAAACACCATTTTTTGATGCTATTGCTTCCGGAAGATCCTCATCTCCCACCATTTGCAACACATCAATTTCTATGGTTCGACAAATCGAAAGCATAGGCACATCAAACATGAGTCCTCCAAAAGGATTTTCAGTATAATCGCCGACCAATTCCATCACAATATAAATCCATCCAATTACCACACAAAAAGGAATACTCGTCCATATCCCCCAGTCGCCCAATTTCGCAAATTCATTTACTAGGCCCAATGGGAGCAGAATGATGAGAATAACATTAAAGACAAATGCTGTACTGGCAAACTGTCTCGGTGAAGGAAATTTTTTGATTCTTTCTGCCTGACCTTGATAGTCGTAAAATTGATTCAGGCAATTCTGCAGTTGCGTTTGGTTAAAATCCGAAATGATTTGATCATTTTTCAATGCATTAACTTCCTTTGCTTGTTTAGAAATCAAATACGTTGCAAAATTTTTATAGGTGCTCTGCAACTTAAACTCATCTGTAGAAAGGTATTTGCGCAAAAAAATCGATGTTCTACTGTAATCAGGAAAGCCAGCCTTTATCAGTCTGTTCCGTTTAACATTCATTGAACCAAAGTGTTTTTTCAAACTGACATGCTCCCATTCTGTCGGGATCAACAACTGCTCACGAAAAGTATATAACCAAGCTATATGGCGATAGGCAATCCTTTTCCTCCGCTCCTCCAAATCGGTATGATCACCATCTTGAGTATCAAAGGCATATAACATTGCCGTGAAAGAACGACTTGAATTGACAATCCCACCCCAGATTTTCCGGGCTTCCCAAAGTCTATCATAGGCCTGATTATTCTTAAACCCGACATAAAAAGCCTCAGCGGTTCCAATCAAAGCCAATGGCACCCAAGGAATTATCATCCACTGCCAATTAAAAAAATAATAGATGACCGCCACCAGAGAGCACCAAAGCGTCAGCCATATTAAATGTGCGCCCGCTAAATTAAATATTTGTCGATGGTTAAAATACTTGGTTGTGATCATAAAAATTAAATATCTTCCTTTAATAAAAACGTTATGAAAGTACAATTTAAATTGTAACTGTCCAATACGCTAAATTGTTTTCGGCACGATGATATTTTATCTCGCTCATTTTTATAACAATAAACCTCGTCGCTTTATATGGCTTATCCTTAAATTTACGGCTTCCATCCCTAAAAGGTTTCCTTATATCCAAAAAAATTGAAATAAGCCACCAGCGAAACTAGTTTTGAATAATTATTCAAAATTTATGATCAAATTAATTACTTTCAGTCTTATCACCTTTCTCCTTAACAACTTCCTGTTCGCCCAAACCGCCATTGTTGGTAAAGTCTCGGATCAATATGGCGCGTCGATCCCCTATGCTTCATTAGCCTTTCGTGCGTTAGATGTAAGGAAAGATTCTCTCATTGAAAAAATAACAGATGAACATGGAAATTTTCAGTTAACGCTTACCGAAAAAGGGACTTACCTCGTTTCGATTCGCGTGGAAAATGTACTCAAAACGCAACATAAAATTGAAATTAATGACCTTAAAGCCCCGCTAGCGTTCATTGTCCCAAAATCACTACTATCCAACCTCATGTTAGATGAAGTAACAGTAAATAAGCGCAAACCAACAATACAGCGAAAAATTGACCGCCTCATTATGAATGTAGCACAAACCGCCAATGCTTCTGGAAAATCGGCTTTGGAATTATTTAAAATGGCTCCCGGGGTATTCGTTAACAATGGTCAAATCTCCATTAATGGGGTTGTAGGAACACGTATTCTTGTCGATGGCAAAAGTATTAACCTCGCGGGAAATGATCTCAGGAACTACCTTCAAACCTTGCGTTCCAACGACATCCAATCCATTGAGATTATCGCACATCCCTCGGCAGAGTTCGATGCAGAAGGCAGTGGTGGTATCATCAATATTGTGCTAAAAAAGCAAGATAAACAGGGACTCAATGGTTATATTGGCAATGACTATGCAATTGGGCTTGGAAAATATGTAACGTACACTCCTTATGCAGGTTTGAATTATCAACTAGGTAAAGTTGGTTTAATGGCAAGTTATTCCCATAGTCGTGCAAAGTCATACGAGGAACTAAAACAACGACGAGATTTTCCAAATCAGGGATTATATCAGCAAGAAACGGAAAACACTCAGACCAACAAAAACGACCGTATACGGCTTGGTGCGACCTATGATTTCACGGGGAAACAATTTCTAGGCTTTTCCTACACCGGTCAATACAGCAGTTTCCTTGGACCATCCACGGCGCATTCGACAATTACCTATCCCGATGCGGCAAAAAACATCCGCTCGCAAGGTAGCTTCCCATCTGAATCAAAATCTAACTACCAAAATCTCGGTTTAAATTATGTTTTGGAAACAGACAGTTTACATTCGAAATTCAGCCTTGTTATCGATTATACAAACAATCAACGAAACGGAAATAGTATCAGCAATAGTGTCGATTTCGATGCGAATGGTAACATACGCAGTGATACTTTGTTCAGATTGGATTATCCCAGCAAAGCAAAAATTTTTACTGGCGACGCAAAGTATAATTGGATAACTAAATCTGGAAACAATTTATCAATTGGTATAAAAGCGACCGCGACGGATATCATGAATACCAATCGATACCAGGTCTTTCATCAGGCCTGGATGCCAATGCCTGCCCTTGATTTCCAGTTCAATTATGAAGAACGAATTTATGCTACCTATGCAAATTATACGGGAAAATGGGCCCAAATAGATTATCAATTGGGATTAAGAGGCGAGAAATCCAATATTCAAGGACAACTTTTGAGCGAGCAAAGGGACAAACTCGCACAAGGCTATTTCAATTTGTTCCCAAGTATTTTTTTAAAGAAGAATTTAAACTCGCAGGGAAGCAATTATGTATCACTTACCTACAATAGAAGAATTAAACGGCCCTCATATTTTGATTTAAACCCTTATAAATATTATATAGATAATTATTCCGTACAGACAGGAAATCCCTTTCTGAAACCGCAGTTCACAAATTCGTTCGAAATTAGTGGATTATGGAAAGAAAAATATTATACTGCTTTGAACTATTCCCATACCAAAAATGCGATCTCGCAAATTATACGCAACCAGGCAGAAGAAGAACTGTTAACGATTATTAAAGACAACGCGGGGACTCAAGGAGTATGGACGGCCACTCTGAGCGCTCCCATTTCATTGCTACCCTGCTGGTCAAGTACGAACACGATTTTATTCACTCATACACGTTCAACTTCCCCCTATTTTAATCTAAAGAAAGCTTCTTTTATATTACAGACAGAACAAGAAATTTCCTTTGGCAAAGGATATAGTATAAATCTGAATGCTTTTTACACCCCCCAAATGTTACTTGGAAATATTGTTACTAAAGCCATCGGCTCCGTTGATCTAGGGATTCAGAAAAAATTAATCAAAGATCAATTGGTTGCCAAGGCAAATATTAGCGACATCTTTTTTACCAATAATTATCGGGCGACAAGTTATTTTAACAATACTAAAATCTGGATAATGCACAGGGAGCAATCGCGTGTATGCTCCATTTCTTTACTATATAACTTCAAAACCGGCACTACCTTTAAAGCAAAACGAATGGAATCAAGCAGTATGGAGGAGAAAGGAAGATTATAAATGTACCGCTATTTTTTATCTTTGCGGCTCAATGAGCCGCAAAACTGAACTATCTAAGGATTTATGAAACAATCTCGACTTAATCAATATATCACTAAAGCAGATACATTTTTCAGGAAGCAGGATTTCGATACTTTTTATACAACGAATGTACGTATCCTACTTCATTTTGGAATGTGGTTTACATTTACCCTGCTCCTTTTCAGCAACTACTATTACGTAACTGGAATATCCTCAAACCAATCAATATTTTTGTCAACGCGTGTTTTATTGTCTTCTCTTGTTGTCTTTTATCTATTTTTCTACTTGGTTATACCTTACGCGAGGAACTTAAATTTATGGATATTACCTTTCTTAACTGCGCCAATATGTATTCTTATTTGGTTATTTATCAATAATTTGTTTTATGTGCTAGCTTACAAATATGATTTTGATATTTCTAATTTGTATCCATTAATGGGCAAGGAAAAGGACTTCATTCCCAACCTGTGGTCCGTATTCAGCTTTAAAGCAGTGTTATTAAATGCATTGTCGGTTATCTATTCATTGTCTCCTTTTTTCTTTACCAAAATATTAATAGACATCAGAAGAATAAATAAAGACCGAATGCGAATCCTGGAGCAGAAGTCAAAATTGTTATTGGAAAATATTAGCGTAGAAAAGGCTTTTTTAAAAGCACAACTCAATCCACATTTTTTATTCAACACGCTCAACAACCTCTATCGTTTGACGCTAAAAAAAGACGACACAGCACCTGAGGTCGTATTAAATTTATCCGAAATTATGGGGTATACACTATACGATTCGGATGCAGAATACGTCTCCTTAGCTAAAGAGCTGGATTTTATAGAGAATTACTTTTCATTGGAAAAAATGCGTTACCCAAAATCATATCAGATTGAACTAAATATAGAGGGGCTAGCGCATGCTCACGCTTTAACGATTGCTCCGTTATTGACCTTCACCCTTATCGAAAATGCATTTAAATATGGGCTGAAAAACGAGGAAAAATCCTTTGTCATTCTTACTATTCATGTCAGCAAAGATCAGGTTGCCTTTAAAATAAAAAATGACAAAGATGTATTCAATACCGTGAAAACACCTAGCTTTACGGGTATCGGTATTAAAAATTTACAAAAGCGTTTACAATTGATTTACCCAAACCAAAGCGACCTTCACATCATAGATAGCTCCAATGAATTTAGCGTTGCATTGAATATCGCATTACAACATGATTGAAAAATATAGTTGCATCATCATCGATGATGAACCTTTAGGCATTGAACTTATTACTGATTTCGTCGAACAAGTACCTTTTTTGGAATTAAAAAAGACCTTCAGTAGGCCACTGGAGGCAATGGCTTTCTTGCAGGAAAATCCCATCGATATTGTGTTTAGCGATATTGAGATGCCCCGCTTAACTGGTTTAGATCTGTTGGAAACGCTGGCCCAAAAACCTTACTTTATTTTTATAACTGCCCATCGACATTTCGCCATTGACGGATTTGAAAAAGGTGCCGTAGATTACCTTATTAAACCCATTCGATTTGAACGCTTTTTGAAAGCTACAAATAGAGTAAAGGAACAAATATCACCCTTTAACAAACTAAATAACCACCCAATAAAAACAGAACGAATTTTTATAAAAAGTGAAAATAAATTTATAAAGATTCTGCTTAGTGATATTCTATATATTGAAGCTCAGGGAAACTATTTGAATATTGTCACGTATACCAGTGCACATCAAACCCTATCTACCCTTAAGGCGATGGAAGAAATTTTACATAACACCAGTTTCTTTCGAATTCATAGAGCATTCATTGTCAATACAGATAGCATACAATCGTTAAATGGAAATATAGTCCAGCTTTCAAATGGAAAAACTATCCCCATTGCGAGCAATAAAAAAGATCTCTTATATGCGCTTTTAGGATTAAATTAGATCGATTATAGGCGATACGCATGCTGAAAACTTTGGTTGATCCCGCTATCAAAACAAGTATAAAGCACTATTGTATATTGTTACTCGTTTGATTAATTTTAATCTAACGGACATAAACAACTGCCAAACATATAACAAGGATATGATGAAGATAAAAGCATTTACATTAAATATAGGCCTTTTCCTTTTTGCTGCAACGACTTTCGCGCAGAACAAAGCGGAGTTAAAATCATTGCTAAATAAAAACAGTGAATTTGTATTTCCCCAGACAATAGATAAAATAGCGGCTACATTAAACGTAAAAACAGTCTTCTATGAAGATGCCAACGAAGAAAAGTATGCAAAATGGATCACAAAATCCGGCTTGGAACTTTATAGCAATTATGGGGCTGATAAATCCGTCAATGAACTATTTTTTGATATCCCTGAAGACAAGTTTCTGGTTGTCGAAGGGTTGCCTTTTGATCTTGCGATCAATAAAACAACAGTCAAAGAGGCGCTCTCAAAATTCAGCCGACACAATGTTAAAAAGGAAAAACTTGATGCTGGAAGCTCTTTTCCGGGTGGTACCAGACTAACAATGAAAACAGGGACACATTTTACCACTTTACTTTTCGATAGCAAAAATCTTTTAAAGTTCATAGGCTTGACAACCTCTTTAATTGACCCCGCTGCCAATTAAAGACAAGGGGTCAATATACAATTTATTAGCTAGGTTGCCCAAGCATGATCACCCTTTTCATAAGGGAAATCGCCGTTATATTTCCCTGGGATTTTCACATAACGGAACACTTCCGTGGCGCCTAATTTTGAGCTAAAAAAAGTAAGCAGTGTAAGCTGTTTAAACAGCGTAAAAAAATGGGGCAGTTCATTAGCTGCTTTCTTTTCATCGTAATCTTGTGCTTCCTTGTCCAAAATATCAACAAAAGCAGTTTGGTCTTTTTTGTCGAGTTGCTGAAATTTACGTCCGAATTCTTTCTTGGCACGTTCGTCAATTCCGGCTGATCCAGTCAAAAAAACCTGCTGTTCTTCAAGTTTATAGCAGTCTCGCACTAGAACGGGAATTTCAGAACCTACACCAGCTTCTTTCGCCCCTGGGGTAGTAGTTTTAGGAAGAATCGCCTCCGCGAGATCTCCCAAAAAATCGATTGATTTTGGATCAAAGAGCATTTCTATATCTTTCGAAGCAGACCTCTGGCATCCTTCCAAAAATAACGAAGCACCAATAACTGTTCCTCCCATGAGCATGGCCACACGTTGTATTGCTTCTCGTCTATTCATAATTATTGCATCATAAAATATTAAAGATTCCCTTTTTTTAATTCATTAACAGCAAAATCTACGGCCCTTGCAGTAAATGCCATATAGGTAAGCGATGGATTCACACAGGAAGACGAAGTCATAAAGGCCCCATCTGTCACAAAAACATTTTTAGCATCCCATACTTGGTTAAATTTGTTTAATACCGAGGTTTTCGGATCATTGCCCATCCGTGCCGTGCCCATTTCATGAATTCCCTGTCCCATACTAAACCCGTTGTCGTAGGTTGTTACGTCTTTGACACCGATAGATTCCAACATTTCCTTCATTTCATTGCTTGCATCAACCCGTATTTTTCGCTCATTATCCTTAATCTCTGCATCTATAGCCAATACAGGAAGCCCCCACTTATCTTTTACAGATGAATCCAATAGGACTTTATTTTCGTGATATGGCAGTATTTCGCCAAATGAAGTAAACCCCACTCCCCAGCTTCCGGGCTCGGCGATAGCATCTTTCCAAGCCCCACCCACGCTCCTATTATCTACTTTGCCCGACCATTGTCCCCTTGAAGCTCCGCCCTGATAGCCAAAACCACGTATGTAATCTCTCTTCTTGGTATCGCCGGCAATATTGGCAAATCGGGGTACATATAATCCATTGGCGCGTCGTCCAAAAATATGTTTATCCTCAAATCCTTCAACTCTTCCCCCAGCTCCACTATTTAACATGTGATCCATCAGATTATGTCCCAGTTCACCACTGCTGCTCCCAAGACCACCTTCCCATACATCAGTAGCTGAATTCATTAACACCCAGGTGGAATTTAAAGTCGAAGCACATACAAAGACAATTTTAGCAAAATACTCGTAGGTTTGATTCGTCTCCGCATCAACAATTTCTACTCCTTTAGCTTTCTGTGTATCCCGATCGTAAATAATGCTTTTTACTATTGAAAATGGTCTTAGGGTAAGTTTTCCAGTCTTCACTGCTGCGGGCAATGTTGCAGACTGTGTACTAAAATAAGCGCCGAAATTACAACCCAGCCAACATTTGTTCTGGTATTGGCAATTAACACGGCCGTGATGGGGCACTGTTATGTTGGCTACCCGGCCAATTATAAAGTGTCTTTTTCCCTGATAACGCGATTTCAAGCGCGCAGCAAGATCTTTTTCCACAATATTCATATCCATTGGCGGCATAAATTCGCCATCGGGCAGCACCGCTATACCGTCTCTATTACCTGAAATACCCGCAAATTTCTCAACGTGACTATACCAAGGTGCTATATCTTTATAACGTACCGGCCAGTCAATACCATGCCCGTCTTTGCTATTTGCCTCAAAATCAACATCCGACCATCGATAACTCTGCCGCCCCCACATAAGCGAGCGCCCGCCAACGTGATAGCCCCTGAACCAATTAAAGGGTTTTATTTCCTTATATGGACTTTCTGTCTCATTAGTCCAAAAGTCGATGTTCCCTTCGTTCATCCATTGATTTTTAATTCCAAAAGGTAAGTAGTGCTGTGCTCGATCCAAAGGT
Source organism: Sphingobacterium sp. UBA1897 (assembly GCF_002337775.1). Taxonomy (NCBI): domain Bacteria; kingdom Pseudomonadati; phylum Bacteroidota; class Sphingobacteriia; order Sphingobacteriales; family Sphingobacteriaceae; genus Sphingobacterium; species Sphingobacterium sp. UBA1897. The sequence continues at coordinate 77,158 of NZ_DDGR01000029.1, forward strand.
ACCCGACCCCGATGCGGAAATTCCCAAGGATCTTTGTTTGGTGATGGGTAATCTTTGATATGCTCAATATTGCGTCCTCTTTCTAACATGATGGTTTTCAATCCACGTTCCGTTAGTTCCTTGGCTGCCCAGCCACCTGTGATCCCAGACCCGATGACAATTGCATCATAAACATTATTTGCCATTTATTTATAATTGGTTTATTTGGTTATTACTCAAAGGGAAGTTTCCCTTTAAAATAAAGTCTCCTCCACAATCAAGCGCTGCAAAGATGCCTGACAGTTATACCTAGTTTAGACGCTCCATTCTTATATTTTGGAAAGTGTAAGCATGAATCGTCTAAACAAGTTTAAGGTTTTTTTTTGATTTTATTGCAACCGGTTGCAAATTTTTGTAATATTGTATTAAACAAGCAGGTAGCTTGGATAACCAAATTATAATAGTATAAACGACAGACTGAGCCATTTCTTCAATCGCATTGGAATATTGATCTGTTTTGTACGTAATAGAGTCTTTTTCAAAACACAATACATATGACAACAATTAAAGGTCCTGCCATCTTTCTCGCACAGTTTATCGGTGATGAAGCTCCGTTTAACTCTTTGGACTCAATCTGCCAGTGGGCAGCGGCACTTGGCTATAAGGGTATACAACTACCAACTTTGGATGCCCGTTTTATCGATCTAGAAAAAGCAGCGCTCGATAAAAGCTATGCACTTGATCTAAAAGCTAAAGTACAGTCATTTGGATTGGAAATCACCGAACTTTCAACCCATCTCCAAGGGCAATTGGTGGCTGTGAATCCAAGTTTCGATGATCTATTTGATGCTTTCGCACCACAGCATTTACATGGTAATCCTCAAGCAAGACAACAGTGGGCGATCCAGCAATTAAAATATGCCGTACAAGCTTCCCACAACCTCGGACTTAAAGCGCTAGCAACCTTTAGTGGCGCCTTTCTATGGCCATTTATATACCCTTGGCCACAAAGACCAGCTAACCTGATCGAAACGGGTTTCGCTGAACTTGCAAAATTATGGTTACCCATTCTCGATGAATGTGACTTGTATGATGTTGACCTATGTTATGAATTACACCCTGGAGAAGATCTCCATGACGGTGCTACTTTTGACTTATTTCTCGAAAATGTAAATTACCACAAGCGGGCAAACATTCTCTATGATCCCTCCCATTTTGTTCTTCAATGTCTTGACTATCTTCAATTCATCGACATTTACCATGAGCGAATTAAAATGTTTCATGTTAAAGACGCTGAGTTCAATCCTTCTGGTCGTCAGGGTGTCTATGGTGGTTTCCAGAGCTGGCAGTCAAGAGCCGGTCGTTTTAGATCAATTGGTGATGGCCAAGTGGATTTCAAATCTATATTTACCAAACTCACACAATATGATTATCAAGGCTGGGCTGTACTGGAATGGGAATGTGCATTCAAGAATGCTGAAGATGGTGCGCGGGAAGGCGCGCTGCATATTAAAGACTATATTATTCGTGTTACTGACAAGGCATTCGATAATTTTGCTGCCGTCGAAACCAATGATAGCCTTAACCGTAAACTATTGGGTTTGTAATTACAAAAGATATCGTCATTAAAAATTCAACTTTATGCGCAATACAAAACTAAAAATGGGCATGGTCGGCGGTGGAAAAAATGCATTTATTGGGGCTGTACATCGTATGGCTGCAGGAATTGATGGTCAGATTGAATTATGTTGCGGCGCACTGAGCGCTGATCCCCTTGTTGCAAAAGAATCCGCCGCGCTTTTAGGTCTTCCAGAGGAAAGGAGCTATGGAAGTTATCAGGAAATGATTTTCAAGGAAAGTAAGCGCCCAGCGGATGACCGCATGAACTTTGTCAGTATAGTCACGCCGAATTTTGCTCATTTTGAACCAGCAATGATGGCTCTGGAACATGGCTTCCATGTCGTGCTTGAAAAGCCGATGACGCTGACAACAGAACAGGCCGAATTGCTCCAACAAAAAGTAGCTGAAACAGGATTGATACTCTGTGTTACATACACCTACTCGGCCTATCCGATGGTAAAACAAGCCCGTCATCTTGTCAAAGAAGGCCAATTAGGTTCGATTAGAAAGATTATGGTAGAATATCCGCAGGGTTGGCTCAGTAAGATGATCGAAAATGATCTTTCTTTGGCCTTTTGGCGGACAGATCCCGAAAAGAGTGGAAAAAGTGGGTGTATGGGCGATATTGGAACACATGCTGCCCACCTAGCAGAATATATTTCAGGTTTAAAAATCACTAAAATGTGCGCCGATCTTCAAACATTTGTGACCGGAAGAAAACTTGAAGATGACGGCAATATATTACTTGGATTTGAAAATGGAGCCACAGGCGTACTATCGGCATCTCAAGTTGCCGCAGGAGAAGAAAACGCATTAAAAATTAGAGTATATGGTGAACTTGGAGGATTGGAATGGAACCAGCAGGATGCAAATACACTCATCTTTAAACAGCTCGATGCGCCGACCCAGCTATTTCGTGCAGGTCAACAATACCTTTCACCAATCGCCAAACATAACATCCGTCTACCGGCCGGTCACCCCGAAGGATATATAGAAGCATTTGCCAATATTTATAGAAATTTTGCAGCCACGCTATTGGCATCTATGCAAGGTATAGAGCCGCGAGAAGAAGATACAGATTTTCCTACCGTAGCTGATGGTCTGCGTGGCATGAAGTTCCTAGAAACTGTGATTGCCTCGGGAAAATCAACACAAAAATGGACCGATTTTATTCGTTAGATATATACTTACCATAAGTGGCCAATGTCATTTGCTACCTGAACAAACGACATTGGCTGCACACTTTAATTTTTCTGTATTGACTGAGACATCTGGTTCAAATATCCCTCATAGTTTGAATAAGGTTCCTTGATCCTACCATTTGGTTTCAGATAAAGAAATCCTTCCTGATTATCCAAAATGACATTAAAATGGTTCAGAATCTGATTTCCAAATAAACTTGGTCTGCCATTACGCTTGGCCGGATCAGCGGCATTCGTCACAATATCTTTAAATTCAACACCAGCTATTGAAGCATTCAAACGGATAATCTTCCGGTTACCGATCATGGTAAGTGGCTCTAGATCGTCCCAATTGTTTCCTATACTGGTAAAATCTTCACCTAACAACATCGTGCCATCACGACCTGTATCAAAAAGGAACCAAAAATCAAATTGCCGTTGATTATGTCTAAAAGCAGCTTTAAACTTTGGTCGATTTTGTTCGTAAAATATCGGAAGCTTTGTATACTCCTTTGCTTTGGTGGGGAGATCGCGATGAATTACCAATTCCATTTTGTCATAATCGATTTCAATAATGTGATTTCGAAAGAAACTGTTACCTATAATAAGATCTTCAAAGGACTTCATATTACCGACCTCTGTCATTGACACATTTTTCCAGACCATAGACCCAATACGCAATTGATTACCTAGGCTTGTCCGCTCGCTATTGACCCCGTCGGTATTCGAAACTGTCGTAAACGATGAAAATGATAAATCCAGCTGCTTTGAGTTATTTCTATTGACAACACCTGTTCCTGCTCCTAAATCAAACTGTATCGCGACATTTTTCTTGTTAATTGTTCCATTCAGGAAAATCCTTGAGCCAATAAGACGAAAAGGTATTGGCATAGGAAACGGATCATTTTGATCCAATACAGGTAGATCAGGTGGTAGTTGAGCATTTATACGAATGTGACAAGAATCCGTCCCATTCAATAGTACTATAAAATCATACATCGCTCCGGGTTTAGTCATAACAGTTAATTCCTCCTGATCTGTTTTAAAAACGACTGTGCTTTCTTTCGTTGGAATATTCACGAAATAGACATCAGGGTTTGCTTTAGGATCTAATTTCCAGTCGACATGGCAATAGGTGCCGTCTTTAATACGGACTTTCTCAGATGAAGCTTTGATCAAAGTTATCCTATTTTGTGGAAAGACGTTCGTCATCGTAAAAAGAGAAAGAAAAATAACAAAGGTAGCCAAGGCCATATGGCTTTTCCTTTTTTGATAGTGTGTTTTCATAATTTTGTATTTTTTTTCAAGATCAAAGAAAAAAAATACCAGACGAAGAGTACACTTTTGCATCCCGACAATATCCCGACAGCTACCCGACAATTGTATAACAGTCGCTATAAAATACTAATATCGGGCAAAATCCGTGCATTCTCACCTTTATTTAATCCGATCGCATTTCGCAGTATAACGATAATATTCATAAGAATCCAACATAGCGGAATAAGCAATTTCACATTGCTTTTAACACCTAGCCAATCGTTGAGCATAAAAATAACAAGCATCAGTAACACCGCGATTAAGGTAGATACGATTTGTATTGAGATTAACTGACGAACCTTATACGAATGCTGTTTTTTTAACAGCATGATTGCAATGGGCACCAAAACATTTAATGGAGGCAATATAGAAAAGGGTAAGGAAGAAAGATTGATAATCTTGATCCATGTGAGATTTTCGGATTCAGCAGGCATATCATATGCAGAAAACTCCGATTCGTCCACATGCAATGCCTGTGCAAGTGCACGAAGGGTGTAGCCCTTTGGTGGCTGCCCCGCTTCAATCCGCTGAATTGTTCTTACTGAAATACTTGATTTTTGTGCTAGTTCCTCTTGGGTTAAATTGAGTTTCTCACGTAATGATTGTAATTTATTCATAAACAATAGATCGATCTTACGATCAAATTTACAGAATTTGGCCGTAAAAATTCATCAAATCGAACGTTTATGGTTCCTTGGGAAAGTTAGCATCCTCTTCGGTAACCGTCTGCTCCTCAAGCGTTAAAGGAGCTGGAGGTATTTCGGTTACATTACGCTCAATTTCCTGCGTTTCAACGTGCACGGCATATTGCGAGGGTTCAATAGGGATTCCCATTACAGTGGCATACTCCCTTGTGTAGATTGCACCAAAATATAAAATGGCTGCTGTGTAATAGACCCAGAGAAGGATCAGCACAAATGAACCTGCCGCTCCATACGTATCTTGGGTTGCAGAATGCTCCAGGTAGACTCCAATTAAATAACGTCCCAATACAAATAAAATTGAAGTAAATAAGGCGCCCGCACGTACTGTCCGCCAATGTATATTGACATCCGGAAGCGCTTTAAATATGACACTAAATAACAAGAATATAATTCCGAAGGACAATGCAAAGTTAATCCCATCCATTAACATCACCGTTATGTCCGGGAAATAATGCTGTAGCTGATCTGTCAATGCTAATATTACACCATTTACAATCAATGTAACAACTAACAAGAACCCCAACCCAATCACCAAAGATGAAGACAATAATCTATCCTGAATCAATTTTAACCAGCCTTTTTTCGGCTTCGCCCTTACATGCCAAATCTTATTGATCGAATTCTGTATATCCCCAAAAACAGTCGTTGCTCCTAAAATCAATGTAATACCACTGACAAGCAATGCCAGGTTTGATTTTCCAGAAAGTTGCAAATTCTGAATAACCTCTTGAATCTGTCTTGCGGCACTGCTTCCCACCAATCCACGGAGTTCCAAGAATACTTTCCCTTCAATTGCATCCTCACCATAAAAAATTCCGGCTAAGGCAATCATTAAAACCAATATTGGACCAATAGAGAAAACAGTATAATAGGATAATGAAGCACTATACTTCATCGAATCCTCATTCAAAAATCCCGAGACCGTACTTTTTAAAATTCGCCAATAGGTTTTCACCTTACTTCTACTTTTAGTTCGTTTATCCATGTTCTTGTACTTTGTACTCAAGAACAAACCATTGAGAAGCGAAGAAAGTTTGTAATTAGTGTGATTTAATGCGAGTAGTCCGCTATAGTTCCCTGGAGAACCAAGCGATTGTGGTCTACAACTTTCAGACTCAGCGTAATATCTGAAGCGATGGTTTTCAATAATAGAATCGGTGATATTTTAGCTTCACTTGGCCAATCTACCAAATGAACTGCAACATGGGATAGCTCAGCTGTCTTATTGTAAGCCACATTAAGTTTATCAATGTCCTTTGACGTGGTCAGCAAACTAAACTCCTTATCTTGTTTTTGAAACCATTGATAAAATAATTTACTGGGGAGGAACCTGCGCATGTCGTTATCTCCACGCATGGCTAATCTTACTTCTGGAACTTTCGTTTCGTAGGGTGTTTTCTCTTCGATCGTTTCGAAATTTTCGTCAACCGCATAATTAATAATGGTATCTGTTTGAATGACCTTGTTTTTCAAAATTTCAATATCGACGTAATTTCCATCCAAATGTGCTATAATAGAATCAGCGGCTATAGGAAGTTCGCTAACTAATTGCTTTAGCTGATTTTTAAGTTGACTATTGGGGATATTGATCCAAGCTTTACCAATGTATTTTGAGGAAACGAGTTCTCTAACAAGATATTCCTTCGGAAAGCTCCAATCTGTTGAGAAAAACTCACCAGACACATCGAGATGGTCTCCTTTCAATTCAAACTCAATAAAATTATCCGTTGAAATATCACTATAACGCAGTGATTTACCTGTCAATGTACTTGGACGGTTAATAAATTGTTCGATGGTAACCCGGTCTTCTTTTGATTGAATTAACTGAAGCATTTCTTCTTTCTTTGTGTCAAGATCAAAGCCTAGACTTAGCAGCAGGTCATCCCCTTTCCAGATAAATGCGATTTTGCTCGGTTGATGATAGGCATAGCTCACATCAGGGGCTAGGTTACTTTCTACTGCACCAACCTGTATCACATCTTTTAGAAAGGTCAAAAATTGTTGCTTATCCTTTAGCTGAAAAAAAGCATAAAAGTTTTTGGGGTGGGGCTCCAAAGCAAAAAGAAATACATTCGCTTTGATATCAATTCCATTGTCTTTGAGTTTACTTAGTTTTTGACCAAAATCCTGTCCCTCTTTCGGCGCTGACTGCCATTTATTAAAAAACTGATTCAAAAGAATATCATCTAATGATACGGTCAACAAAGCCTTACTTTTTTTATGGACCAATGATTTGTAGGATTCTTGCTGTCGTAGTATGTAACCGCCCCAGGCAACGATCGCCAAAAGTACGAGGACAGCTATCGTCCAAAGTATTATTTTTTTAATCATATCAATTGAATCAGTAATTTTTGGTTGTTTATCTCCTAAAAGCTCCTCTGAAAGGTCCCTCAAGCTGAAAAAGTTATATTTCGCAGTATTAGGCGCTCTAAGAAAAACCTAGATTTGAAATTTTGTTCTGAAACAGATTCTATTTAAAATAGACCGATGAATCTTAAAATAGATCAATGAATCGAAGACCGAAACAATGTCTTCTCTTGAAATAGCGCAAAATACTAGTTTTCAACAATGCACTTGATACCTTCTATTTTAAATCAATAATAGCAAAAGTATCAAATGCCTGGAGATCTTTTCATCCCTGAAATCAGGGAATTGGCGAATTTAATTAGGTTTCCCGAATTAATCCGTATTCAATAGCCGATTTTACTGCAGCAGTAACACTTTTGGTTTGAAATTTCTCCATTAGATTCTTGCGATGGCTTTCTACCGTATGTGAACTGATAAACAATGAATCTGCAATTTGGTTTGTTGTCATTCCTTGCGCCACGAAAGTAAGCACTTCTTTCTCACGACGTGTCAATTTTGGTACTTGCTTAAGCCCCATTTCCACCTTCTTGTTCAAGATAGCCTGAGTTTTTTCACAGAGATATCTTCTTCCAACAAGAACAGCGGAAATGGCAGCAAGTATTTCATCACCATTTGCATTTTTCTGTAAATAGGCATTGGCACCCTCATTTAAAATGCTGTTGATCACTGCAAATTCATTGTGGACACTAAACGCAATAATTTTTAAATCCTTATTGCTTTCCTTCAGACCTTTAACCAAATCGATACCGTTAGCATCCGGTAGATTGATATCGAGCAGCAATACCAATGGCATATCAGTGGCAATACGATGGAACAGTTCAGTTGCACTGGAATACATACCCACTACTTCAAAATCCTCATGCGCATTTATAATGTTTTTCAATCCCTCAAGTAGCAAAGGGTGATCATCTGTAATCGCTATTTTTATCATTTTTCCAAAAAGTTAAATCATGGGTAATTCCAATTCTATGGTTGTACCCGCTCCATTCTCCGACATAACTTTTATTTCCCCGTTTAGAAACGAAAGTCTTGATCGCACATTATGCATTCCTGCAGAATGCTGCAAATCGACACTTTCCATATCAAAACCCTTGCCATCATCTTCAATTGTAATATGTAAACGTTTATTATGTGAAGAAAGCTGTATTAAAATGTTGGTCGCATTAGCATGCTTCAACGCGTTATTCACCAATTCTTGAATAATTCTATACAAAGAAATCTCCTGTTCCGTACTTAGGGTTGATTCAAATTGTAAAAATTCACATTCAACTTGACATGTAGATTGACTCATTCGGCTTGCATAGTCTCTTAAAGTTTCTTTCAAACCATATTTTACAATTAAATCTGGCATAAGATTATGCGCAAGCCGGCGAAGTTCATCGACAGCCCCGTCCAGCAAATCAATGCTTCGATCGATTCTTGCTTTCATGGTTTCTTGCTCCAAAGCATTTTTATTGATGGCTGATAATCCCAATTTGGTACTCGACAGTAAACCTCCCAATCCATCATGAAGATCGCGAGCAAGACGGGTACGCTCTTTCTCTTCCCCTGCCAACATCGCAGTCAGGTTTTTAATGGCATGTTGTTGATTATTCTTTTCTATCTCAAGCTCATGCAAATGTTCCTTTTGCTTCAATGCCTTTGAACGCTGCCAGTAGGCGTAAAATAACAATACGATCACAATCAAACAACTGATAAATAACCAGATATAGATCGAGTTCATCCGTGATTTGAAAGCAATCTGTTTTTTGGAAACATCAAGCTCCTGTAAGCGTTGTTCATTTTCCAGTCGGCTTAATTGCAGATCCTGCTCCTTCTTATCCCGTTCGAGCTGCAATACTTTAAGTTGCTGGGTTCGATTCAGTTCATTTAACTTCAAATTCTCCACCAGTTGATGCTGCCTATCATTCAAGGCTTTCATCAACTTGATCTGCTGTTCCTTTTTCTCCCCTTCCAATCGAAGCCGCATTAACTTTTGGTTTTGCAGTTCACGTTCATACTTCAGCTCCAGCTGCTTCGTCTTATCGAGTTTATCCGAATTAAATGCTTTTTCAAATACATCTATGTAGCTTTTTTGATAATTGAAAGCCTCTTCATATTTACCTTCCTCAACACTTACTTCGGCCAGTCTACTAAACAGGCTTAGTCCCACTTGATAATCGTAATGGGCCTCTCTTTGAAGATTGTACAGTGCCTGCTGTAGATATTTTTTTCCTTCCTCGCGATGCCCCACTTTGAAAGACTCATCAGCGAGGATACCATAAGCAGGTATTGTAATGGCATATTGCTCCGTTTCAGCAGCAATATCTAAAGCCTGTCTGGCGTAGGATATCGCTTTCTTACCGCCATTATCAGGATAAAACTCATGGTACAGATTCGCCAGATTAACCGAAACATACGCTAGATCAGTCGGATTAACCAAATGCTTCTCATTCTTATTGATCAAATTATAAGCCTCAAGATAGTGTTGTTCAGCTTTCCTCAATAAATCACGATCTGCATTATTCGATCTATATTCCTCTTCAAATAGATAACCAGCCTGCATGTAGGCGTCAAATAGGCTATTGACATTCTTCCCTTCTTTAGCCGTTTCTAACAAAAGAGAAGTATACTTTTCTTGAAAATCATAATTGCGTTGGTTTGCATATATTGCTGTCAGTTCCTTATAAACGGCTAGTTTTCGAGCGATATTTGCGTCAGTCTGTGAAGCTTTCTCTAAAAATGAAATTGCTTTATGAAATTGAGAAACGGCTTCATCCTCCTTATTCTGCCTTGTCATAACCCATCCATCACAATAATACACATAACCTTTAATTCCATTATCCCGGACAATCGGTAGCACAGATTTAGCATGTTCTAAATAATACCGTGATTTTTCATATGCATGATCGTTAAAGCTGTTCATGGCTGCAATACAATTCAAATAAGCATAATATTGCTTGTCAGGATAATTTCTGGCCAGCTGAATATTATCATTAAGCAGTTGACTGGCCAGTACTTTTTCATTATTAAAATATAAGCCCTGCGCATATTTTCCAGTCAATACAAACCGCTCCTTGCTTCCTAAAGGAAGACTGTAATATGATTTCTTTAACTCTTGCAGCTGTTCTTGGGCAAGAATAGCACTACAAAAGCACAAAAAAACAAAAAATATTAGTATCGATTTCCAAAAAGTTCGAACATGCCCCATAAAATCAAATCTTCCGTCTAGCTATGTGAATTGGCCAAACTTAGATAAATTTACCCTTATACGCAATTCATTCTCTCGAAAACAACTTAACTTCTCGCTGTTATTGACCTAATTAACCGAACCTTACCAAACAAAAAATTGTACCTTTGTAACAATGAAGTACATCTATCTTTTTCTTGCCATAGCCGCTGAGATATTTGCAACCACTTTTCTAAAGAAGTCTGCAGGTTTTACCCTTATAAAACCTACCCTTATCTGTATTGTAGGTTATATTATTGCCTTCTATTTTTTAAGTATCACACTTAAATACCTCTCCGTCGGAATATCCTATGCAATTTGGTCTGGGGTTGGTATTGTAGCCATTACGCTGATTGGTATGTTCTTATTCAAACAGATCCCCGATACAGCAGCCATTATCGGCATGGTCTTGATTGTCGTTGGAGTCATTATTATTAATCTCTTTTCAAAAATGGGCGCACATTAGCTGATCTAAGATCTAAATTTGTACTTTTGTAACTTACATAAATAAAAGGATACGTGTCGTTAGAGAAACTAAAACTTAGCAAAAGATTGACTGCTACGATGACCGAACTCGGTTACTTAGCTCCAAAGGAAATTCAAAGTAGATGCATTTCCAGAATTCTTGGTGGACAGGATGTGATTGCCATCGCTCCGGAAGGTGCTGGCAAAACCACAACTTATGTCTTATCTACCTTGATGAAGTTGAAATTCACAACAGATGAAGCTCCGAAGTTTTTGATCTTGGCGCCTAATGAAGAACGTATCGACGAAATTGTTGAGAGATTCTACCAATTAAGCAAAAATAAAGGTCTTCGCATCATTGGATTACGGGCTTCAGGTAGCATGGAAGAAGAAATCGAAGAACTGGTTGATGGAAAAGATATTGTTGTAGCTACTCCAAATCGTGCAAGAGCGATCTATCTTAAATTGGCCTTGAATCTCAACCGTATTCAGACACTAATTATTGATGATGCTGAAGAGATTATCAAACAAGGAATGCAAAATACAGTAAGGGAATTAGCCGAAAGCTGTGGAAAGGTACAACATTTGGTTTTCAGTACTGTTGAACACCAAAAACTTTATGACATGATCGACAATTTCATGAATGAAAATTGTGCCTCAGTCGAAATAGATGAACTTGAAAATGACACTGTCGACACCCTGGATCTATTATTATATCATGTTCCCAATTTCACAACAAAGATCAATTTATTAAATCTTCTGTTGCAGGATAAAGAAGTATTTCAAAAAGTAATCGTCTTTGTAAACTCGAAACTTACTGCCCAAAAGTTGGCCAGCAGTTTGTTCAGTAGCAATAAAGAAGAAATTGCTATCCTCAATCCATTGTTCTACGATGATTTTGGCTACGAGACCATGGAAGATTTCAAGGAAAATAATCAATCTCGTGTCTTGATTATTGCACGGGAAAATACAAACGATGTGGACCTTTCCGCTATTCCATTCATTTTTCAATTTGAGTTACCGAATGAAAAGGAGGAATTCTTAAATCATCTTGTTAAAAATGACGATAATGAAGAATCAGTCGTGTTGACTTTCACAACAGATCTGGAATTACCAATGGTCAAAAAAATAGAACAGGCC
>NZ_DDGR01000029.1:89222-89465 GCF_002337775.1 Sphingobacterium sp. UBA1897
GAAAAAATAGAACAGGCCGTCGGTAAAAGAATGGATGTTTTGGAATTGCCTGAGGACCTTGCAATCTATAATCCCATCGCCGACAAAAAGAAAAAGTCGAGCAAGGAGGAAGATAAAGAAGATCTTTCCCGTGGCGGTGCTTTTCACCAAAAGAAAGAAAGCAATGCCAAAACCTTTAATTATGGGGGTGGTGAAAAGGCAAAAATGACGATGAAAATGAAAAAGAAATAAAAATAGAAAAGG
>NZ_DDGR01000028.1:0-25074 GCF_002337775.1 Sphingobacterium sp. UBA1897
AAGACCATTTGCGGGCAATTGGACATGTTGGTACTGACTAAAATAAATTATCTGGACAAAGACGGAAAGGACCTTCTTTTCGGAGATCATCCGCCCTATCCCGCAGAGGACTTGAAAATCTATCAAATATTGCCCAACGGGCAGAAGTTAGAGGTATATTTCAGCATCAACAGAAATGAGAAATTTATAGCTGTAAATATAGACCGTAGTGAAAGCGGAACATTTTATATTGAACTAAAACCGGACCTGATAGAGAAAATAACATTTAGAAATGAAGCCGATAAAAACATCCCCTGCAGCGCAATGATATTAAAAGAACTAAAACATAATGATATTGCCGGTCAATATGACGAAAAGACTCAGGTTTGGATTTTTACAAAATAGAACTAATAAATAAAACCCTAACATGATTAAATTAGATATTCCATACAGAATATGGATTGCCCTGTTCACCTTTATTTTTTTGATGGGCTGCAAAAAAGAAGAACAGAAAACATTTTGATTTCATACTGCCGACAAACACAATGGAAGCTCCTTTAAATAGCCAGAGTTATCTTCCCATAGTCCGCGGAAACAGTGACTATTCCATTAAAATCGAGAATAGCGATATAGCTACGGCTGATTTTATGGGAGGTGGTAGCCTAAATTTTTGGTCGATCATTATTTCGGGAAAGAAAAAAGGATAGTAACCACCCTGCGCTGTTACAGAACATGCGGTTTTACTTAGTCAATAATGAAAAAAAAGATGCCTTTTTCTTTCTGGAAAAGGATGAAAAATTAGAGCTACAGCAAAAGGGGAGCTATGAATTTTTAAGCGAAGAGGAAAGTGGGACCAAGATTCCCTATCTGATCTTACGCTATACTTCGGATAAAAACGAGCATTTTACGGGGACAACTGAGTCCTCTGTGATCCATAAATTCGACCTAAGGGGAAGCAATGGGCAAGTGTATGAACTTTTCCGTTTGGCTTTCGGTGTTAATTGGCGCTTGGATCCCGTTCCTGGAACAAAATCTTCCCCAATAGCCAGAATGCAGATCATTATGAAAGAGGTAGGATCAAATTTCGGCGTACAGGCCTATTTGGACTCTTCGAACTGGAAAGATTACATTCCATCCGATATTTAGGGAAATGAAAGATGCAAGTTCATTTAGCTAATATATTATCTGGGAAGCAGATTTATTTTGCTTCCCGATTTTCGTCATGTGAATCAATACAGAATTCCTTGGGCAATCTTCAGATGATGAAAATAAGGATACAGATACATCTCCTCTGTTAGGTCCACACGTTCTATTTCCGGATAGGTCTTCTGAAAATCTGCAGTAAAATCCTTTGAAAGATAAAGATGCGGATATGGATTCTGCGGATTGAAATCCTTTGGCCCTGCTAAAATACCATTTGAAAAATTCTTCAAAATGGAATAGCTTGACGTACCTTCCGGTATTCTAAAGTCCACTGTTCGCTTGTTATCTCCGTAAGAGAGAAGTAAATGCCCAAGCTCTCCTTCAAAGCTAATCCTATAGCTTCCAGATGTCAATACTTCACCGTTTGCCAGATCATTTTCATTGCCGAAAACCAAAAAATTACCTCCTTGCAGAACAAGCAGTTCGTCTTTCCCAAAGAAGTCGGCATTGTATTCGGCTCCTTCTTTCACTTCTTTTCGGATAGCATTATCCTTACCATATGGAGCGCCTAAAACTCCACTGATGAGCCCTATGGCTCTTATTGCCAGATACGGAGCGACCACGTGGATATTGAGCTCTTTTTTCTGACCTGTAATTTCATCCCTGATGATCAGTGTCGAGTGTCCTTTCTTAAGTCCCTTAATATAGATATTCCCCGATGGCCAGGCATCCTCATTGATATCCGCCAAAAAGTTATCATCTTCAGGAGACTGGATGGAGTATCTATTGTTTCCTGTCTGTATATCTATGGATATTTCATTCCCGGAGGTTACATAATAAGATTCCAGTTGAAATTTGAGGTCCTGCGTTTCAGGCTGCTTCTCTTTTATGCAGGACGACACAAACATAATTGCAATCAATGCAATTCCGATGTTTCGCAAAAGGATATTTGTTGAAGATTTCATAATTAAGCATGACTATATTACATTTTATCAGTGTCCTTCCCCATCGACATAAACCCAGAAATATAGCAGAAAGGAATGATCATGTAAAGATTATTAACTGTAAAGTTATGTATTAAAGACTCATATTCCAACAAACGTTAAAAATGATAATCCGCTACAATAGTGAATATTGGGCCGCCAAATGGGGTGTAGAGTAAGCGTGCTTTTCTAGAAAATGTATGAAACAAATTTTGGATAAATGCTAAAACTTCTATGACAGGCGAAAATTCCATCTAGCCAAAGGCCCGATGGTTTCCGGTTTCTATGTTGAGTTTGAATCCATTGCCAAGCAATGCTTCCATCGGCATATTATATTCTCTAAAAACGTCAAGGAATTGCTTTCGCTTGATACCCTTTCCCTGAAACCGCAGCTTAATGGACTCCGCTGTAATTTCCTCTGCTGCCGCAACCATAACGGCATGGATCGTACTTACTTTAGTTATGAGGGTTTCAAGACAGCTGTTCAGGATCTTTACTGCTTCGGTGGTTCCCTTCGCACGGTTGGCTTTGGAGTTCCATAGGCGGATCGCGTTCCCGTCCAGTGGAAACTTCTTTTGGGATACCATCTACGGTAATCCGAATGTAGATCGGCTTGGGACCGTTAACATAATTTTTTGGTTTCTTCAGATAGAAGAGCAAGGAATAATTTGTACTCATGATAACATCATTTAAGTGAAACAAACCGAGCCGCCTTTGCGGCGAACTCTGCATCACCACTGAAAAACAGATTTCAGCGATGCAAAATTAGCCTTGCAACTAAAACAGATCAAGATGTTTGATTTTTAAACATCTTGATTATAAGAATGTTATTGTCATTTCAGTGAGTGAGTAAATGAGCGAAAATGACTCACTGAATGACTCACTTTTTTCTTTGGATTTATTATAGGTTTTGTAGATACTGAAAAACAAAAAAGCCTGCAAATGTTTAATTTGCAGGCTTTTGTACGTTTTGACTTTTAGATCTGTAGCCCGTAGGGGAATCGAACCCCTGTTTCAAGAATGAAAATCTTGCGTCCTAACCCCTAGACGAACGGGCCTTTTTATGCAACTCCAATAACATTGTTGTTTTTGGAGTTGCAAATATAGACCTTAAAATCAGTATTCCAAAAAAAAAATAAATATTTTTTAAATAAGGTCGAAACCGATATCTCTTCTGAAGTATTTCCCTTCAAAATATATTCTTCCAGCATCTGCAGTTGCCTGTTGAAGAGCTTCAAACAGTGTATCTTGCAATGTGGTAACAGCAATTACACGTCCGCCTGCAGTAACGATCTTACCACCCACCTCTTTCGTACCTGCTTGAAATACGATGGATTCTTTCACGTTTTCAATATTGGCGATCTCTTTTCCCGACTCATAATCTCCAGGATAACCTCCCGCAACCAACATCACCGTTACGGCAGTTTTAGGAGATACCGTATACGAACGTTGATCCAAATTGCCTTGTGCAACACCTTCCAGTAAATCCAATAGATCCGATTCAATACGAGGCAATACGGACTCAGTCTCCGGATCTCCCATACGAACATTATACTCGATGACATAAGGTTCTCCTTCTACATTCATCAGACCGATAAAAATAAATCCTTTATACGGAATACCATCTTTTTTAAGTCCTTCAACTGTTGGTCTGATAATACGCTCTTCTACTTTATTTAAAAATGTCTCATCTGCAAAAGGAACCGGAGATATCGATCCCATACCTCCCGTGTTTAGGCCTGTATCACCTTCCCCAATACGTTTATAATCTTTTGCAGAAGGAAGCACTTTATATGAATTACCATCTGTCAAAACAAAAACAGACAATTCAATTCCTTTTAAGAATTCTTCAACAACCACAACTCGGCTAGCTTCTCCAAACTTTGAATCTGCGATCATCGCTTTTAGCTCAGCTTTAGCATCTTCCAGCGTCTCGCAGATCAACACTCCTTTGCCTGCAGCTAAACCATCGGCCTTAAGCACAATCGGCAATTTTTGCGTTTCAAGGTAAGCCAATCCATCTTCCAATGATGTTGCATCAAACGATCTTGAAGCAGCCGTAGGTACGCCATGGCGATCCATAAATTGCTTTGAAAAATCTTTTGAGCCCTCCAATTGAGCCCCCTCCTGTTGTGGCCCTATTACCGGGATATCTTTTAAATCTTCCCGATTTAAAAAATAATCATGAATACCTTTTACCAAAGGTTCTTCGGGACCGACGAGCACCATTTGCACGTTATTCTCCAAAACGAAGGAAGCAATAGCAGCAAAGTCAGTAACTTTAATATTTACATTCTGACCATACGCACCTGTTCCAGCATTTCCTGGAGCAATAAACAATTGATCTAAACGTGGACTTTTCGACAACTTATAGGCGAAGGCGGATTCACGACCTCCTGAACCGATTATTAGGATATTCATAACACAAAGATATTTTTTTTATGCTAATTTTAAGGTATCAGATCGTTTAAAATGAGACTAATATTTTGATTTATAAATTGATTAAAGGAAAATATTTTCTAATTTTCATAAAACATTAGTCATATGTACTCTAAATTACTGCTGTTAGTAAATTGCCTCCTATTCGCTTTATTGGCGTCGGCCCAGATCGATCAAACGTTGCAGAAACTGGATACTTACCATGCGCAGCACATCAAGGAAAAAATCTATCTCCATTTGGACAAAAATGATTATTCGGCCGGAGAAACCATCTGGTTTAAATTATACTGCACCACCGCCCCTTTTAATTATTTGAGCAACATGAGTAAAATTGCTAATGTAGAATTGATATCTCCAACCAATAAGATCATTAAAAGTATCAAAATTCCAATTACACTCGGTCTAAGTATAGGCGACTTCAATCTGCCGGACACCTTGGAAGAAGGATCATATCGCGTTAGATCATTTACCAGATGGATGCAAAATGACTCTGTAGCCAATTTCTATGAACGCGTCGTTCCCATTACAAATGGTCGATCTGATAATATCATAACGAGAAGTGAACTGGTCAAAAACGGAACAGAAAACTTGTTCCAGATTAATCTCAAAACCATTCAGGGAGCCCCACTGATTAATAACAGCATCAGTTATACCCTACAACCGAACAACAATAAAGAAAAATCCGGCCGATTAAAATCGAATGATAATGGAACAATAGCTTTGGAATTGAAAGATGACTTTAAAGGCGGAACGCTGTCTCTACAATTTCTTTCCCTTGACAAAAGGCGTATTTTAAAAACCTTTATTATCCCCGATCCAAAAAGCCAAAATAGCATTCAAATTTTCCCCGAAAGTGGCGAACTGGTCAGCAACATATTATGCAAAACAGGTTTCAAAATCCTTACTCCTGCTGGATTGGGGAAAAAAGCCAAAATAACCGTGGTGGAAGAAAATCAAACGACTATTGCAGACTTTGAAACAAATTCACTGGGGATGGGAAGTATCCCGCTCGTCCTACAGGCAGGAAAAAAATACGTCGCTACAGCCCTTTTCGAAGACGGGTCTTCCACGAGCACAGCCTTACCGCCAGTGCTGAATTCCGGATATGTTCTTACGGTAAATTCCGGACTAAAGGATAAGATTGCTGCACAACTATCCGCGACAGCGGATCTGGTCAACGGCAAAGATATATATCTGGTAGCCCAATACAATGGCCTTGTACTTCATGCCACTAAGCAGAAATTAAATGGAACGGAGATCCTATTCAATATCCCCAAAAAAAACCTGCCTTCTGGAGTTTTACAATTATCCATCTTAACAGATCAAATGGTTCCTATAGCAGAAAGATTGGTGTTTAACTACAATACGACATCGACCTTACTTCCTGTCTCCATAGAACTCAACAAATCCAGCTTCACAACACGCGATAAAGTGATCGCAGATCTTTCCGTTAAATATGACGATAGTGACACCACTAGGTTTGCTGCGCTCTCCGCATCAGTGGTAAACCTCAGCAAGGTTGATTCCACGACAGATCGCTATTATTCATCTATTGTCTCGGAGCTCCTATTGAAATCTGATCTTCGTGGCTTTATTGAACGGCCCAATTATTACTTTGAGGATTTAACGAACATTAAACTGACTGAACTGGACAATCTTATGTTGATCCAAGGTTGGCGCAAGTTGGACTGGAAGAATTACACAAGTACATCAACTACTTCGTTCCTTCCTGAAAAAGGACTTACCATCGCTGGGGCCATCAAGAAAACGGCCCGAAAGGCAGTGGTTCCAAATGCCAAAGTAACGCTAATACCGACGAGCAATATGTTGCTGAGCGTAGATACGCTGACAGACAATAATGGTCGATTCTCATTTGACGAACTTTTATTTGCAGACAGTGTCAAGTTTATTGTGACAGGTGATGGCCCCAAAGAGAAAAAAAGAGTTGATATTGTTATCGACAACCCGCTTACCCCTCCTCCAAATCCGAGTAAAGATCAACCCTTGTTGGTTAACGACATCAATACCACGCTACTAACACAATTGAAAAATAGCCAACAATTCCTTGGCGAATTGGAAGCTGCGGGCATAATCCAAAAGAGCATTCGGTTGGAAGAGGTACAGGTCAATAGAGTACGAACAAATAAAGCTGACAAGAACTCCAGAAACCTCAATGGGCCAGGAAATGCCGATCAGGTCATTTCGGCCGAAGACCTTTCTACTTGTACGACACTGGAGCAGTGCCTTGCGGGTCGATTAGTTGGTGTCATGTTTCGAAATGGTGTCCCTTACAGCACAAGATCCATGGGGTTAAACGGCGGAAGTCCCATGCAAATTGTTCTTGATGGGATGTATATTGAAGCAGATCAAATAAGCATGATCAATGTAGCGGATATTTCTAGTATCGAGGTTCTTCGTAGTGCAAGCAATACGGCCATATATGGCATGTATGGGGGTAACGGTGTTATCGTGATTACAAGTAAATCGGGAGATGCCATATCCTCATCTTATACCCCTACAGGAATACTAACGATCACGCCAAAAGGGCTATATGTACCCCGAACCTTTTTCAAGCCCCAATATGATGCAACAATCCAACATAAGCTTACACGCGATCTACGGACAACAATCGCATGGGAACCAAATCTGATTACGCAGAAAGAAGGAAAAACACATTTCGATTTCTTTACTTCTGACGAACCTGGGACTTACAAACTAACCGTTGAGGGAATAAGCATGGATGGCAAGATTGCTCATCTTGAGTATTTAATAGAGGTAAAACCACAATAGCAGTGCAAACAAATCGTTAAATTTAAAGACAAGGTTATGGAACATATTAAAAGCAAAATAGAAGATCATATTTTAAGTATTTTCCTCGACAGGGGGAAGTCAAATGCCATCGACACTCAGCTATTGAAGGAACTGATAGACACCTTGGAATCATCCCAGCAAAATGAAGCCATTTATGGTGCAATATTGATTGGCAAGGAAAACTTCTTTAGCGCAGGACTCGATCTAATTACCTTATTCCAATACGATGAAGAACAGATTCAGGAATTCTGGAATTTATTCTTGGAGGCGACATCGCTACTGGCCGCTTTTCCAAAGCCGCTCGTCGCTGCAATATCTGGTCATAGCCCAGCTGGGGGCTGCGTACTGGCACTCTGCTGCGATTATCGCATTATGGCCGAAGGGAATTTTGTGATTGGCCTTAATGAAATTCCAGTCGGACTCATCGTCCCTGAAAGTATATTTCAGCTTTATGCATTTTGGATCGGAAAACGGAATGCTTATCAGAATTTGCTCGAAGGTAAATTGCTCTCTCCTGTAGATGCAAAAACACAGGGGCTTATCGATGACATTGTTCCCGCTAATATACTCTTCAATACCGCAACAAAAAAGATAAAACAGATCACGCAGTTCAACCAAAAGACCTGGCAGACATCCAAATTGAACTTCCGAAAGGAAATAATCCTTAAATTGCGCGAGAATAGAGAAGAGACAATCCAGCGCATCCTCGAACAATGGTGGCTTCCGTCAACGCGCTCTATTCTAAAGTCAATTATTGAAAACTTGACTTCAAAGAAGTAATATTAAACAAAATCATCATGAGAAATCTCTTTTTCTTTATTCTTATTTGTCTCACTGCAAGCACAATCTCCTGCAGAAATAGTAAAAAAGAAGATAAGGCTGTAAAAATCGTACAGGATTCAATTCCTGTGGATACCCTACAAAAACCTGACACGACTGAAAAGGAAGTAAAGAAAGAGAACTCCGAAACTCTGGAGGAGGTACTGGAGAAACTTGCCAAGGCATATTCAGAACAGGACAGTAAAACAATAAATTCCTATATACATCCCAAATTAGGAATCTACATTATTTATCGTCCAGGCGCACTAGACTCTTATGTACACCAAAACAGTTTTAATTTTTCTAAACCTGTACCAGAGTACCATTCTTATGAAAAGTTAACATACAAGGGTCCATTGAAGTCCGGAAAACTACCTATTTTTGATTGTGGTACGATGAAGTGGGATAAAGCCGGATTCTATTACGATAGAAAATCCCGCCCCAATGAATTATCTCAAACGGCAAAGTTCATGAATGAAATTCTTGACGCCAAAATTAGTAATACTGAATTACAGCGACTAAGAAATATAGAATTCAAAAGTTATAGAGCCATTATGACCTCCAATGAACATGAAGAACCCTTTGTTTTTCATGTGACAAAAGAGGGAGAAAAATGGTATATTACAGCCATAGACCGCGCTTATGCCGGATGTGACGCATAATATGTTGTACATTTTAACCAAACTTAACGATAATGAAAAATTTAGATAAAGACATACAAAGGAAAATCGAAGATTGGTTAACCCCAAGTTATGATGAAGGAACTCGAAAGGCAGTTCAGGATTTAATTGACAATAATGAAGAGACAGAACTTACGGATTCTTTTTACAGGGATCTTGAGTTTGGAACCGGTGGCTTAAGGGGCATTATGGGTGTGGGCTCCAATCGTATGAATAAGTATACGATCGGCAAAGCCACGCAAGGATTAGCCAACTATTTAAAGAAACAATTCCCAGATCAGGAGATTAAAGTAGCGGTATCTTATGATAGCCGCAACAATTCGCAGGCATTTGGCCAGCTGGTTGCCAACGTTTTTGCCGCCAACGGCATCAAGGTACATCTGTTCACCGAATTGCGCCCGACCCCAATGTTGTCGTTTGCCATTCGTCATTTCGGCTGTCAGAGCGGTGTTATGCTAACGGCTTCACACAACCCAAAGGAGTACAATGGTTATAAGGCTTACTGGAACGATGGCTGCCAGCTGACTGCACCTCATGATAAAAATGTAATCGACGAAGTAAACGCAATCAGTTCAGTGAGCGCTATTGAATTTGACGGGAATACGCAAAACATCATTCCTGTTGGGGAAGAAATCGATCAGCGCTATATCAATGCCAATAAAACATTAAGTATTCATCCGGAAGCGGTACTGGCTCAAAAAAACTTGAAAATTGTTTTTTCGCCGATACATGGTACCGGAATTACCATTGTTCCTAAAATGCTAGAAGCCTGGGGATTTGAAAATGTTTCAGTCGTTGCTGAACAGGCCACGCCCGATGGCAACTTTCCAACGGTAATCTATCCAAACCCCGAAGAGGAAGATGCAATGGCCTTAGCAAAGAAAAAAGGGGAAGAAATTGATGCTGACCTTGTATTGGCAACAGATCCCGATGCTGATCGTGTCGGGATTGCCGTAAAAAATAATAAGGGACAATTTCAACTGCTCAATGGTAATCAGATCGGCAGTTTATTGATATACTATGTCCTCAGTGCAAAAAGTGAACTAAAACAACTCGGATCGAATCCATATATTGTAAAAACTATCGTAACTAGTAATTTACAATCCGATATTGCAGATCACTATGGTGTAAAACATTATGAAACACTTACAGGCTTCAAATATATTGGTGAATTGATTACCAACCTAGGTGATTCAGCACAATATCTTGCAGGCGGAGAGGAGAGTTATGGCTATCTAGTAGGCGATCTAGTGCGTGACAAGGACGCTCCAAACGCTTGTGCTTTCCTAGCCGAAATGACCGCCTATTTCAAAACAAAAGGAAAAACAGTTTACGAAGTTCTATTAGATATCTACAAAGAATTTGGCTGTTATCAAGAAAAGCTCATTTCCCTAACTAAAAAAGGAAAGGCTGGTGCCGAAGAAATTCAAGCCATGATGAATGGCTTACGTCATAATCTACCCACCACACTCGGTGGAATAAAAGTCAAAGAAATCAGGGACTATCAGCTTTCACAGGCGACAGATATGAGTACAGGAGAGCGAAGAGCAATCTTGTTACCTAAATCCGATGTATTGCAGTTTATTACGGTTGATGGTGATGTAATATCTGCCAGACCATCGGGAACTGAGCCCAAGATTAAATTTTACTGTTCTGTAAAAGAAAGCTTAAGGGATACCGCTGATTATTTCGATGTACAAACTATTTTGGAAGAAAAGGTTGACCGCATGATGAAAGATATTGTAAGCTAATGGAAAAGTGGAAACTATTATCCTCTGAATATATCTGTAAAGAGCCTTGGGCTACACTGCGCAGAGATACCTGTGAGCTTCCGGATGGACGGATCAATGACCATTATTACGTACTGGAGTATCCAGATTGGGTAAATATGATTGGAATTACTGAGCAGAACGAACTTCTGGTCATTAAGCAATACCGCCATGGAGCGGGCATTATTTCATTGGAGATTCCCGCAGGGACAACAGAAGCAGGAGAAGATCCTAAACATGCTGCTGTGCGTGAAATGCTTGAAGAAACAGGCTATCAATTTGATCAGATTGAAGAAATCGCCACGCTTTATGCCAACCCGGCGACAAGTGGCAATATTACCTATACCTATCTGATGACGGGGGGTAAAAAAGTTCAGGAACAGGCATTGGATGAACATGAAGAAATCGATGTTTATCGTATACCGCTTGAAGAAGCAAAAAGCATGTTGCTGGACAACAAATTCAGTCAGGCACTACATGCTAGTGCGCTATTCTATGCTTTCAACAAATTAGGCTTGTTATAAAACAAGCCTAATTTTATTCTGTTTTTTTCATTCATACTTTTAATTTTCACTAGCTTGCTGATTTTTGTACCTTTGCATCATGGCAAGAGAAATTTTTGAAACCAAGCGAAAGGCCCTGAAAATAAATCTAAACCCAGAGATTTATGGAACCTTTGCAGAGATCGGTGCTGGACAGGAAGTCGCACGTAACTTTTTCAACGCAGGAGCTGCATCAGGCACAATTGCTAAAACAATGTCAGCTTACGACATGGCTTTCAGTGATGCAATTTATGGTGAAGAGGCTGATGGTCGATATGTCAGCAGAACACGTTTAAAGAAAATGCTCTCCCATGAATTCAATCTTCTTACCCAACGACTTCATGGCGATAAATACTGCAACAAAAAATTCTTTGCCTTTGCAGATACCGTAACAACCCTCAATTTCACCAAGACAAATGAACCTCACGGCTGGATCGGACTTCGCTTCCAACATGAAGTTGGAGGCCCTACAAATGATATCATTGTCCATGTAAGACTACTAGACAGCGACAACCAATTGCAACAAAAAGTTTTAGGCATAATTGGTGTAAACCTATTATTTGCGGCTTATTATTATACAGACAATGTGCAGACCATGATCGAATCATTGGTCGATAACCTTTCTGTTGGTTCCGTTGAGATTGACCTGGTTAAATTAAACGGACCTCTATTTGAAAACGTCAACCAACGTCTAATCAATTTATACCTGATTGCAAAAGGATTTGCTAAAGCCGCTATATTCCAGCCCGATGGCAAAGCGGTACAAATCAAAGATTATCTGTACAAAAAGAACATTATTCTACTTCGCACCAAATACCGTCAAAAATCCCTTCCAAACTTTGATCTCTTCAATCTTGCCGTTGAACAGTTCAAAAAAAATACAGGTGCAACTGACGCAGACACCATTGTATTAATTGAAGTCCTGATGGGAAATGTGTTGGAAGATACGCATGAAATTACAGATGAAGATCTGCAAGAATTTGCTTCTAGGGCTGACGAACTATGTGCGACAGGCAATAATATTATCGTTAGCAACTTTAGAAGAAATAATCATTTAGCAGAGTTTATAAGCAACTTTAAGCCTAAGAACATTGGAATTGCAACCAATGTTTACAATTTAAAGAACATTTTCAATTCAGATAATTATAATAAAGAGTTATACACCAATGAACTTCTTTCCTATATCTCGGGGATGTTCAATAAAAATGTGAAACTCTACGCATATCCTTATCTCTTGAAAAAAGAAAATAAGATTATTACCACGCACAATATGCCCGTTTCTGAAGAAGCCAAACCTTTATTTGAATTCTTAATTAAAAACGGCTACATCATTGATATTGAAAATTACGACGAAAAATTTGTAAAAACCGTATAAGTAGATCTCGCACAAAATTTAAATTTATTATATAGCCCAATTTTCTTAAATTGGGCTATATTTATTTTTGTGCCTTATGAAGCAAGAAAATGTAATACTGGTTGACAGCAATGACAGGATGGTTGGTAGCATGGAGAAATATGAAGCCCATGAAAAGGGGCTATTGCACCGTGCTTTTAGTGTATTTTTGTTCAATGACCAAGACGAATTGCTCCTGCAACAAAGAGCATTAAGTAAATACCACTGTGGCGGACTTTGGACCAATAGCTGCTGCTCGCATCAGCGTCTGGAAGAAAGTAACATAGATGCCGCCAAAAGGCGCTTAATGGAAGAATTAGGAATTACTGCAACAGCCCTTCAAGATGTCTTCTCGTTCGTTTATAAAGCTCAATTTGACAACGGACTTACGGAGCATGAATTCGATTATGTCTTATTCGGAAAATTTAATGGAACTCCAGAAATTAACGAAGAAGAAGTTGCCGCAACAAAATACATGAATCAACGGGAAATTCAAAATGAAATACAACACTCACCCGAGCAGTTTACCCCCTGGTTTAAACTAATCTATCAACGTGCTTTTGATACGTACTTCAATATATATAAGGACAAATTATAGCAATCTTATACCCAGCAAAAAAAGATCCTGCCTTTTTTAAAAAGCAGGATCTTTTTTTTCCTTTAGTTTAGCGAATCGCTATAAGAATTTTTTATAGATGGAATACAAAATTTTAAGATCATTCTCACTCATGAACGCTGTATTTACGTCCTGCTGAATGTAGTGAATCTTAAATGCTTTTATTGCCGCATCGAGATTACTTACATCGTAACCGATGATACGTAATGCCATTTTTGGGTTAAAGTCTGCTGGAGGCATCTCTAAATAGTCCTCATACCAAAAGCCGAATCCTTGATCAGCCAGTTTTTTCCAAGGAAAACGTGACGGATCATTTTTTCGGGTTGGCGCCAAATCCATATGCCCAATAAAATTTGCCTGCGGGATTCTATAGGTCGTTTTTAAATAAGTCAACAACTGCGTCAAGGCGTTTATTTGGGCATCGGTCCAAGGATCAGTAGTCCCATTATTGTCGAGCTCGATGCCAATGGAAGAAGAATTGAGGTCCGTATCATTGCCCCATTTCCCCAAGCCCGCATGATGTGCACGATAGAGGTCATTGACCATCTGCACTACTTTTCCATCCCGACCAACCACATAATGGGAGCTTACACCTGCTTTCGCGGAATGAAATGTACGGATGGTCTGTCCCAAAGAATCCTGTGCTGTATGATGAATGACAACAAAATTGGGTTTACGGATGCCAAAATTAATCGAGGCGATCCATTGTTGTTCTTTGACATTCACCTTCTCCAATTGACCGGTGACAGGCGATTGTTTATAGAGTTTTGAAAATTCTTTTGCTTGCTTCTTATATACCTTTTCAGTCTTCGCGTATTTCCCTCCCGCACAGGAAGCCAATAATGCTGTTGCGACACAAAGATTGATGGAAAATTTTAGTATCTTCATATTGAAATGTTTCAGCACAAACTAAGGCAAATTTGCCAACAAAAGCAAATTTATTAGCTTCGTCCTATAATTCGACATAATTTCCAAATATCCTTTTCTTATACATTGCGGAACAAGGCCGCCTGCTTTTAAAAAAAGCCCAAACCAATGTTTGAGCCTTTCCCATGTCAACCATGCATTTCCTGCTTAACTGAAATTACATTTTTTATTATTTTAATGCGCTTAGGTTCAATTTTGCCAAA
The DNA here is from genome assembly GCF_002337775.1 of Sphingobacterium sp. UBA1897. Taxonomy (NCBI): domain Bacteria; kingdom Pseudomonadati; phylum Bacteroidota; class Sphingobacteriia; order Sphingobacteriales; family Sphingobacteriaceae; genus Sphingobacterium; species Sphingobacterium sp. UBA1897. The sequence goes on from NZ_DDGR01000028.1 coordinate 14,305, forward strand.
AACCCTTTCAGCTCGTCGAGGCTATACCCGTTTCCCCGAAGAGTAATTAGATAGCGGTCTTTCTCAAGATAACTTATTTCGGAGCTTTTTGCCGTTGAGCCTTCCACTCCTTTACTATCAGTTGTTTTTGCCCGTTTACCTTCAAATTCGCCAGTTTTTTCTATTTCAGTATCTGTAATTTTCTCTGAATCTACCATGAAGCCCATTTGCGCCAAACCCACGATTGCCGAAGCTGCCTCGCCCGCGCCATCAATGATATTGACTTTAATTTCCTTCTGGTTATCGACGGTATAAGTCGCCTCTCCAGATACAACTTCTGCCCCATACATTGATCCGCCAGAATAGGACGTTCTTTTTAAACCATCTAAGCTTTCCGGTAAAAAAGCCTTCAACTCTTCTGAACTTAATGGTTTCTCGGATTTAAGTTTGGCTTGAAGGTCTTCCAATTTTTTTGCTCCATCACTCAGATTGCCCAAGTTGGATACTCCCTTAACTACATCCGAAATTCCAGCCTCTTTCTCCTTAGCATCTTCGCCGCCTTCACTGGATTTGCTGTTGCCGCAGCTCGCGACCAAAAGGCCCAGTCCCAAGAGAACAGGCATTACTTTCCATTGTCTTTTCATGATTATCAGTTTTAATTAAAACGCTAAAAAGAACAAAATAATATAATTAATCTAAATTTTAAAATCTGTTCGCATACGATCTTTAGACCTTAAAGCGCGACCTAAATTTCTACCTGTTACTTGCATTACCTAGGTACTGCCGAATGGGACTGCGCTACACAAAAAAAGGCCTCTATACGAGTATAGAGGCCTTCCGTTATAACTACCGAGATTATGCTTCGGCGTATTCCTCAATTGAAGGACACGAACAAATCAATGTACGGTCACCTTGAGAGTCGTTCACACGACCTACTGAAGGCCAGAATTTACGTTCTCTTACATACTCCAATGGGTATGCGGCAGTTTGACGACTGTAAGGTCTGTCCCACTCATCTGCAGTTACAACCGAAGCTGTATGTGGTGCATGTTTCAGTACATTGTTAGCTTGGTCCACGTCTCCTGCTTCAACCGCAGCGATCTCTTCACGGATAGCAACTAATGCATCACAGAAACGATCCAATTCAGCCTTAGACTCAGATTCAGTAGGCTCAACCATCAATGTTCCTGCAACAGGGAAAGAAACAGTCGGTGCGTGGAAACCATAATCCATTAAACGTTTTGCAATATCTGCAACCTCGATACCAAAGTTTTTGAATCCACGGCAATCTAAGATCATTTCGTGTGCACAACGTCCGTTAGTACCTGAATAAAGTACCGGATATGCATTTTCTAAACGTGCTTTAATATAGTTTGCATTTAATATTGCTGTTCTTGTCGCATTTGTCAAGCCTTCACCCCCCATCATTGAAATATAAGCATGGGAAATAAGCAAGATCGATGCTGAACCAAATGGAGCTGCAGAAACAGCAGAGATACCCTCTTCACCAGAAGTCGAAACCACTTCGTGGTTAGGTAAAAAAGGAACTAAGTGTTTTGCAACACCGATAGGTCCCATACCTGGACCTCCACCACCGTGAGGAATACAGAATGTTTTATGGAGGTTCAAGTGACAAACATCGGCACCGATATGCCCTGGGCTTGTCAATCCAACCTGTGCGTTCATATTTGCACCGTCCATATAAACCTGACCGCCGTTTGCATGAACAATTTCACAGACTTCAATGATCGACTCTTCAAATACACCGTGTGTAGAAGGGTAAGTCACCATCAGTGAGTTCAAGGTTGCAGCATGTTCAGTCGCTTTCGCTCTCAAATCTGGTATATCGATATTTCCTAATTCATCACATTTCACAACGACCACTTTTAAGCCTGCCATAGAAGCAGAAGCAGGGTTTGTTCCGTGTGCAGAAGCAGGGATCAAACAGATATTACGTCCATGATCACCACGGCTCTCATGGTAAGCACGGATAACCATCAGACCAGCATACTCGCCTTGTGCTCCTGAATTTGGTTGGAAACTCATCTTCGCAAAACCAGTAATTTCAGATAACCAATCGTTCAATTCACCGATCATTTGCATATATCCAGAAGTTTGATCTGCAGGAGCAAATGGATGCAAACCGCCAAATCTCGCCCATGTAACTGGCACCATTTCAGCTGTAGCATTCAATTTCATCGTACATGAGCCCAATGGAATCATCGAGTGACAAAGCGATAAATCTTTTGCTTCCAACGATTTGATATAGCGCAACATCTCATGTTCAGAATGATAGCTATTAAAGTTTGGATGTGTTAAGTAGGCAGAAGTACGTACTAAATCGGCAGGAATTGAAGAACCTAAATTCTCTTCTAATGCATCGAAATCTACGTCATTCAATGTTTTACCTTGAATTTTAGCAAATACTTTGACGATCGTCTTAATATCTTCGTATGTGGTTGTTTCGTCGATAGCAATTGAAACTTCCGAACCATTATAATAGAAGTTTAATTCGTTATTTAATGCTTCAGATTTCAAAGCACCAGCATGTGCACCTAAGTCTACACGTAGTGTATCAAAATAAGCTGCATTCAATTGCGTATAACCCAACGACTGTAATGCTTGATCCAACAGATTGGCCAAAGCATTGATACGTGATGCTATATTTTTGATTCCTTCTGGGCCATGGTACACGGCATAGAAAGAAGCCATAATCGCTAAAAGAGCTTGTGCAGTACAAATATTTGAAGAAGCTTTATCACGGCGGATGTGTTGTTCACGAGTCTGCAAAGCCATACGTAATGCATACTTTCCATTTGAATCGGAAGTAACACCGATAATACGACCAGGGATATTACGTTTAAAGCTGTCGCGTGTCGCAAAATATGCTGCATGAGGACCACCAAAGCCCATCGGTACGCCAAAACGTTGCGAATTACCAACAACAACATCAGCACCCCATTCTCCCGGAGGCGTTAACAATGCTAAACTCATCAAATCTGCCGCAGCACATACCGTAATATTCTTACTGTGAGCTGTAGCTGCAAATGATTTATAATCAACAATTGAACCATCCGCTGAAGGATATTGAACAAATGCCGCAAATACATCATCTGTTAATTCTGATTCAGCAATAGCCGCAATTTTAAGTTCAATACCAAAAGACAAGGCACGGGTCTTCAATACATCAACCGTCTGCGCATAGGCATTGTCCGACACCAAGAATACGTTAGCATCTTTATTTTTCCGAGCTGAATAAAGCATAAACATGGCTTCAGCTGCAGCCGTAGCTTCATCCAACAAAGAAGCATTTGCTATTTCTAAACCAGTAAAGTCACAAATTACAGTCTGGAAGTTCAATAAAGCTTGTAACCTACCTTGTGCGATCTCCGCCTGATAAGGAGTATACTGCGTATACCATCCTGGGTTTTCAAATACATTTCGTTGAATTACGCCCGGAAGGATCACATCGTAGTAACCTTGACCAATAAAAGATTTAAAAACTTTATTTTTCTCAGCGATTTCCGCAATACGCTTTAAATAGGCTACCTCAGACAATGCTTTAGGAAGATTTAAAGGTTTTGGAGCACGAATTTGAGAAGGGACCGTTTGGTCAATAAGTTGGTCAATTGACGAAACGCCTAATTTAGCCAACATTTCATTCGCTTCAACTGGACTTGGGCCATTGTGGCGACTTTCGAATTTTTCTTGGAAGTGTATATTGCTCATGTGTGCAAAAAGTTAACGCTTATAGATAGTTAGCGACATAATAATTAGGCGATTAACTCTCTTATAAACAGTCGTTTTTTGGATGAGCAAAGATAGCAAAATAAATGACTGAAAACGAAGCAAAAAAGTGGATAAAAAGTCAGTTTTACTGAGCTACTGAAATGCAATCGATTGTCTTTGTAAATTAATTTTTGGAATAACCTCAAACATACAGACTGTTCATTATAAATATAATAAACAATACGACAATCGTTTGCTACAATTTTAAAAAAATACCGGGTTATCTGTTATTTCACCTGCGTATTTCTTTCATTACTTCACTATTCTTTTTTGCAATGCCAATGAATTTTCAATAAATTAGTATATGTACCAATTGTAAAGTGACTTCGAAATAACGATATACACTTTTTTGCTAAGAACAACTGATATCAAGGGTATTTTGCTATCAGGAATCTTAACAAAGAAAACATTATCCAGCTAGGGAAGCATCTCTTTTGACAAATGTAAATTATCACAAAAAACGAATATCATTTCTTTTTAACGAATATAAAACAGCGAAGTAACGATTATAAACCATGAGAAAACAGGTAACAGACAGCGTTCTTTTAGTAAGACCCTCTGTCTTCCGTAAAAATGAACAGACTGCGGTCAACAATTTCTTCCAAAAGGATATCGAAAATCTCAGTATAGAAGAAGTCAACAAAGAAGCGCAAGGAGAGTTCGACGCGCTAGTAAATGAATTGAAGTCACATGGAATTTTGGTGACTGTCATTCAGGACGACGAGAAATCAGAAAGCCCCGACAGTATATTCCCCAATAATATTGTCTCCTTTCATCAGGATGGAAAAATAATTTTTTATCCTATGTTTGCTCCCAATCGTCGAAAAGAACATTTATTGGATTTCGAAGGTCCATTGAAGCAAAACGGTTATTATGTAAAACTAACTAAGGATCTCAGTGAAGCCGAAAACAATAAACAATATTTGGAGGGCACTGGCGCACTTGTCTTGGACCGCGCTAACCGTGTAGCCTACTGTGCCTTGTCCGAAAGGGCAGACCGAGATATGCTCGACGAATACTGCAGGACTGAAAACTACACACCTGTTGTATTTCACGCCTTCCAAACTGTCCATGGAGAGCGGAGACCTATCTATCACACCAATGTGGTACTAGCCGTAGGCGAAGACTTTGCCATCTTATGCCCACAGGCAATCGATAATCAGGCTGAGCTCCAAACGCTGCTGAAGAGTCTAAAAGATACAGGCAAAGAGATCATTGAAATCAATGAGAACCAACTCGAATCTTTTGCAGCAAACTGCCTCCAGGTGAGAAATAAATATGGTAATCGTTTTATTGTCCTGAGCAATCAGGCTTTATCCTCATTGACTTTATACCAAACAGCGCAATTGGAAAAGCATGGTAAAATCATCCATCAAGATCTACATGTTATCGAGACATGTGGTGGTGGAAGTGTACGCCACATGATGGCTGAAGTTTTTCTTCCGAAAGAAAACATACTGAGCTAGTCCCAAGCATAATGATGCAGTTAGGCTGCTCTTTTTAAAATAAGCCTATTTTGCCTAATCAGGCTTATTTAATAGACAAATAAAAATGCCCCTTGGAGCCATTGCTCGCAGGGGCATTATCTTTTCTAAAACAATCTAATTCCTATTTCTCCAGTCAAGTTAGAACGAATACCTCAATCCCAATTGGAATTGGTACGGATTCCCTGAAGGTGATACAATGCCAGAGTTGTTCAATCTATAATTAAACTGTTGCTTAACAGGGTCGAATGCAGGAATTTCGGGATTTCCATTTGCTGCTGCTGTTTTTGATACAGCATACAACGATTGATTACCTAAAGATTCATTGACACCCCAGGTTTTCTTAAAGAGATTCGCCACATTGAATACGTCCGCTGAAAGCTCCAAAGCATGTGTTTTGTAAAGGTTGAATTTTTTAGCTATTCTTAAATCAATCAAACCGTAAAAGCTATTGATACCGCCATTTCTTTCGGCCATCTTACCTTCGTACTTTTTAATATAATCTTTCAGACTTTGACTGGCTTCACCATTCGCCAACAACGCATTCATGGCATCTGCCAAAGCCTTTGGCGTATTTGGACTATTGGGATCGAAAATAAAGGCTAAGTCATTCGAATTGGATACAAAATCGCCATTAATATTACCTCCAGCAAGCAAGCTGTAGCGTGTTCCACCAATTCCCGAATAACGAACGCCTACACTGACACCATAAAATGTAGGTAGTGTACCATAAATAACAATTTTATTTCGGAATTGATTATTCGAATAACTCATCTTACTCAAATCTCTTGGATCATCTTTTACCGCCAGCGATAAGGTCGCTGTATTGGCAACATTCCCATTGTAGGAAGTGTTATCTTTCGCATCGTTCCACGTGTAGCTTACAGAAATCGATCCATCTTTGTAGTACTGATAACTTGCATCCAATACAACTGCAAACTGATTTACTTTTCCCTCAGAGTTTAGTTCTAACACGCGTCCAAACTTATTGGAAATCCTTCCCTGTTTCCAATCTGGAACACCATTGACAATAGCCGTAGCCGGTACGAATACCCCACGATTATCTTCATTCGCCAATCTAAAGAAGGGATCTTGAACCATATTACGATCAACATACATGTAGTTGTTGCGTCCTAGATTCATATATCCTGAAAGGCTCGCTTTTAACTTTTCGGTAAAGAAATGCGTGTAAGATACATTGGCCTTGTACACCACTGGTATTTTCGCATCAGCTCCATAGGTGTTGATCGTTGGCACTTGAAATTGTGCCAGGGTTGGCGTTGTTGACGGATCTTGTCTGTACCCCACAAAATTAGGTGTAGGCACATCGTTACCACGAACATCTACTGTCGCAAAATGCTTCCCATCAAAAGTTAAATTATTGATGGTCATATAATTATTAATATCAGATGCAAAGATACCTGCTCCTACACGGAAAAAATCTTTTCGTTCTTCATTCACATCCCAAGTCATCTGGAAACGAGGCTGTACAACAAAAGATTTCAACTTGTGATCGGTACGTACCCCCACTTCTTTCAGCAATTCTTCATTTAGAGGAGAGGTTGGATAATGACCATAATCCAATCGTAGTCCCGCAACCAGATCCAATCCTTTCGCCAATTTGGTCTGCAACTGTCCATACGCACCGGCATTAAATATCTTACCGATCACAGTTGGATCGGCCACCAAAGGGACCTCCCGGTAAAATGCATAAGGTTTTAGGTTTGCAAAATTTTGCAATGCCGTATTGTTAGCATCCTCCCTAAAATGAAAACGTCCGTTGACTTCACTTCCGTAAATCGAATTTGCATGTGTATACATCAAATCCACACCAAACGTGTAATTGATATTGTCCGTACTATAATACAGGTTATTGACCAACTGTACGACATTATTCTTAAAGGACTCCTGTGCAAACCGGTGACCGCCTAATTGAATATTGGTCGACAAATTACTTCCGTCAATGGTAGACACCACATTCTCTACAATGGCACGGGGAATATTTTGACTAGGCAACATATCTCCAGGACTACTTTTTTGAAAAGTATAAAGGTGTTGCAATTTCAGTTCATTGGTAAGCTTTGGAGAAATGGAAGTACGTAAAGTTGCTAAAAAACTATTATCAATATTCTTATCATTTCCGTATGATTCATATAAATTGATGGCGGTATTATCCTCTAGACCAAGCTTATTGAGGTCACTTGTAAAGTTATTCCGTATTGTCAATAAATTCTTTTCATTGATCTGCCAATCTATACGGCCAAATATAGCATCAGAATTTCGTTTCTTATCGAAAGAACCATATTGCCTATCATTACTCAATCCATATTTTTCGCGTCCTATACGGATATACTCATCGAGAGTCGATTGTGTAACATTGAACCGCTTTTCATCTGCTGGCGAATTGATATCGGCGATAATCAAGGGGCGGGCATCGCGTTGATGATCCCAAGCTACAAAATAATGCAATTTGTCTTTAATAATGGGACCGCCTAATGTAAATCCATATTGATACGTAGAGAAATCATTGCTTCGTTTATTTCCTCTAATATCGTATGGGCTGGACAACCAATCTGCCCTTGAATAAAGCCATGCGCTTCCGTGCGTTTGATTTGTTCCTTGTTTGGTTACCGCACTGACTGTTCCTCCCCCTGCTCTTCCATAAGTCACATCATATTGGTTGGTGACCACTTTAAATTCACGAACGGCTTCTATCGAAATGGAGAACGGAGCACCACTACGACTGGTTGTTGAACCTGCAGAAGTCGGGTTTTTGGCATTCATACCATCAATTGTAAAATTAGTAGAGGAACCCAACTGGCCACCGATATTATCGCCCTTACTCAAAGGAGAAAGGTCCATCAACGAAGTAAAATTCCGACCGTTGACAGGCAATTTCGCAATATCCTTGGCCGTAACCGCTGTAGCAGCACCTAGATTTTCTATTTTATTCTTTAGGGTACTTATTCCTGTTAATTCAACCGTTTCTAATACATTTGAGGTATTTTGGATAGGAATCTTCAGGCGGACGATATCGCCTTGATTTAAACTAAATCCCGAACGCACTTGTTCGCCATAGCCTATATAAGTTACTTTGATCGTATAGGGGCCGCCTAAAGGCAACTCCTTAAAGTTGAAATCGCCATTTGCATTGGTCGAAGTCTTCGTTGTGAAACCCGTTGATTCATTACGTACTTCAATTGAAGCTCCGTGAACTCCTTTATCATTTTCGTCTGTAATCTTGCCAGAAAACCCGGCTTGGGTCGTTTGGGCGTACAAACCTGTTCCAAGCGCAATGGCACATGTTGTGAGTAAAAATTCTTTCATTTAGTTGTTGGTTGTGATAATGAAAGCAAAACTACACCGAAACTGTTAACAGGAGCTAAACGAAATATTATGAAATTATAAACAAAGCATTTTAAAATATATATTAATAAAAATGAAAGCGCTTTTGAAAAAAACTCGGAATATGCATCAAAAACATTTTAAATAGGGATAGAAATAGACCGTATCTGCAAAAAGCCTGCATGATTCGTAAACACCAACAGAAATGATCCGAATCGACGGTCTTTCTTGCGAATAACATCACAAAAAAAGTTAGCCGAAGCTGACATGCTAATACAAAATCGTAAACTTAAAATCCAATGGATTAAAGTATTTGTAAAGATCCCTAAAAAGGCTATCTCCATATTTAACATAGAGTAACGCAAAATTTTCAGACCTTTCCTGTAGTCCTCCGCCAGGAAAGAGCTTTTCCTTCACATTATCAATATCCGTTAAAGCATGTTGATGATTTCGCTTTTCGGCTTTCATCAGCTTTTTCTCTAAATTATTGATCGCTTTTTTTAACCGCGCTTTTACCGCTTCCGTACTAGGGCCTAGACTTGGATCTATTTTGTGGGTTCGTAACCTTATCTTACCAAAAATACCGTTCAGCTCCATCCATTCGTCATTGAGATTGAGACGTTCTTTGGTATGACGTCGAACATATTCTTTTTTCAGTACTTCTGCTGGACGAAAGATACTCTTAAACGTTAGATCAACGCGAAATAATTTCGCCGCAACGTTGTCCTCAGTTATCATCGCTGAATTGCGCGGTATCAAAATTGGAAAATCTACCTGATATTGGTCAAAGTTAGACTTCAATTGCATCCAATAGACCATTTCGGCGCCACCACCAATATAAGCAAGATTGGGAAGTATAATTTCTTGATACATCGGACGCATGACCACATTTGGACTGAAGCGCTCTGGATAATGATCAATCTCCTGTTCAAGCTCAGCCTTCGTAAAATAAATATGCTGATGCAATACTTCGTATCGACCATCGGCAGCGAGCACCAAGCGTTCCCGAAATTCATCCGTCAAATAAAAGAAATTAATCTCACGAGCATGTACTTGGGTGGAGAAACCATTTGATTCTAGCTCTTCCGATCGCGCTGTTATTGCCTTAAAGCTTTTTTCAGTTAAGATATCTTCCTTGATAATTGGCTTGAACAGTTCCTTCAATTCCCGGTCATCCGCATCGACGATCAAAAGACCGTAAGACTTAAACAACTCATTAACCATATATCGCGTTGCATCTGCTAATCGATCATGGTTCAAATAGGCTTCTTCCACAATCCGTGTAAGTTTAGTCGAATTTTCGGAAAGCCCCAAAATATTTGTGTACTGCTTCACAGCATCAACGATTGTTGCTGTATCCATTCGCCCGGTAGCAGAAATAGCAGGCGTATCCCAACTAATTTTCTTACCGAAGACTTTCGTATGGTTGATTTCTTCAAAATCATGATCTTCGGTCGCCATCCAATATACAGGAACAAAATTTTTATCGGGGTGTTTGCCCTTCAAATCTTCGGACAAACGTATTGCCGTCATGATTTTAAAAATAAAATACAAAGGTCCGGTAAAAATATTGAGCTGATGTCCCGTCGTGATGGTATAAGAATTCGGGTCGAGCAACAGTTCTATATTGGCCGCTACAGCAGGGGAATCCTTTAATAGCTCGCCATATTGCTTTTTAAGACGCTCAACAAGAATCTCCCGGTGTTCAAATTTCTTCTTTTCGTTCAATTGCTTTTCAAAACCAGCCCAGGTAGGCCAGTTTCCTACAAAAGATTTTAAGGCTTCATCATGCGCCAAATAGGCCAATAAAGTCTTAGAGAAGCTATTTGTTTCACTATATTCAATATAAGTTGCCTTCATCTGCAAATTTTATTAATTATTCTCTATTCTTAATTGATAACGAAAATCCCCCAAAGCAAGCTGACATGGCAGTGTATCTTTTTCGCTAAATAGAACCTATTTTCAATTTTAATCAGAAGGATGATTCACCATGAAACGACAGGCTTTCTTGAATCTGATTTTAAACGGCTATAGATTGTTTAAAATGGGGATTGTACGTTTACAAATGTATCTAGTTTGCGTCGACAAAATAGTGAATTTTCACAAAAAGCTTGTCCCGCTTTTAAATTATATCATTTTACTGACAATTGTCTATAAACAAACGGGCCTCCTT
>NZ_DDGR01000008.1:0-5282 GCF_002337775.1 Sphingobacterium sp. UBA1897
TGGAGGCCAAACGGCTGCTTTTTCATTCCGGGAAGTCAGTGAAAGAGATTGCGGATGAACTAGGCTACGATGACTTTTCCTACTTCACACGGCTGTTCAGCAAAGCGGTAGGAATGTCACCGACTGCCTTTACCGCTAAAAACCGCGAATAGTCCTAAAGTTACAGCATCTCGTTATTGTATCGCCTTTCTTTCCGCCGTTCCTTTGTATCATTAAAAAAGATAGAAATGTTGAGCGAAAAAAATATAGCCATCGTTGGAGGTGGTCCAGGTGGTCTGACATTGGCCAGGCTGCTGCAAATGAAAGGTGCACAGGTTAACGTGTATGAAAGAGATTTTAGTCAAGCCGCACGCGTACAGGGAGCTATTGTAGATCTGCACTTTGATTCAGGTCTTAAAGCAATGGAGGCGACCGGACTTATGGAGGCTTTTAAAGCAAACTACATGAAGGGTGCCGACAAATATCGTCTGCTTGATCCGCAGGGAAATATGCTGATGGATGAGAGTCAGCGAGACGAAGAACCTGTATTCGGAGATGAACATTTCCGACCAGAAATCGATAGGGGAGCGCTGAGAGATCTCCTAATCGACGGACTGCTTCCTGGTACCGTAGTTTGGGATAGCCAGCTTATAGGTTTGCGGGAACTTGAAGATAAATGGGAATTAAAATTTGAGAACGGAATGACCGCGGTTGCTGATCTGGTCATCGGATCTGACGGTTACCGCTCCAAGGTTCGTCCCTATCTGACAGATTTGAAAGCTCTTTATTCCGGAGCAGCAATTATCCAGGGCGAAATAGATCATCCCGAGATTGCATGCCCGGAAATGTACGAACTCGTTAATCAAGGGAATCTGATGGCTATGGGAGATGGGGCCACCCTGGTTGTCCAGCCTAGAGGTGATGGCGGATTCACTTTTTATGCAATCTCAATGTATCCGGAAAACTGGGGTATATCCAGTGGTATAGATTTTGGTAATCCTATAGAAGTTAGCGGGTATTTAAAAAAACATTTTGGAAATTGGAATCCTGTCTACTTCATGCTTTTTGAAGCCAGTGAACATTTCATATGGCGCCCACTTAACTATTTTCCTTTATCGATAAGGTGGGCTTCTAAAAGTAATCTTACCCTCATTGGGGATGCCGCGCATTTAATGCCTCCGAATGGTGAAGGCGTAAATCTGGCCATGTTGGACGCTTTGGATCTGTGTGAATGCCTAACCAGTGGAAGGCATGTCAACCTTAAAGAGGCAATTTCAGCTTATGAAGATATCATGTTTGAAAGGGCTGCGCCTCTTTGCATGGAAACAATTGACGGAATAAAAGATTTTGCAGCGCCAACCAACGAATCTGTAAAGGAATTTGTTAGATTGCTAAGTAATACTAAATCATAGCTCCAGCGGATAGCGTTTCAAGTGTTAATTCCAAGATTAGATATGATATACCTAGTGAGTAACACTAAGTATATCATAAACCGCGCTTATTTATCTGCGAATTGTAACACCGCCATCTACTGCCAGATATGAACCTGAAATATAAGAGGCTTCGTTTGAAGACAAGAAAACAATTGCGTTAGCAATTTCTTCAGCTTGTCCGATTCGTTTCAATGGAACTGCTGCTGCTATGGCATTTTTTATATCTGCGGGCGTTTGCTGATTCATAGGTGTATCGGTCAATCCGGGAGCAACCACATTTACTCTGATTTTTCTGTCTGCCAGTTCAGTAGCTGCGGTACGTGCAATCGCATCGACTGCACTTTTTGTAGCTGCATAAGCACCCATTTGTGCATACCCGCTCACAGAGACTCCAGATGAGATAAGAACAATGGAAGCTCCTTCTGATAAATGAGGGATTAGTTTTTGCAAAGTAAAGAATAGTCCTTTGACATTGATGTTGTAAAGGTCGTCAAAAACCTCTTCGGTTGTATCTTCAATTGAATATTGCTTTGCTATTCCTGCATTCAGTACAAGCACATCCACTTTGTTTCCGCTAGCTGCAACTGTTTCTGCCAATAGCGCAATATCTGCCAGTTTGGACGTATCTGAAGACAAGGTCTTCAGTTTTGGGCTATTAATACTTCCTGATGCTGCTTGCAGGGTATCGGTATTTCGGCCTGTTATCAATACATTTGCTCCTTTTTCAATAAATGTTTTAGCGGTAGCTAATCCAATTCCTGCACTTCCGCCGGTAATTACTACATTTTTATCTGAGAAATTCATCTTTTTAAATTTTTAATGATCGAAAATTCTATTCTAGTCAAGACTTTTTAAACTGTTTGTTTTTGAAATCGATTTCTTTAACTATGCAAATCTAAATTGATTAAATTTATTTTGGTAACTTTGTAACCAAAAGTAACAGTAACTTTTGGGTAACAAGGTAACTTATTATGGAAATAGAATGCTCGAATAACGACACAAGCAGAAAACAGATTATGGCTGTTCACGATGCCATGGATGTGTTGAATGGCAAATGGAAAATCTCAATAATATCGTCAGTTTGCTATTACAACAAACGGCGTTTTTCTGATATTTTAAACGATGTGAAAGGAATCTCCAATAAAATGCTCAGCAAAGAGTTAAAGGAATTGGAAATGAACCAGCTCATTAAACGGATAGTTCTCGACACGCAACCCGTAACGGTTCAATATCAGCTAACAGAGTACGGCTTGACGCTAAAAAAAATCATCAATACCCTCGCCGAATGGGGAACTGAACATCGAAAAGTGATTGTCGGGAAGTAATTCAAAATCTTCATTGGCCGAAACCTCGTCCATTATATTACGATAATTGGCCTACTGATTTTCGCGACCAAATAAAATAAATAATCAAGTATGATGAAATTTAAGAGTGTATTTTTATATATAAATCTTATACTTCTATCTATTAGCTGTAAGGGACAGAATAAAATCACAAAATCTGAAAAAGATATCTATGCTATCGGAACCGAAATAAAGCACTTCGATAAAGAACCGCATTATGGCGCAAGTATATCAACGAGTAATTGCTCGTTCGAAATTCTTATCAACGATGTTCCCGTTATTAAATACAAAGATAATTCAGGCGGAAGTTTATCGGGTTCGTACTTCCCTTTGAATTGGGACATTACACAAAAAGGCCCGCAAAAAATCACCCTTCGTCTCTTTCCAGGATTTAATCAAAATGCAAAGTCAATGCATTCATCATTGATGAGAAACTCTGGAGTTCAGATCAAAATCGAAAAATCCTTCATTGGTACAGATGGCAGTTGGGGTGATGAGGAAGAAGTGACTACTTACACCACTCCACAAAAAATAGTGGAAGGTAAAGAAGTTTCAACATTTGACGGAAAGAATTTTTTTGAGGACAGTTTTACTTTTGACGCCGAAGTTCCCTACAAAATAAACATTTTAGATAATGCCGAAGTTCTTTTTACAAAGAATAAAGATCAGTTACAAGCATTAGAAAAGGAAGTTGTTGCAAAATATAATGAGATAAGAGGTATATATCTAAAAGGCACGAAAGACGATTTGGCGAATGCTGTTTATGAAAAAGAAAAAAGACTTGCACAGCAAATGTATCTTTCTTCCGAAAAAATAAAAAACAATTGGGACAAAGAATATCAATTCCGAACAGATGAGGATTTAGAGTTTTTGATCTGAAACCCATTGAAAAATACAAAATGACTTTCTATGCTAACGGAAAACTAGTGTGTTTAGAGAAAATTAACAATGAAAAATCAGCATTGTGGGGAGGCTTTAAGCGAAAAGATAAAGGAGTTGGTACTACAACTTACATTCAGCTATATCTGTATCGCCAAAAAGATAGCAAGGAGCTTCACGTATATTAAGAATGGCATACCCTATAGTGTTAACGAATTTACACATCAAATTCTGCATGGTATAGCCGATGAAGTTTGTACAGAGAAATATGGAGAGTCGACAGGTATTTATTAAACCACCGACGTACAGAACTGCGTTAGCTGTTAATTCTCGAAAATGGTATATGACCGTACAATATACTGTATATCTAGTCAAATAAGTTCATTGGTCAAGCCAATGAACTATATTGAGCAAAAATTGCGCATGTTGTGCTGCGGCCGGATGGTTCATTCCTCTTTTTTCACTTTTGATGCCATGGAGTTGTGCCGAAAAAGGAGCACCATCTCCGAAAACCACAATCCTGCCTTTCCCAAATTGCAGGTAAGCGCCGTTTGCAAACCCTTTGCCCGACAATCGGGGAATATCCTCTGGAATAGGTCTTTTTATCTGATTAGCATCATTGGGTAGGTAGATATCATATTCTTCATTTAATAAAGAAATAATATGTGCCTTCGTTGGTACGATAAACCCAGTTCCACCCCAGCACATGATACTGTCTATTTCCTTACCTGATCCAGTGGTTATTTCATTGTATAACAGTGTTTCTCTCTCCTTTGAGAAGATCTCGGGACGTCCATTCTTAGGTAAGGCAAAACCGTTCACGATATGAATTCCAAATGCCGCACCAAGCTTTTGTACAGACCCGCCACAGGGCATGTGGTCGGTGACTAGAAATAGGCTTCCACCATCAAATACCCATTGACGGAGAGTTTCTATCTCCTGATCGGTAAAGGCTGAATAGGTGGGTAATTTCCAGTTTTCCGGATTATATAAGGCATTTATGCTGATATAGATTTTTACTTCTTTTAATTGATCGTAAGAGATCTTTTCTTTAACACTTCGGAGGCGATATCCATCAGTTAGAAGGAGATCTGAAAAAGGAGCGTAGGCTCCTCTCAGAGTAACCGGATTGTTGTGTGCCTCGTCAAATAGGAGTAGAGGTCCATCACCGATCCGGTGGTGCGGATCGGTAATGGGATAATGAAACTGTTCATCTGCTACCTGTTGGGCGCTAAGCTGAGCTGTACCCAGCAGAAGCAGCAGGAATAAGCAGGCAATAAATCTGTTCATAATATTTTTTTATTAGGATTATTGATCAGTTTTTAGCCAAAGATCATTTTCGAAACACTGCATTTGCTGCACCTTTCCATTGGCAACAGAAAATGTCAATGGGAAGGTACCATCATCATTGAGGAAGAAAAATTCAGAACGAGGAGTAAATGAAATTGTTTTGTTATCCCACAATTGCGTAAGCATTAAGCCTGTTGGGGAGGGTTCTATTTGAATCTTAAAGTTGTTGTCATTTACCTTTAGATAAGTTCCGGCAAGCTGTTTCAGTTGGGATGCGGTTAGAGTCGCAATTTTATTGGGGTCAAATGAGACGCGCTCACATACAATTCTACCCAGGATCTTGGTTTGGCTAAAATCG
>NZ_DDGR01000013.1:0-5934 GCF_002337775.1 Sphingobacterium sp. UBA1897
GTGGCTTTTTTCGTTTTATTTACGAGCATTGTTATTCTACAATACCCTTAATATATAGCGTTTTTACAGGAGTCTTGGTGTTCGACTGTACCGTGAAACTCTTTGTGAATGGAGATTTTGCCGCCGCATTGTAAGTTACTTTGATCGTTCCGCTTTCGCCTGGTTTAATTGGTGTTTTCGTAAATTCTGCTACAGAACATCCGCAGGTAGGCACAACATTTGAAATGATAATTGGCTCACTGCCTGTGTTTGAAAACTTGAAATTATACGAAACGGGCGTACCGGCCGGAATTTTGCCAAAATCATGGGTTTCTTTTTCGAATTTAAATTCCCCTTGTCCTGTCTGCATCGAAGAAAAACCTATAAAGGAAATGATCACTGCTAAGATTGTTATATACTTTTTCATGCTTCTAAAATATTACTTTACGATTAAAATAGTACAACTGATATGCCAAATTTAATATTTATTGCCAATTTATTATACATCTAACAACTTTATTACAGTTATATTATACCTTCTTTCAATAGATCCTGTATGTGGATAACACCAGCATAATTCCCTTTGTCGGAAACCAGTAGTTGTGTGATGTTATTTTCGCGCATAATATGGAGAGCATTGGCTGCCAATTCATTTTTGTCGATGACTTTTGGTGATTTTCCCATGATATCGGCGGCAGTAATTGCCGCTAAATTGGTGTGTTTCTCCAGCATACGACGGATATCACCGTCTGTGATGATGCCGAGTATGTGGTCAGCATCCAACACCGCTACAGCTCCCAGTCTAAACTGTGTTATGGTGATGATGATATCACTTACAGTGGCTTGCGGTTGGACACTAGGCTTGCCGTTCTGATCGGATAGATCGCCGACTCTTAAGTACAGTTTTTTTCCTAATGCTCCTCCTGGGTGGTATTTTGCAAAATCTTTATCCGTGAAATCGCGGCACTCTTGTAAAACGACAGCAAGCGCATCGCCCATGGCTAGCTGAGCAGTTGTACTTGAAGTCGGCGCAAGGTTGTTAGGACAAGCTTCTTTCTCAACGGTGGTATTTAAAATATAGTCTGCATTTTTAGCGAGATAGGATTCCGTATTTCCGACCAAAGCAACCAAAACATTCTTTGTCTGTTTTAAAAAGGGGACAAGTACTTTAATCTCAGGTGTATTACCACTTTTAGAGATCGCAATAATTAAATCATTTTGTTGGATAATACCAAGGTCTCCGTGGATAGCGTCAGCTGCATGCATAAAGATCGATGGTGTGCCTGTCGAATTTAGCGTTGCAACTATCTTTTGAGCGATAATGGCACTTTTGCCGATTCCAGTTACAATGACGCGGCCCTGTAAATTTAGAATACGATCGACAACGGTAACAAAATCATCATCAATATATTGAGCTAAAGCAGCTACCGCCTTGGCTTCTTCTTGAATAGCTTGAATAGCTATATTTTTTATTTCGTAGTTGTTTTTCACAAAAAATACTCTTACTTTTATGTATTAGAATAGATTGCAAAAATAGATTATTTTTCAAGATTATTTCTTCATTTATCTATCTTATTTTTGCCCAAGGCGCAATGGAAATAGAAAAATCACTTTTCGACAATTTACAAGATTTTTTTGGTTTTGATACTTTTAAAGGGGATCAAGAGGCAATTATAACTAGTATTCTTCAACGAAGAGATACTTTTGTAATAATGCCAACCGGAGGAGGAAAATCAATTTGCTACCAGCTTCCTGCTCTTATGAGTGAGGGAACTGCAATTGTTATTTCTCCGCTGATTGCTTTAATGAAAAACCAGGTAGATCAGCTTCGTGCATTCGGTGGCGAAGATAGTATCGCTCATTTTTTAAATTCATCATTGAATAAGAGCGAAATTACAAAGGTTAAGGATGATGTACTCGCCGGGAAGACCAAATTGCTGTATGTAGCTCCAGAATCCCTTGCCAAGCAAGATAATTTGGAATTCTTACATCAGATTACCGTGTCTTTCGTAGCGGTTGACGAAGCGCATTGTATTTCGGAATGGGGGCACGATTTCAGACCAGAATATCGTAAAATACGCCAGGTAATCAACGAAATAGGTGCCAATATCCCTATTATCGCTCTTACGGCGACTGCTACTCCTAAAGTTCAGTCGGATATCCGTAAAAATTTACAGATGAATGATGCTGTTTTATTTAAATCATCATTTAATCGAAGCAATTTGTATTACGAGGTGCGGCCCAAAAAGGATGTTGTTAAGGAGATTGTTCGTTTTATCAAAACCAAATCGGGTAAGACCGGTATTGTCTATTGTTTGAGCCGTAAAAAGGTAGAAGAAATCAGTGAGGTTTTGAACCTAAATGGCATCAAAGCCTTACCTTACCATGCGGGATTGGACGCTAAAACAAGAGCTGATACACAGGATAAATTTTTGATGGAGGATGTGGAAGTGATTGTTGCTACCATCGCTTTCGGTATGGGAATAGACAAACCTGACGTTCGTTATGTCATTCACCATGATATTCCTAAATCCATGGAGGGTTACTATCAGGAAACTGGACGTGCTGGACGTGATGGTGGGGATGGTTATTGTTTGGCTTTTTACTCGGAAAAAGATGTTGAAAAGCTGACCAAGTTTATGAAAGATAAACCTGTGGCCGAACGCGAGATCGGTACACAGATCTTAAAAGAGGTTATTGATTATTCGGAGTCTGCAGTATGTCGTCGTAAACAAATTCTTCATTATTTTGGAGAAAATTTTGACGAGCAGGGCTGTAATAATATGTGCGACAACTGCCGCTCGGAGAAAGAATATTTTGAGGCCGAAGACTCCTTGAAAAATGTACTGGGTTTCATTCAGGAGCAGGGCGAGAAATTTGATGATCATCACGTGATCAACGTCATGATGGGTCAAAATAATCAACCCGTATCTTCCTATAAACATGATGAACATCGTCTTTTCGGAACGGGTAAAGAGAAAGGTGTTATTTATTGGAAATCTTTGCTGAGACAGGCTGCGCTTGACAACTTTATCGAAAAAGATATTGATCACTATGGCCTTTTAAAATTGACAGATATTGGCCGTCATTATCTAGATAACCCTTATCAACTAAAATTTGTTTTGAATCGTCCAATAGAAGGAGGAGATAGCACAAATTCGGAAGATACAGGCCACGGCACAGGAGCCTTAGATACCGTCTTGTTGGGAATGCTTAAAGACCTACGCAAGAAAATTGCAAAAGGGAAGTCATTGCCTCCATTTGTCATCTTTCAAGATCCTTCGCTGGAAGAAATGTGTACACATTATCCAATTGCCATCGATGAGTTGAAACAGATCCAGGGAGTAGGGAATGGTAAAGCGATTAAATTTGGCGCACCATTTATTGCCTTGATCAAAGACTACGTTGAGGAAAATGAAATCGATAGACCCGTGGATCTTGTCATTAAAAGTACAGCAAATAAATCGGCATTAAAGGTATCTATTATTCAAAATATCGATCGTAAAATAGCATTGGATGATATTGCTTCAGCTAAGGGGATAACTTATGAGGAAATATTGAAGGAAATAGAAACGATTGTAAATGCGGGCACAAAAATCAATATCAATTATTTTATTGACGAGATTATTGATGAGGAGCGCCAGGATGAGGTATATGACTATTTTAAGACAGCGGAGACTGATTCAATTAATGATGCGCTTAAAGAACTTGGAGGGGATGATTACAGTTATGAAGATCTCCAATTGATGCGAATCAAATTTTTATCAGAGCTTGGCAATTAATATTTTTATAATTATATGATTAACAAATACATTCCCGAAATAAAGAATGGGACATCGCAGAATTTCTTTTTAATGGCGGGGCCGTGTGCAATTGAGGGAGAAGAAATCGCTTTGCGTATTGCTGAAAAGATTGTTACAATTACAGATAAACTTAATATTCCTTACATTTTCAAGGGATCCTACCGTAAAGCCAATCGGTCCCGCCTAGATTCATTTATGGGAATAGGTGATGAAAAGGCGCTGAAGATTTTAGAAAAAGTAGGGAAAACTTTTGGTGTACCGACGGTGACAGATATCCATGAGAGCCACGAGGCAGAAATGGCAGCTGCATACGTTGACGTTCTTCAAATTCCAGCATTTTTGTGCAGACAGACTGATTTATTGGTTGCGGCGGCAAAAACGAATAAGGTGGTCAATGTAAAAAAAGGTCAGTTTTTGAGTGCGGGATCTATGAAATTTGCAGTAGATAAGATCGTGGAATCAGGAAATGAAAAGGTTTTTTTAACTGATCGTGGCAATACATTCGGCTATCAGGATCTCATTGTAGATTATCGAGGGATTCCCGAAATGCGTGCTTTTAACGTCCCAACAGTGATGGACTGTACACATTCCTTGCAACAACCAAATCAGACTTCTGGCGTAACAGGAGGAAAACCAGCCTTAATTGAAACGATAGCGAAAGCAGCTATCGCCGTGGGAGCTGACGGTCTGTTTATAGAAACACATCCTGATCCGGCAAATGCGAAATCTGATGGCGCCAATATGTTACATTTGGATTTACTTGAAGGCTTGATGGAAAAACTGGTACGAGTTAGACAAGCTATTTTATAGTATAATAAATAAATCACAATAAAAAGGAGCCAATAGGCTCCTTTTTTATAATCAATTATATCAAACTTAAAGCTAAATTATTATATGTTATCAAAAGTTGCGTTGACAGCGTTTTTTCTGTTGTCTTTTTCTGCCATTAAAGCGCAGGAGAATTATAGTTGGTTTTCTCCACTAGAAGATAAACATGTGGAAGGTAGGTTGGAGAATCAGAAGCTTTCAGCCTTCAACAGACTTCCCGATGAATTGGAAAGTCAGGTACGTAAACCAGTATGGGAGCTAGGTAAGAATAGCGCAGGATTCTATATTGACTTTCAAACTTCTTCGCCTGAGATTACAGTTCAATACCAAGTTGCCGGAGGCTTAAATATGCCCCATATGCCAACAACAGGTGTTAGTGGGCTGGATCTTTATGCTTATGATACGGTAAAGAAAGAATGGAAGTGGGCTTATGGCAGTTATGATTTTTCGGATACTATTTCTTATACGTGGAAGAATATTGGGCGCAATGAAAAATTTAATTATCGCTTATATCTTCCGCTCTACAATACTGTTAAGTGGTTAAAGATTGGTGTGCCAAATACGGCTAAATTAACGTATACTCATACCACAGCAGCAAAGCCCATTGTTGTCTATGGAACCTCGATCGGACAGGGGGCCTGTACAAGCCGTCCTGGTTTGGCTTGGACCAGTCAGGTAGGAAGGGCATTTAATAACGAAGTGATCAATTTATGTTTCTCTGGAAATGGTCGACTTGAACAGCCTATTTTAAATATGATGAACCAAGAAGATGCCGCCTGCTATATTCTCGATTGTATTCCCAATCTGGCTATTTCGAAATCGTTAACAGAGACACAATTGGATTCTTTGTTGGTCCATGCGGTGACATTTTTAAGAAAAGAACATCCCGCAACGCCTATCATTTTGACCCAGCATAGTTCGGGAAGTATAGCAGAAGTCTTTAATGAAGATAAAAATGCAGAGTATCAGCAAAGTAGCCGTGTACTGAAAGCTGCGTTTGAAAAATTACAATCGAAAGGGGTTCGCCAGCTTTTCTTATTGTCGAGCCAAGAGCTTAATCTAGATCTGAATTCGACTGTAGACTATGCTCATCCAAATGATCAAGGTATGGAAAGAATCGCAAATGCGTATATTAAATTATTGAAAAAAATTCTAAAGTAGGCTATTGTTAACGGAGACGCTCTGGATATGGGCGTTCGGAATTCACTGAATCAATAATAGTGTATCGTATATGAAACAGATTTATTGGATTAGCATACATCCGTCAGCACAAGAAATAAAAATAGAAAAGGGAAGCTTAAAACTTCCCTTTTCTATTTTTATT
>NZ_DDGR01000019.1:0-127343 GCF_002337775.1 Sphingobacterium sp. UBA1897
AAACATTTAAATTTATCATGGCGGTGGGTTATAATTTTGCAATTTAAATATAGCAACTTTGCTATATCCAAACACCGCCACTTTTTAAACGTTTAGGACGCAAGTGATGTAAAATATTACTTTTTTTAACCGTTTATGTCAATGCTGCTATAATATATGATTTTTCAGATTCCCTTTTTCCGCTTATGGTTACGACAACAATCTCTGTTCGGGAGAAATGGAAGCAATCAGCAAAAGCGGCGCTACATTCTTGGCTAAGATGAGTCGATGATGAAGTCGAGACATAAAAAAAATACCGAAGCAATATACACTTCGGTATTTTTCGTGAAAAAGAAAAATTACTATTTCAATCTTAGAGGGTTTTGCTATCGCGCAGCATTTTAATGATATTATGCGCTTCAAGCTGTTTGCTGAGCTGTGTATTGATTAAGCTATGAACATTTTGCGAAAGTTCTTCCGATCCTTCAGCCAAAGCTGTTTGATAAGTTGATTTGAAGGCATCTTCTCCCTGCTCACAGGTTTCGAGCAGGCTTCTTTCGTCATCTCCCGTAATATTCACTTTTATCCCCATCCAGGCGCGGAAAAGCTTGCCGCTCAGCATGGTGCTATCCGTCGCCTCTTTGCCTTCAAGCTCAACATAAGGTGTCAACTCGGCAATAAATTCTTCCGATTGTCCGATGAATTTTTGAAATGTTGGTATAAGTTTATCTAAGCCATGACTTGTCGCTAGATCAATAGCTTTTTTATAACCCTCGATGCGGTCGTTGTTGATCTTAATAATGTCATTGATGATCTCTGGATTGTTGATGTTGTTTTCCATAATATTTTTATTTGTTATCATTTTGTTTATTCGAAAAACAGCAGGTACCTGATGATCGTTTGCAGAATCCGAGATTCAGGTATTTAAATCGTGGCCCGTATTTATCCCGTTTTTTATTGTCCGGGAATAAATGGCCCCTAAAACTTTCTGCAATTTACCCTTGTTCTTAGAACCGAATACTGTCCTTTAGGCAGCGCAACGAAAACTATGCAACAAAATATTCATGTAGCCATTATCGGGGGTGGACCCAGTGGCCTGTTTATGTACAAGAGACTGGTCGAAAAGAATATAGCCGGTCTCAAAGTATCTATTTTCGAGTCCCGCAAGCAATTGGGGGCAGGGATGCCTTATAGCTACGAAGGTGCTACATCGGAGCATCTAACTAATGTCTCGGATCATGAAATTCCCGCACTGGTTTCGACGATTGAGGATTATGTTCAATCCTTATCGGAGACCACGCTCCGAAGCTATGGCATCGATGTTGACGATTTTAATCGCTACAAAGTGGTACCACGGCTGCTCCTTGGCCGCTATCTGTCGGAGCAGTTTATGCTATTGAAACGGATGGCGGATGGAAAGGGGATAGAAACACAGATTCATCTCGGCAGCCAGGTCAGTGATATCATTGATCTCGATAGCCAGATGCAGGTTAAAATCATGGTGGGCAGCACCGATACCTATATCGTAGACAAGGTTATCATCTGTACCGGACATAAATGGCCAACCAGGTATGAGGGCAATGTAGAACATTATTTTGAATCACCCTATCCGCCGTCAAAGCTCGCCTTAAAAACAGACCATGCAGTAGGCTTACGTGGCGCTTCGCTCACGGCAATCGATGCTATCCGTACACTGGCACGCCACAATGGGTCTTTTGAGGCGCTGGAGACAGGTGAGTTAAGATATCAGATCGACCCGGGAAGTGAAAATTTTAAGTTATTGATGCATACCCGCAGTGGTCTTCTGCCTGCGATCCGATTCCATCAGGAAGAACCTTTCCTAGCCAACAAGCTCTTGATCTCCGAAGAGGAACTCATGCTTAACAGACTTGAAAATGAAGGTTTCGTGTCGTTGGATTTTCTGTTCGATCGTAATTTTAAAGCGCAGTTTAAAGAAAAGGATCCCGACTTTTATGCGATCGTGGAAAAGCTCAGCCTGGAAGACTTTGTAGAAGCAGTACTCAGTTTAAGGGAACAGAAAGATGCCTTCGAGGGATTTCGCCAAGAGCACGAACAAGCGCTGAAATCTATCAGAAGGCGTCAGTCTATCTATTGGAAAGAAGTGCTTTCTGCCTTGAGCTTTACCCTGAATTACCCGGCCAAATATATGTCTGCCGAAGATATGCTGCGTTTAAAAAAAGTACTGATGCCGTTGATTTCCATTGTCATCGCTTTTGTGCCGCAGAGTTCCAGTCGTGAGCTCCTCGCACTACACGATGCTGGTCGGCTGGAAGTGGTCAATGTTGGTACGGACAGTCGGGTTGAACCTGCGAGCGACCGCGGCGCTAACTATTTTTATACCGATGAATCTGGGATAGAAGTAAAAACCCATTATAAGACATTTGTGGATTGTGTAGGACAGCGACCGTTGAACTTTGAAGAATTTCCTTTCAAGAGTTTAGTCGACAATGGCAATGTCAGTCCAGCTTACCTGCGATTCCGTTCGGTGGAACAGGCCAAAGAACAAATGCTGGCAGGCAACGACCATATGTTTGTAGCTCCGGATGGCGCCATTTTTTTGCAGGTACCCGGGGTAAAGATAGACGACAGCTTCCGGCTGGTAGATCACAGCGGCAACGCCAGTCAACGTCTTTTCATGATGGCTGTACCTTACATGGGCGGCTATAATCCGGATTATTCGGGCCTAGATTTTTGCGCCGCTACCTCGGCTATTATTGCCAGCAAGATTGCTGAAGGGGGATAAATACGTAAGTTTTTGTTAAAATACGGTAAGATGGTTGGGGCCGGGCGACACGGGATTTAATTTAAGCTCCCTATTGCTATATTTGGCGGCCATCTAAATCATCAGTTGGCATTGTCTTAACTCAATTGTTGAAAAGCATGCCTAAAACTATTTTAAGAAACCTGCAGGTAGGTTTTGGAATTTCACTGTTGATCCTGTTAGCGAGTTCAACGGCTTCTTATGTGAGTATCCGTAAGCAGATCCATAATAGTGCGATGGTCGATCACAGTCGCCGTGTCATGAGCCGTGTCAATAAAATTTTGCAGGATTTACAGAATGCAGAAACGGGCCAGCGCGGCTTCCTGCTGACGGGGATGGATAAGTTTCTCGATCCCTACAAAAATGGTCTTCAGTCTTTGCCTCAATCGCTGAGCCGCGCGCACGATCTTACGGCTGATAACCCAGCGCAGCAGCAGGTGATTGATACCCTGTCAACACTTGTTCAGTCTCGACTAAATCGATTAGAGAATTTGGTGAACATCAAAAAACGAGGTGGTATGATCTCTGTTGCCCAGCTTGAAGAAGGCAAAACCTATATGGACAGTTGCCGTTTGTTGATCAGCAAAATCATAGATAAAGAAGAATCGCTGCTCAATCGACGTTCAGATGAACTTACACGCTCTTCGGGATACACCTCCATATTTGTTTTATTGGCTGCGGCAGTTTCGTTGCTGATTACGCTGTTTTTTTACTTCCGCCTCAGGGCAGATTTCTTTAAGCGTGAGGAGTTGCAGAATGACCTGAAACGAAAAGATGAGGAGATCCAGCGCCGACTGAGTATTACTCAGCGTATAGCACGCGAGATTGCTGCCGGCAATTATGAAATGCAGATTCAGGATGCCGAACAGGACGATCTGGGCAGCTTGACAGGATCCCTCAACGAAATGGCTAGGTCGCTCAAAACATCTTTTGATGAACTCAGTGATAACAATTGGCATCAGGCCGGACTAACCCAGCTGAGCAACCTCTTGATGGGTAATAAACAGCAGGAAGAGCTCACAGCCGTTACGCTCGGCCATCTGACAAAATATGGCAACTGTGTCAATGGTGCCATTTACCTGATGGAACAGGATGAACTTGTCTTAAGGGGGTCCTATGGACTCGAAAATCCCGACCATAATCGCTTCGCTCCAGGAGAAGGCATGGTCGGTCAGGTCTTTAAAGACGAGAAAGAAAAGTTATTTGAAAACCTCGAAAATAGCAGCTATGTTATCAGTTTTGCCAACGGAAAGGTGCAGGTGAACAACCTTTTTATCTTGCCTATTTTTGAGGATAACCAATGTATCGGTGTGATGGAGCTGGGGGCATTACAGCCTTTTTCTTCCATACAGTTGACATTTTTTAGAGATGCAGTGCAAAAGGTAGGTACTACACTTGCGGCGGCGCAGGCCAGACTGGTGGTGCAGAATCTATTGGAAGAAACCCAGGCACAGACCGAAGAACTGCAGGCACAGCATACCGAATTGGAATCCCTTAATTCGAGCCTCGAAATGCATACGCATAAATTGCAGGCATCGGAGGAGGAACTCCGTGTGCAGCAGGAAGAACTGATGCAGTCTAACCGTGAATTGGAGGAACGCTCCAAACTGTTGGAAGATAAAAATGTTGAAATTGCCGAACGCAATCAGGAAATTCAGAAAAAGGCGGCAGAGCTTGAGCAAAGTACACGCTATAAGTCTGAGTTTTTGGCCAATATGTCGCATGAACTACGTACACCGCTCAATTCAATTCTGTTACTTTCCCGTTTGATGGCCGAAAATTCGGATGGTAACCTGAATGAAGAGCAGATGGAATCGGCAGCTGTGATCCAAAGTTCAGGAAAGAGCCTGCTGACCTTGATAGATGAGATTCTGGATCTTTCCAAAATAGAATCCGGAAAAATGGATCTGGATGTACAGCCTGTAAATTTTGCCGATATACTGAATGGACTGACGGCTATGTTCGGACCAATCGCCGCGGATAAGCAGCTCGAATTAGAAATGAGCGCCGCGGAGGGTTTGCCGATGCAGCTCGAAACAGACAAGCAGCGCCTGGATCAGATTTTACGTAATCTATTGTCGAATGCCATCAAATTTACAGCTTCGGGTAAGGTTACCTTGCATATTGACCGCGAACAGTCGCAGAGAAACCGTATCGTATTTGAAGTACGCGATACTGGAATAGGAATACCAAAAGACAAACAGCATCTGATTTTTGAGGCTTTTCAACAAGCAGACGGTTCTACACGCCGCAAATTTGGGGGCACTGGACTAGGGCTCTCGATCAGTCGGGAACTGGCGCGCCTACTCGGTGGCGAAATCTTGCTGGATAGCGAAGAAAACAAAGGCAGTGTATTCCGCCTCATCCTTCCGGAGCAGATTTCGGGCAACATGCCATCCATATTTGCTACGGAATTGCAGCGACCAATGATCGGAGAAACAGACGTTGAAACGGTGGGGCACGCCGTAGTGGGGCAAGATTCACAAGTGGCAGTGCCGGCCGTGGAAAGGATGCCTGAGATTCCTATTCCAGCCGATATTCCGGATGATCGCGATAGCATCGTCGCAGGCGACCGTTTTATCTTGATTGTTGAAGATGATATTGAGTTCGCAAAGATCCTGCTCAAATATACGCGTCAGCAAAACTACAAAGGTATCGTGGTCGTCCGTGGTGATATCGCTACGGAGATGGTGGCACGTTATATGCCGTTGGCGGTCTTATTGGATATTCAGCTTCCACTTAAAGATGGCTGGCAGGTAATGGCTGAGATCAAGGAAAACCCCAAGACTCGACATATACCTGTGCATATTATGTCTTCTTTACAGGTTAAAAGAGAAAGCCTGCTTCAGGGCGCCATAGACTTTATCAATAAACCGATGGCATTGGAGCAGATGGGCGATATGTTCCGTAAAATAGAAGATGCCCTCACGCGGCATCCCAAAAAAGTATTGATCGTTGAAGAAAATCCCAAACATGCTGCGGCGCTGTCGCTCTTCCTCGAGAGTTTTGACATTGCCTCGGAGATCAAGAGCAATGTAGAAGATAGCATTGTGGCGCTGAGTTCAGACACTGCCGACTGTGTGATCCTTGATATGGGGGTTCCAGACCGTGTTGGCTACGAGACATTGGAAGCCGTAAAACGAAACCAAGGCCTTGAAAATTTGCCGATTATTGTATTTACCGGTAAGAACCTTTCGCAGGTAGAGGAAATGAAATTAAAACGGTATGCGGATTCTATCATTGTAAAAACGGCTAATTCCTATCAGCGTATATTGGACGAAGTTGGTCTATTTCTACATCTTGTAGAAGAAAATAACGGTCCTTCTATCAAATCGCCGGGTAGACTTGGCTTTTTGCAGGATGTTCTGCAGGGAAAAAAGGTACTTGTAGCGGATGACGACATCCGAAATATCTTCTCGCTCACCAAGGCGCTCGAAAAATATCAGATGACCGTGGTGCCGGCAACGGACGGAAAAGATGCGCTGAAACAGCTGGAAGATAATCCGGATGTGGCGGTGATCCTGATGGACATGATGATGCCCGAAATGGATGGTTACGAAACGATTGCTTCGATCCGAAAAGATCAGCGATACGAAAATATGCCCATTATTGCGGTTACAGCCAAATCAATGATGGGGGATAGGGAAAAATGTATTGCCGCGGGAGCGTCTGATTATATATCCAAACCGGTGGATATCGATCAGCTATTGTCTCTCTTGCGTGTATGGTTGTATGAATAATAACGCAATAAATAAGGAGCATGGATAAGAACAAAACCATATTGATCATCGACGATGATCAGAACAATATATTTGCGTTGAAATTGGCCCTGAAGTCAAGAGGTTTTCAAGCAATCGGCTGTCTGTCTGCAGAAGATGGACTTGTCCAGCTAAGAGATCATATAGGCATAAGTCTTGTCCTCATGGATATGATGATGCCCGAGATAGACGGCTATGAAGCCACCAAGTTGATCCGTCAATCATGGAATGCAAGTGAATTGCCTATCATCGCCGTAACGGCACAAGCTATGACCGGTGATCGTGAAAAATGCCTGTCTGCAGGAGCAAATGGCTATATCTCGAAACCGATCGACATTGAACTGCTTGTGCAGATGATAAGAGAAATAGCGGGATGACCACAGGGAAAAAAATTGTCAGCCAAGAGCAGGTCATGATCCTGATGGAGGATGTGGAGCGTCTCTATGGTTACGACTTTACCCACTATACGAAAGCATCCTTGTCGCGGCGGATCAACCAGCTTTGCCTGCTGGATAATTTTACGAGTTTCGCCGAACTGCGTTATCGCGTTGTTCACGATCGGGAATATGTGCAGCGATTTGTTGAAAAGATGACCGTGAATGTGACCGAAATGTTTCGTGATCCAAGCTTTTTCGCAAATCTGCGTCATGAAATTCTTCCCAAATTGCGCACTTCGCCGTTTATCCGCATCTGGATAGCGGGCTGCGCAACAGGTGAGGAAGCGTACTCACTGGCAATTCTATTGCAAGAAGAGAATCTTTTGCACAAATCACTGATCTATGGCACCGATATCAACCCCTCGGTGCTCGAGCAGGCAAAGAAGGCCGTCATCCCGATGGCAAATCTAAAATCCTATGTCGAAAATTATCAGCTTTCGGGCGGTAAAGCTGATTTTTCAGCGTACTACAGCGCGAATTATAATTGGGTAAAACTCAATTCCACTTTGCGGGAACGTATTGTTTTTGCTTCTCACAACTTGGTGAGTGATGCTTCTTTTAATGCTTTTCAGCTGATTCTATGTCGCAATGTGCTGATCTATTTTGACACAGAGCTGCAGGCCAGGGTATTGTCCCTTTTTGATGAAAGCCTCGAAACATTCGGCTACCTTGCCTTAGGCAGTCAGGAGACACTACGCTTTTCTGCGCTGGCACCCCACTATAATCAGGTGGGTAATGAAAAGATATGGCGAAAGGTCAAGTAGAACTGGAGGGGATTTTTACGTGAACTAATTTTAAAAAATAACTTAATTAAAAAAATAGATTATCTTGGTAGGATTGGAGGAAAAATGACTAAAATTCTTTTAGTTGATGACCATCGACTTGTAAGAAATGGGATACGCTTGATTATTGATACCCACGACAAGCTTTCGGTGGTAGGAGAAGTAGACAGTGCAGAGGATGCATTAATCTATCTTGAACAAAATGCATTGCCGGATCTGGTTTTAACGGACCTGAATATGCAGGGCATGGATGGTGTGAGTTTCATCCGAATGGCCAAAAAAATATATCCTGATCTTAGGTTCGCTGTGCTTTCCATGATTGAAGATCCGGTTGATGTAGCCGAAGCTTTTCGGAGTGGTGCAGACGGGTATCTATCTAAAGGGGGGGATTATGATGAAATCTTATTTGGATTGTTACGTTTATCTCAGGGGCATAAATATCTGATGACCAATTTCGGTCTACGGTTTATGGAAAATTTTGATGTTGAGAATAGCGCGAATGTTGATGTTACTTCACGGCTGTCGCAGTATGAAATCACAGAAAGGGAATTTGCCGTACTGGAACTCATTGCGCAGGGTTTCACCGCTGTGGAAATTGCGGATAAAATCTTTTTGAGCAAACGGACTGTCGAAGGGCACCGTCAGAACCTGATGGACAAAACCAAAAGCAAAAATACGGCCGATCTGATCCGTTTTGCATTTCAGCAAAAGCTGCTGAGCTAAATAGAACCGTAAAAAATAGCCTTTGTTTTGAATCGGGCTTCCATCTAAATGAAAGCCCGTTTTTTTGAAGTCTTATGATCGCTTGTGTTTCTAGCATGGAGTCTGGCGAAGAGATAGCCCATGTTTTAGTAGGCTGTTGTTCGGATTCTTTTCTACTTCAGCTTTTTCAATTTTACTGTTTTTGTTGATAGGGGTATTACATAGCGATTCAACGGATCTTTGTTTATTCCTTCTACCTCATAATGGCTTTCGGGATTTACATTGAGCAGAATATTTGTGCTGTTTTGTTTTGCTTCATTATTGAAGATCAGGGTGACACTATGGTCTTTTTGATCGTAGTGCAATTCGGCAATTTCTCCGGCATCTGTGGTCAACCAAAGATTTTCTTTTGCCAGGAAGACACGTCCCTTGGAAGCTGTAGTCAGGGCAACCTTGACCTGTTGTTTTTCGGTTTTTAGATTTCCGCTGAAAGCCAGCCAGCCAAATTCGGGATGTTCGACAATGTAGGTCGCCGAATTGACGGCATAACCATAAAAGCCGGTTCCATAATCGCCCGAGATGCCGTCATTGGCCAGTGTGGATGGATAGGAGTGGAATGCTCCGGGGCCAAAGCCATCGGCTGTGACATTGGCCAATGCACCCATCATACCTGCATGTCCGATACGGAGCAGGTAGAAGTCGTCTGGATGGTCGCGGTAGGCTGTAAGGACGGGAATGGCATTGAGGGCCGAACCATAATGATGCAGCTGCCGCTCGATACGGGAGAGCTTGCCGCCGTAGACAAAATCCCAATAGCGGCGTGCACTGCCATTGTAACCCCAGTGCGGTACGGTAGGCATGTAAGCAATGATGGCATTGAGCGTCACTTGAGCTTTTTCGTCGAAACCGAAAAAGCGCGACCAGAGGTATACCTCTTCCTGACCTGTAGAATCCCATGGCATCTCGCTCCCGAATGGATAATTGAGGGTTTTCCAATGCTCTGCCCGCTTGCGCATGGCGGCTTCAAGCTTGTCGGCCATCGTTGTTAATCCTTCCTTACGGAGATCATTGAGTACGATAAGGAAGATACTGCCTTCCATTTGACCGAACTGTGCGTAATAAGGCGCTTTTTCGACCATGGCGATACTGGTCTGGTAAGCCCGTTCGAGGTATTTGTCCCAAGTTTCTTCATTGACCAGATTGTTGTAGTTGCGGGCGAGCCTGTACATTACCCAGTGTGCTGCTGCAACATGTGGATAATTGTAGGATCGTCCAATGTCATCGGCTTCCTTTTTGGGCCAGGCAGACCAGGTTTTCCAGTTGATATCCGAGCGGTAGGTACCGGCCGGCATTGAGTCTGGTTCATAATAAAAAAGGCTTTTGACAACCCCATATTTCTTGTCGCCTTCTTTATGCTGGATATGACCATAAAGGGTCTCATTGACAAAACGTTTCAACTTGGCTATTTCCTGTTGATCGGGCTGCAGTACCTGTTTCATCAGGGCAGCAAGCCAGCTTGCTGCTCCGGCTTCATCGCTGAGGCCTGCAAACCAGGCGCTCCTATTTTGGGTGATGGGCTGCTGTTCTTCATAGTCATAGGATATGACAGATGGTGAACGGCCAAAGAGATCCTTGTCATTTTCATACCACTGCTTGGTGGTGAGGAAATGGCCCAGATCCTGTACAACTTCTTTTTCGGATTTGATTACTTTATAGTGGATCGTCTGCGTAATGCCATCCCTGTAGTTGATGGTAAGCCGCGCGCGTCCCCAACGGTTGCCCTTCACTTCGTATTCGGTCCATTGCTGTGCGGTGCTTCCTTTTTTTGTCAGGGTCAATGCACCTTCGGGGTAGACACTGACACTTTTGACCGCTTTGTTGTGCTTAACAAAGAGTTTGGCGGGATTGTCCATGGGGACAACATATCCGGGAAGTCCAACAGCGACAGGCCTATTGTTTTTCAATAACTCCGATTCAATTTGCCGGATACTTGGCGCGAGGACAAATTTTAAGGCAAAGGTCTTTGATTCATGTGGCTTCAAGAGGGTATAAGTCGGTGTATTCCATTGTTCTACGCCTTTCCAATCAGTCTCGGCATAGGCCTTACTGTGGATCATCCATTCATGAAATCCCTCAAAGGTAATACTTCGGGGGGTAGGGTCTGTATTGAGCGGATTGTAGGCTTCAAAGCCTGCATTTTTATAGGGCAATACCAACAGACTCGGCCCATTGCCATGTAGGCGGTTGACCTGTAGATAACCCGCATCTTGGCCGATATAGGGATCGAAAAAGACATTCTGTGCATGTGCCTGATCGAGATTTTTCCAATCCATGTTGTTGTTGAAAGGAAGTGGGATACCCAGCGCGCCGATTTCGATGGGATAATCGTTGGGATTTGAAACTTCAAAACTCAGGATCAGATCGCCTCCGTCATCTCGCCAGCTGCGTACAACCTTCAACGGAATATTGTTGAGCGTAGGGCTGATATCTGCGCTTGCAAGATCGTTTTTTGCCGGATTTATTGGGATGACATGTTTACGGTCTGCCGCCGATGAGTAGGAAGTCCAGGGGGTATCACCCTGACGGCGCAAACTGATATTGATATCACCGATATGAAAAAACTTATTGCGGTCTCTTTTGCTCAGGAGCTCAACAGGTGTATAGTCAAAATCTTTTTCGCCGCCGTTGGGGCGAAAAGAAGATAGCGTCTGCGATGCATTGAGGATAGCTACATGGAGGTTTTTGAGGGTAAAGTTTTTGGCACCCTCTTCTACACCTAAAGTGGCTTGCTGTGCTTTGACTGCTTTCCATACGGGGTGTTCGTCCTGTTGGCTATATACGCTGCTTGGCAACTGTGTGCATACGAGCGCAAATAGGATCCAATAGCTTTTTTTAAGATTCATTTTTGACATGTTATTGCTCATTTAATACGCCGAAGATCATTGTTCTTACAAAGATGAAGGATTGTACCCTCGATTTATGGGTAGATTTTAACCTTCAATAGCCCATTTTTAACCTATTAGCCCTCAAAATTTGTAATGCGATGATCGAAGTTATAAATTTAATGTTAAATAGACATTTATCGTAGATTTTATTTGTTGTAAAGTTAGTTGAATGGCGATATCGTTTTTTATGTACCAGTAAACTTTGTGTTATCATGAAACATCATTTTTCTTTCGCTATTTTGGTTGCACTGGTTATGTCGCTTACAGGGCTGGTGGCACAGCCGTTGAAACCCTACCAACAGCCTAATGTATTGAATCCACTGTTGCCTGGGTATTTTGCGGACCCGAGCATCAAGAAAATTGCAGATACGTATTATATCTATGCGACCACCGATGGTAATGGTTGGGGAGCAGGGCCATCACAGGTATGGACATCCAGGGATTTTAAGAACTGGACCATTCAACCCATGAACTGGCCCAATACACACTGGTACTGGGCTCCTGATATGACGCAGGGATACGACGGAAGATATTACCTCTATTATAGTCAGCCTGTAGAAATTTTTGGGGCAGTGGCCGACAGCCCCACAGGCCCCTGGGAACCTTTGGTAGCCGGTGGCAAATCGATGATCCCGAACTATATGGTTCCAGGTGTAATTACTCTGGACGGGCAAACCTTTCGGGATGATGATGGTCGCATCTATCTATTTTGGGGAACCTGGGGAATCTACCCCGATCATGGATGTGGGGTGGGGATACTCAACAGGGATATGAAAACGTTCGAAAAAACAGCATTGATTCCTAATACTGTGGCAAAGGACTTTTTTGAGGCGCCCTATATGTTTAAGCGTAAGGGCATCTATTACCTGATGTACTCCTCGGGGCATTGTGAAGATGGTACTTATCGTGTGCAATATGTTAAAAGTAAAATCGGTCCCATGGGACCTTTTGAATATCCATCGGCCAATCCGATATTGATTACAAACGAGGATGGTAGTATTCATGGTCCGGGACATCATAGTATTCTTGAACAGGATAATCGTTATTTCATCGTCTATCACAGGCATAATAACCCACATGCTGGGGGCGGCTTCCACCGTCAGGTTGCCATGGACGAGCTATTCTTTAGGCCTGACGGCGATATTGAGCCGGTGCGGCCCACACATGCTGGTGTGACAGATTTGCTTCCAACAGTTACAGGGCCGGTCGATTTGGCTTTTGGGAAAACGGTGAAGGCCTCCTCTTACTACAATACAGATTTTAGGCCTGCATTCTTAGTCGACAACAACAATGGAACACTATGGCGTGCCAAAAATAATCAAGGACCGGCCTGGGTAGCTATTGACCTGGGTAAGAAGCTGGATATACAGACCATATCCATTCAGTTTGAATACCCAACTTATGCCTATCAATACCGACTCGAAACCTCTGTGGATGGTCTTGCCTGGAAAAGCTTTGTAGATCGCTCGAATAATGACCGTTGGGCAAGTCCTATTGTTGAACACGGCAAAGCTATGGCAAGATATGTTAGATTACATGTATTGAACACGCAAGTGAATGGACTTCCTCGTGGCGTTTGGAACATGAAAGTGTATGCACAAAAGCTTCCACAACAGACGCTGTGGTCTGCAGCACAAACGATGCCCGTCAAGGAAATAACATTGGGTAATTTAATCCATATCGATGCGGCCAATTACCAGGAGGGGCAACAGGTAAAAGGTATTCAGAATAAAGGGCTACTCGGGGGGATGTTCAGTACAGAACATGCCTTGGCCGTTAAAAATTATCAGGGTAAAAAGGCATTCTTCTTTGATGGAGCTACCGCATTGCGCTCGACTTTCACTGTGCCACAGTCGTTGGCTACAAATAGTTCTTATAGTATTGCGCTATGGGTTAATAATCCGGACATCGCCAGGTTTGAACAGTTGGTTGCCTGGTCGTCGGGGCAGCAGGATCTCAGCAAAGCAATTTTTGGTTATGGTACTGATCCCGGACGTGGGGCCATCACGCATGGCTCCTGGCCTGATTTGGGATATGCATCGGTTCCAGGCGCAAATATATGGCATCATATTGTATTTTCTTTTGACGGCTATCAGGAATCTATTTATGTGGACGGAAAGCTGCAACGCAGGGAAAATAGGATGCTGTTTGTCAGGCCCGGAGATGTTTTTGTCCTGGGAGCTTCGGATGTGCTAGATCAGTATTTTTCGGGCTATGTATCCAGTTTGCAGGTATATAATACGAGCTTGGATGAGGAGGAAGTGGCCAGTTTGGCCAATGAAGTCCCGAAATCGGATTTCTTTGGGCTGCAAACTGACGATTTAAATCTCGGAAAGCTCAGTACTTTGCGGAACCAGGGAACAGCAAAGGATACCTTAGTGGCGCTTGACGATGCGGAGGTGGTGGTAGCGGGAAATAGATTGGCATTGAAAGGTAAGGCTTTTGAAAGTGCGGCGCTAACGGACATTCTTCGTCAGCAGCAGTATACGCTGGATTTTGACTGGTACGACGGCGCTGCCTGGCAGCATGCTTTGTTTGTGCATGATAAAGGAAAAAAGCGCTTTTATCGCAATGGGAAGGCTGAAAAGCGGGTGTTTTCTGAAAAACTGCTGGGGGTAAATAAGACTAGCATTGAACTGGCTTATCCATTTCATTTCTTTCGCGCCTATTCTGGCACCTTAACATCGGATGAGATAAACGCAAAGTTCAGTCAGTGGAAAGCAGGCTTGGCCAATGGGCTGGACGGGTATGTTCCGCAGGTGCTTTCTCCGCCGCACCTGATCAATGCGGATCAGGTATTTGTACAGGTCGAAAAGCAAGCGGGAATGTGGTATCTCTTCCGTTCTGAGGGCGAAAGTTCAGGCTGGAAGCAACAGTCTTACCATCTCTTTAAATCATTCGAACCTGGAAAATCCATCGAAGTTCTGGCAAAGGATGCCTTTGGCCATGTCAGTAAGCCGGTAGTGGAAGGGGTTTCGGCGAAAAGGCCGCAATTGGTACAGCCAGCACACGATGAAAGCTATTCCGCCAAGGATCAGAAAATTCCTTTCTGGGATGGTTATCAATACAGTGAAAGAACCGACAGTACACAGACAGCGCTTTCCTACTTGAATGGAACCTGGAAAATCCAGTCCAAAAATACAAAATGGGGTGATGCAGACCTTCTGGCCCCCTTTGTTTATAAAGAGCTGGAGGGAGATTTCACGCTAGAGGTTAAGATAAGCGATGTGGCAGGCTTGGCCCGCAAAGCACGTACATCAAGTGAAGCCGGTATCATGATTCAACGCGTGGATAGTAAGGATGCCTACATCACCAATTGTATTTTGACGGGATGGAACCTGGGCAATCTTTCGCGGAGCATCGGCCCACAGATTTTTCAGGAAGAGAATACAGGAACCGGCCTAAATTTTTCGCCCTACCTTCAGGTTCAGAAGATCGGTAATTATTTCTTTTTGCGTTGCTCGGGAGATGGCATGGACTGGAAGGATCTTCCCGGAACACCGTTTCTACGCCCCGATCTGAACGGCAAAAGACTGCGCGTCGGACTTTATCAGATTGCCGGTAACAACCAGTTAGGTTATGGTGAATTTGAAAGACTTCGTATCTGGAAGTAAAAATGATATGTCCATAAAAAACGGTATTGAACATTGTTCAATACCGTTTTTTATCGAAAGTTTACTGAAGAAGGATCACTTGGAGTCATTTAGCGCTAAAGAGCTGATCAATGAGTCAGCTTCTTTTTTTTCGATCTGTTTACTGTATGATGCGGTCAGCACTTTATAGCGGATATCCAACACTTTCTCCTGTAAATCATAATCTGTCGTCACTTCCAATACCTTGGTATATTGTCTTTTTTCGGCATCATATCCGAAAGAAAAAAGATCGAGTTCTTTTTTGATACTGCAGCCTTTAAAATAGATGTTTTTCCAGCGATGCCCTATATTGCCGCTCGGATTATACCAGATGATGCAGGAATCAAGGTTCCTTCTGCCCCAGCTAGCTGGAATGGGATGCAGCCCCAGCTTTTTGCGTTGCTCGTTGTAATTGACTCCATATTTTTCGGTAATACATGTTTTGCTGAAATACGACCGCATAGATGGGTAAATGGGCAAGAGTATCACAACGAATGATAATACAATAAATAGGTTCCGAAAAAGGGTTTTGTTCATAAATGGTCTTTTGATGTTGCTAGGCTCGTATATTTTGCACCCGCATTGTATCTGTATACAATGGGTTCCTGTTTTCATTTTAAATATATTAAAAAAATATGGAGTGATCGACCTGTTGTGCGGATTTTCAAAAAAATATAGGGCCTTCTTTTTGTTTTCCAAAAAAGTAAATAGGTGGGGCAAAAACATTCTGAAAAGGTTATTGTTGTAAAAATTAAGGCATAACCTCAGGTAATGAAAATACTTCTTCTAACGATCAGATCTTTTCTCTTTTTGTCCATATTGCTGTTGACAGCCTGTTCGACCTTGATCAACAATGTTCAGGTACATACGTTGACAACAAACTACTGTGCGCCAAATGTGGCCTATACATCAATTCCAATACAGGAAATCGCTGCCTCGGATAGTATCCAGATAAGGAAAATTTTTTCTTACCATGATTTTGTGCTGATCAAATACCTCAATCTTGCAGAACCCATTATCCAGTATTTGGGGACTGCGAATAGTGCTACACTGAAATTGGCGGCAAGGCAAAAGATGACTGAAAGGTACATGCTGTTTGAGACAGAACTGAATGCCATTGCAGCGGAGTTGGACTGTAACGGTGAGCGTATCGATAAGCTCGCAGGATATATAGACGAACTGAATGCGAAAACGCAGACCCGTTTGACGGTGGCTTCTATACTTCTGGGAGCGGTGACAGCGGTTACTGCAACAACGGTCAAAAATGATGGCCTCAACAATGGGTTGAGCATCGCTGGCGGGGTCGGTACCGCCGTATTGGGATTTATGACACTGAACCCAAAAGGCAAAAAGGTCAAGATGCAGCTGCAACGTAATATGCTTGAAAGTATTTGGTATCAAAATAATAAGGCGCAGATCTACCCAAGCTCAGTTTGGGGAATTTTATCCGAGAAAAAATTTAGCAACGCTGAAAACTCGTCACTGATAGAAACAATGCGGCAGCGCTGGCTGCAATATGGTTTGGACGATGAACCGGATAGTCCCCTGCAGCAGCTTTATTTTAAGAATGGTGGAACTTTTGCAGCCGAGGAACTACATGATCTAGCCAATATGCACAATGAATTGCAGGCGACCATACGTTCTATTCAGCAGGATATGCGAAGTTTAATACTGGCCATTCATACACTGGAATGAGGGTAAGGGTTCAATTGGTTAATATTGTACTATTTTCGGCCGTTAAGCAAATTCTTTTTATCTAGGAATACGATTATTCCGTTATTCGTTTATACGGGAATCTCTTCCTCAATAGTGACAGATTGTGATTTTTTAATATTTTTGATGCCTTTCCTATGGAGCCATTCGGTAAAATGATCCGGGTCGTCCGGTATAAAATGGATCACCTTACCATTTTTGAGGAGTAAGGAAAATATACCGCAATTAGCGATGAATTTGATGATTTCATCGGAATGGTGTTTCAATAGCGAAAAATATTCCATTAAGTTTGGTTTTTCTTTAAAAAATAGGTCGGATAAACTATCCAAAATATGCGTTAAATGGCCAATTCAATCGATTGCATAAGTCAATTCAAAGATGTGAAATATTTTTAATATTTCTTCAAAAGATTATAAATTAATGTTGCTTTTTTTTGTTAAACTGTTTTCGCTTGGCTACTTAATCACCGCATTTCTATAGATCTCTCAAAATGATATCTCCAGTAGGTTTCCTGTTTTGATCTCAAGATAGGTTCTGGATCGATATCCAAAAGTAATGGCAATGGTCTTCGATAACAGCTTTTAAACATTTTTACCCTTCTTTTAAATATTCGTTGCAAAGCGATTTTGTTGAAAGCAATAGCTTTGCTTTGTAACCAATTGGCGAAAAGCCAGTTCATTTTAAATAAATGATCCAGTAAATGCAATAGTGAATTTTTAAGGGATGCCACCTGTTAAAGCGAGCTTATTATGTGACCAGATAGCACATAGCGGTGAGCAGATACAGTTAGCATATAAGTAATAAATAACCAATTTGTATAAATAAATAACCAAGTACTCGCCTCAAGGGGCAAAAAGACATTTATCTCAAATAAAGATTATGAACAGAAATTATGTGTCTTCTTTCTTTTGTTTTCCCAAAGAAAGGAATAGGAAAGTGAAATGGTTGTTAATGGCTTCCATTTTAATGGGCATTGGACGACTGTCTGCTCAGGAAAAAGTGATTCATGGAAAGATCATCAGTGATCAAGGAAAACCAATTATTGGGGCATCGATCAAAGTGAAGGATAAAACCCTCAGTACTTCAACAAACGAGAAAGGCGAATTTGTACTCAAACTCAATCCGGGAGAAGTCCTTATTGTATCCAATGTGGGTTATAATCAGGCAGAATATGTAATCGGTAATTCTTCGGAAATCAGTATTCCACTTGTTGCCGCAGAAATTGCCGTGGATGAAGTTGTGGTGGTAGGCTATGGTAAACAGAAGAAGGTCGATCTGACCTCTTCCATCGCTGTTGTGGACACCAAAGATCTGGTGAAAGTACCTGGTGGTACAATTGCTACGCTTCAGAGCGCCGTGCCTGGAGTGCAGGTAACCAATGGCGCTATCCGTATCCGTGGCGTTGGATCCATTAACGGAACCGATCCGCTCTATGTCGTGGATGGGATGATCGGCGGAGCTATGCCGGATGAAAATAATATTGCCAGCATTCAGGTTTTGAAAGATGCCGCATCAAGTGCCATCTATGGTTCCCGTGGGGCCAATGGCGTTATTTTGGTCACCACAAAACGGGGTAAAGCCGGAGAGGTGAAGCTCGATTATAATGCCTTCGCCGGCATCAAAAATATTTCCCATAATATACCTCTGCTGAACGGACAGCAACTGGCCGAATTGATTAATGAGGAAATGTACAATAAGGATCCTTCGCGCAAAGATTATCTGGCCGCGCTGTCTAAACCCTCCGACATCGGGCACGGGTATAATATGATGGACGAATTGCTGCAGACGGGCAATTATCAACGGCATAATCTCTCGGTTTCCGGCGGATCTCAAAACGCCAATTTTCGGCTTAGCGGTATCTATGCGACAGACAAATCCATTATTATTCAAGATAAAAATAAGTATTATGGCGCCCAATTTATCTCTGATTTTACCAAAGGAAAACTCAAGATAGGCGAAACCCTTTCCTTAGGTTACACCCGCCGCAACTGGAGCGACAAAAATATCATCGATGCGCAAAAGTGGTCCTCGACATTACCGCTCTACGATGCCAACAGCAGCACTGGTTTTGCCGGAGCTGGCAATGGAACGGATGTTCAGAGTGCATTGGCAAATGCATACCTCAATAAAAACGTCAATGACAACTTTTCGGTAAACGGCAATGCCTGGGCTACTTATGAGATTATAAAAGGCCTGGTTTACAAATTTAATATGGGGATCGACCTTAGCCGGGTGCGGAATGAGGGGTATATAGGTAACTACTCTGTCGGACAATATCAGAACCATAATCCGGATGAACTCAATATTTCCAGCAGTCAGAATAACCGCTGGTTATTTGAAAACACGCTGACTTATGAAAATAACTTTGGTAAGCATGCGATTTCGGCTTTGGCGGGAATCACTTCAGAAGAATCCCGGTATAATGCTGTCAATGCTGGGGCCCGTGGTTTGCCGAGTCCGGATGTTTTGATCCTTAATTCGGCATCCCTGGCGAGTTCCCGTCTTGTGGGGTCAGGTGTGGGACAGTCTGCCATGTATTCCATGCTGGGACGTGTCAACTATAATTATGATAACCGCTACTTGTTGACATTTAATATGCGACGGGATGGATCGGCCAACTTTAGCAATCAATACCGCTATGGAAACTTTCCTTCGGTATCAGCGGGATGGCGGATCAGTCAGGAATCTTTCATGAAAGCATTTCCTGCGATCAGCGAATTGAAGCTCCGAGCTAGTTACGGGCTTTTGGGTAATTCGGATATTGCACAATATCAGTATCAACGGACAGTTAGTTTCGACCATGTCTGGTATTACCTGAACAATGTGATGGTCACGGGGGCCCTGCCACAGACTCCCTCGAATCCGAATGTAAAATGGGAAAGTCAGTATTCAACTGATCTTGGTCTCGATCTGGAGCTTTTTGATCATAAATTGGCTTTGACAGTTGATTACTATAATAAAAAGACCGAGGACATGCTGATCAATGTACCCATTTCGTTTACCGCAGGCTATGGTAACAACTTTCCCGTGCTGAATGCCGGTAGCATACGGAATCGGGGCTGGGATATCCTGGCTTCCTACAAAGATCAGGTCGGTAATTTTGGCTATCGTATCGGCGCCAATATTTCTTTTGTGAAAAACCGCGTGCTGAGTCTGGGCAACAATAATGAAATTTTATGGGGAAGTATCTCTCCTGGGGGTGAAAACGTCACAAGAACAGCAGTTGGTCGTTCGGTAGGGGAATTTTGGGGCTACACCACCAACGGTTTATATACCAGTCAGGCACAATTGGATGCCGATAAAGCTTTTGCACCCCACGCAGCATTGGGCGATGTACGCTTCAATGACCGAAATGGCGACAAGGTCTTAAATGATCAGGATAAGGATTTTTTGGGAAGCCCAATACCTGATTTTAGTTACGGCTTCAATGCTGATGTAAACTACAACAGTTCGATTGGCACATTTGATCTGTCGATGATGTGGCAGGGAAGTAAAGGAAACGACATCTACAACAATAGCCGCTATTGGGGCGAGGGAATGTACCATTACTACAATAATTTTGCATCGACTCTGGATCGTTATCGTGCGGAGGAGCTTGTCTTCAAAAATCCGGTATCTGGTGAAACTACGGTCTATCCAAAAAATACAGATACTACTATTCCACGCGCTGTACTCGGCGATCCCAATCAAAATTTAAGGGCATC
This sequence comes from Sphingobacterium sp. UBA1897, assembly GCF_002337775.1. NCBI lineage: Bacteria > Pseudomonadati > Bacteroidota > Sphingobacteriia > Sphingobacteriales > Sphingobacteriaceae > Sphingobacterium > Sphingobacterium sp. UBA1897. The sequence goes on from NZ_DDGR01000019.1 coordinate 20,435, forward strand.
CAACAGGTTTGTGGAGGATGGCTCTTACCTCCGGCTTAAAGTACTCAACATTGGTTACAGTTTTTCAAGTCCTAGACTTGAACGTTGGAAGATCGACCGACTGGGGTTTTACGTAGGCGCAAAAAACCTACTGACCTTTACCAAGTATTCAGGTTATGATCCTGAAGTGGGGTCGGGCGATACACGCTCCAATCTAAGCCGTGGTATCGATGGGCAAACGCCTTGGGGGTTGAGCTTTCCAAATTCAAGAGAGTATTTTATGGGTATTCAATTTACATTCTAATCCCTTATTGACATCATGAATAGAAAATATATAAAACTCGCAGCTGCTGCATTGCTGATACAGTTTTCAAGCTGCAAACCGAATCTGGATCTCTCCAACCCGCAGGAATTGTCGACGGACACCTATTATAAAACAGCAGATCAATTGGAAAATTCGGTCATACCGGCCTACCAAGCGTTAATCGGCCGCACACAGGGTGGATATGCGCGCAGTTTGTATTTCGAGCTTTTGGCTCCTGGGGATGATTACAATCATACCTTCAAATGGGAACCCATGTATCAGGATACCTACAATACCCCTGCGAGCGATGGGATGGCCGCCCAGACCTGGAGAGATTTTTGGAACGGGGTGTTTGCGGCTAATTTAGCCATCGATCGGATTCAGAAGTTTGAAGGCGAAATAGATCAAAATAGAAAGAATAGACTCTTGGGGGAAGCGTATTTTTTGAGAGCACTGAACTATTTGCACCTGAGCATGTTGTTTGGCGAAACCATTCCGCTGATCAATAAACCTGTCGAGACCAACGAAGATTATTATCCGGGCAACGCAGCGGCGGGTGCCGTGTATGCGCTGATCGTGGATGATTTTAAGAAAGCATCGGAATTGTTGCCAACGCGGGCAGCACTCTATGCCGACAGTAAAATGATCGGTCGGGCAACCAAAGGTGCAGCACAGGCTTACCTGGCCAAAACTTATTTGTATAAACCCATCCTCGCAAAAGGACAGGCAGCGGATTTTGCCAATGCTGAGATCCAGTTGAAAAGCGTGATTGATAGCAAGGAGTATCAGTTGATGTCCTCTTACAGGGATAATTTTCTGGAAACAAAAGAGAATAATCAGGAGTCTGTTTTTGAGGTGCAACTCTACAATGGACCGGGCTGGCTGGGGGACGATATATCGAGTTCATGGCGGTGGCAGGAAATCGGAATGTTTGACGGAACGGGTGGTGCCTGGTGGAATCTGGCGCCCAATAAAATGGCACATGATGAATTTGAAGAAGGAGATCCCCGGAAATATATGACGCTTTGGTGCGAGAATGGTGCAAAGTTTACGCAGCTGGACGGTAAGGTCACGACCTATACGGACTGGATGAAAAACCTGGCGACCAATAAAGATTTCTTTGGTACCCGGAAATATTGTCCGGATGTTCAGATCGCTGACTTTGATAATGGTAACAATGATCGTATTTTTCGCTATAGCGATGTGCTGCTGCTTTATGCGGAATGTCTCAATGAACGTGGCGATATCGCCGGAGCGAAACAATACATCAACCTGGTGCGTAAGCGCGCCAATAATATCGTTCCGGATGAGCAGCCACACCTATGGTATCAAAAATCCAATGGAACAATTCCTGATGTAGATGGATTGATCGCTCAGGGATTAGTAAAAAACGGCGTTCCTTTAAATACGATCAAAAATATTATCGTGCATGAGCGATTTGTTGAATTTTTGGGAGAATATCAGCGGTATTTTGACCTGTTACGGTGGGGGATGGCCAATCCAAGCTGGCTGGAACCTTTAAAAAAAGGCGGCTGGTCTACCAAAGCAATGTTCTATCCTTTTCCACAGTCGGAATTGGACAACAATAAAAATTTGAAAGGCAATGATATGAACAATTGATCTGGGAAAATAGATGTTTTTATTTATTCATAGTTAGTGTTAGGTGGAGGTGTCCTTTTTAGGGCACCTTTTTTTGGTTCAACTGATCAAAAAGAATCCTGTGTCGATATTGTACTAGTATTGATCGATTATGTAGTTTCTTTCCTGATCCAATACAGGTATTTTTGGTATTCAAGTAGATAACAAATTATAAACCGAATGCCTTTGTCGTGCAATTTGTGTCGAGGCATTCTGATCGAAGATCATTGTATAATGGACAGAAGAACAGCAATTAAGTTTCTCGGTGCAACTATTCCGACGCTTTTCCTGAGTAAATTTAGCCTTTCCCAAGCTCATCTGGGGAAAGCTCCTTTTAATCCCGACTGGCGTTCATTAGAAAATTATCAGGTGCCTGAGTGGTTCAGGGATGCCAAATTTGGTATCTGGGCGCACTGGGGCCCGCAGTGTCAGCCCGAGCGCGGCGATTGGTATGCGCGGGGCATGTATCAGGAGGGATCCGATCAGTATAATTATCACGTTGAAAAATATGGACATCCTTCGGTGTTTGGTTTTAAAGATGTTATCCATCAGTGGAAAGCCGAAAATTGGAATCCGGAAGAGTTAATGGAACTGTATCAAAATGCCGGAGCCCAGTATTTTATGGCTTTGGCCAATCATCATGATAATCTAGACCTTTATCGCAGCAGCCACCATCAATGGAATAGTGTAAATGTTGGCCCCAGGAAAGATATTATAAAGGGTTGGGAAAGCGCTGCAAAAAAAAGAGGGCTGAAATTTGGTGTCAGCGTACACGCGGCACATGCCTGGACCTGGTATGAAACGGCACAGCGGAGTGATAAAGAAGGCAAGTTTGCCGGTATACCCTATGATGGGAAACTAACGAAAAAAGATGGCGCAGGAAAATGGTGGGCAGCATACGATCCGCAGGAGCTTTATGCACAGGATCATGCGCTTAGTTTGGATAGTAAGGATGATAACACCGTTCATCGGCAATGGCATTGGGATGTGAATTCAGGGGTAAGTGTGCCAACAAAGGCCTATTGCGAAAACTTTAAGGCCCGGACCCTGGAATTGATCAACAATTACAAACCCGATATCGTTTATTTTGACGATACGGTGCTGCCACTTTATCCAATAAGCAATGTTGGCTTGGAGATCGTAGCCGATTTTTATAATAAAAGCGTGCAGGCAAATAAAGGCAAGGTTAATGTGGTAATCAATGGGAAAATACTGAATGAACAACAACGAAAATGCCTGGTATGGGATATTGAACGTGGACAGAGCAATACCATTGAACCGCAGCCCTGGCAGACCTGTACCTGTATCGGGTCTTGGCATTATGATCGCCGGATTTATGAGAATAATCACTATAAATCGGCTAAAACCGTAATTCATATGCTGATTGATGTCGTCAGTAAAAACGGTAACTTATTGTTAAGTGTACCATTGCGCGGTGATGGTTCTATCGACGATAGGGCGAAGGAAGTGGTACAAGGCATAGGAAGCTGGATGGCCATACACAAAGAAGCCATTGTTGGAACGCGTCCTTGGCGCATTTTTGGTGAGGGACCTGCACAAGAGGAAGCTCCTACATTGCATGTGCAGGGCTTCAATGAAGGAAAAGGTAAAGCTTTTACCGGCGATGATGTCCGTTTTACGACAAAGGGAAATGTCATGTACGCTTTTATAATGGGAACGTTGACCAAAAAGCAGCTCCAATTAAAGTCATTGGGTAGTTTATCACCCAATTCGAGAAAGGTCAAGTCAGTCCGGATACTTGGATATGCCGATAACATCGTTTATACGCAGCTTGATGCCGCGCTGCAGGTGACTTTACCGGATGATTTTATCCAGAATAACATTGCTACGGTTTTGGAAATCGCTTAGACTCGTTCCTTCGCCGTAGTGTCATTGTTGGAAAAACTATGGATTTAAGTCACCTGCAAATGGCAATTTTAAAGCAATGGAAGTTTATTTTTTTTGAAGAATTTTAAGCATGCTTGCCGCATAATTTTTACCCAGCTGCCGGTATCCGGCAGGACTGAAGTGTAGTCCATCGCCGATACCCTGGCAACCCGCAGAAGAAATGATATGGGCAGTTGGGATAGTAGCGGGCAATGTTTGGATGATACTGTTCATACTTGCGCATTTACCCCCTGCTTCGGCCGATAGGAGTTCACCAGCAAGTAGGGGTACATCTTCGGCGTTCAGGTGCAAATCGTGCAAGAGGCTTTCATAGACTTTTTTTACTTTATTGGGCCATTCGCGATCGCCGGTATTGGATTCCCCCTGATGAAGTAAAATACCTTTGATAATACCTTTCTGCTGTGCCATCTTGGCCAGGACGACGAGCCTTTCATAAGGATTATTGTCATAAGCTGCAAGCATGGATTTCATCCATTCGGGTGCCTTTGCGACATAGCTTGCCGTGCTATCTTGATCAAATAATTGAATATGGCAACCACCTACCGAAACGTTGATGACTCCGATCTCGATATTTTTGGGAAGCTTTTCTACAAGCGTTCTGCCAAAATAATCTGCAGGTGTAAGGCCTGTGTGGCAACGCGTGAGTGGTGCCCGGGCAGGATACCACTTACCGTACTGCCGTCCCAATTCGGGGCAATCTACTGCCGCTAGCACATGAAACCGGCTGTTGGTGATGGTGTCCTGAGGTTCGAATTGTCCATGTCCCTCCATATTGGATTGTCCTAAACAAAGGTAGATATGGAAGTTCTTGTCTTGGGCAAAAGCTGTTGTTCCGGTAAAACAACATACCAAGAAGATCAGTAGCAGCATTTTAAATTGTGTTTGTCGCATCGTGAAGCTTTTTATGTTTTTAAAATTAACCTATTTCGCGGTAAGTATGGCTTACCGCGAATAGATAGTGTTTAGTTCATGGCAATAAATTTGAACTTAAATAATTGACAGGAGGTACCATAGTAATCCCAAAGCTGAAGATTGGAATTGCCGTCCATGGTACAGTTGGGTACATCCCAACCGCGTGTAGCATCTACCTTTGAGGTAATTTTGTAATAGCCATTGGCTACAGCAGTTACCTTCCAGGCCTGAGCATCATTGCTATAGTTCTGCCAAAGCCGGATGGCAGTTCCAAGCGCATTGCTATTACTCGTCAGATCAATGCAGCGATTGCTTGCACTTGCTTTTGAAACAAAGCGCCAGTATCCGTTACCGGCATCTATAGCGACCCAGCGCTGTGCATTTGCGCCATTTCTGGTCCACGGTCTGAGCACTGCACCGTTGGCATCTTCACCTGATTTTAAATCAAGTACCTTGTTGGCATCGGTCTGGAATTCGATTTCGTAAATGCCATTATTGACCAGACTAGTAACTGTACAGTTAGACATGGGGTAATTGGAGGCAGCATACTGCTGAAACCACTGTTTAGCGGGAGCAGCACAGGCTTCCCAATCATTGTTAAAAGCTGTCCCGGCGTTGGGATCCCCTTTGTGGAGCAGATCGTCGGGGGCGAGAAGGTTCCAGCTTACATTGCCGGACTGATCCACAATATATTTTAAATTTGCACCAAAACCGTTTCCGCCAGCGGTACCGGTTGATCCCGTACCAAATGTGCCATATCCCTGTGGAGCCCAGTCTGTCTCTGTAATGGCAATGGGTGCAATGTCTGCAATAGGTTTAACATTGGTATTCCAGGCATTTTGAAAAGCTTGATAGGTATTGACACCACCCCAATACCCAGGGTAGATATGTACTGCATAGCCAATGTTGCCACCCGTAATAGGATTATTGACATAGCCTTGATAATGGGACTGCCAGCCAGTTCCTGGTATCCAGCATACATTGTTGGCACCGTTATTACGGATGATATTGACCAAGGGCTGAAAGAAATTTTTCAACGCAGCAAAATGCTCGTTGCCGGTCGTCCCCCAGTTGCCATTTGTTCCCAGAATCTCAACGGGTTCGTTAGCCAATTCAAACATCACATTGTCAGCATTCTTTAGTGATGGGTGCTGCGATAGGAAAGTCCATACGGTCTTAAGATAAGTATGATAGGCATCATTGACTGCGATACGGTGTGGACATACGCCAGGAGGACGCAAGATCACATACATGCCCCGGTTACGGGCATGGTTGATTAAAGGAATAATGACCTGATCAGTATAGGTAACCAAGCGATTATAGTTAAATCTTGAGATGTCGTCTTCAGGAATAGGAGCGCCCGGATCATTGGTCCAATACGGATCGATGTGCAGACGGATATAATTGAGATACCAACCGTCGGCCGCGCTGCTGAGTTTGTCAATGACTGCTTTATTGTAATTGAGCGCACCCTGAACATTGTAATTATCCCAGGTGCAGTAACCGGAGTTGGCACCATACTGGCAGCCATTGAACCAAGGGCTGGGTGTAATGGCCACTCCATGCAGGACAATATTGTTGTCACAGGGATCTTTGAGGTACTTCCCGCCTACATGTAAGGTTGGTGTCGTTCGTGGCCAACCTGTAACGGCTTGGGCGGAAACATTGGATTTAAGACTTCTTTCGGATTCGCTGGTCAAGGTTTTTTCTTCCAGCCGCGAGCAGCTGGAAAGAAAAACTAAGAAAATGACCAGAAGTAACCACATTTTGTTTGTTCTCATAATTTAAATATAAAAGGGTGATTAATGATCTTATTTTTTAGCTAACAATGCCTCAGCAACCGCCTGATAGGCTGGCTTTCGAACGAATCCTTCGGTCCATAAACCGATGGGTTCCCCACGTCTCCAGAATGAATTCTCTTGGTCCGGACTGTCCAGTGGGCTCCATATGGTAATACCATATTGCTTATCCTTGGGAATGATCTCAAGATATTTTTGAACGACAAATTTGTACATGTCGGCCTGCTGCTGATACATTTCAGTCGTTGCATTGCTAGTCTTTATGCCATTTCCCAAACCAATATCGAGCTCAGACACTTTGATCAGCTTGCCGGTGGCGGCCAATAGGTTAAACATACTGACGATATTGTCTTTGCTTGTGTTGATGTCGATGTGCATCTGGGTACCGATTCCATCCACTTTGGCCCCTTTGCTTTCGACGTAGCTGACATAGGCGATCAGCCCTTTACATTTGTTGTCACTGCCTTCCAAGCCATAGTCATTGATGAATAGGAGATCATTGGCATTACCATATTTGCGGGCAAACTGGAAGGCTTTTACGGCATAATCTTTACCCAAGTAATCCTGCCAGTAGAATTCATCATCCGCCAGATCGGTTTTGCCCACTCCCGTCTTTAGGGCATATTGGTCGGGCCAGTCGGACATCGGTTCGTTGACTACGTCCCAAGCCTTGATGTAGCCTTTGGTTTTCTCAAGCATGCCGGCAATAAATGTCTCCAGTGCTTTCGCGAGAATGGCTTCTTTCTCGGCAGGGGTTTTCTCGATCGTGCTGCCCCCAGGGCTCCCATAACCTTCGCCATTGGCGGACTGCGCTCGGGAGGAATTGTTTCCCCAGCCAAACCAGCCATCAATATTGCTTTCAAAATCACTGTTGGCAATGAGGCTTGCCGAACTGCCTGTTTTTGTCAGCACAACCTTGTCGATGAAGATGGTACCATCGTATTGACCAAAATTGATGATAAAACGGTTACGCGCGGCAGTTGCGGTCACTTTGAGTTCGTATTCTTTGTAGCTTGTTGTTAATGCCAATGAACCCATATTGTCGCCCGTATAATTGGAGGTGCTCTGCAGATCGATACCAATGTTGCCCGCTTTGCTGCCCCGGGCTACAATCTTCAATACATATTCTTTCCCTATTTCCGTGGGGTTAATGTCTGTGGCTGTCTGTGCTTCCCAGGCATTGACAACAGTGGGATTGCTCATTTTTAATGCATGTCCCGCTAGAGCTGGTCCTCCAGAACCTGGTATTACCACAGGAGCGATTAACTTATTCAGGTAGGCGGCATTCTGTCCCGAATGCCAGCACAGCGTGTGGCCATACAGTGCCATGTTGTTTTCCTGCGCAGCTGTGATCAGCTGTTCTACACGAGATAGATTCAGGCTTCCGTCGGCTTGCACAATGGAACCATGCTTCATTTCATAGCCCATCACCATTTCTTCGAAATTGCGGTTAGCCAAGCGGTAGAGTACTCCTTTGTTAAAATAATCGTTCATATTGAGCGCAACACCCAGCTTAAGTCCGGGGTTGCCTTGCTTATCCAGATAACTTTTTAATGGATTGTAAGCATTGATATCTTCCTGCGTCAGTACTTTCTCCGGTTTATCGACGGCGTAATCCAGTGGCTGATATTTGGAACAGGAACTCCAGGCGGTGCCGAGCGAAAGTAGGATGACGATAGTTTTATTGATTTTTTTCATCGTTGTTCGTTATAGAATTGATACTACTTTTTGATGGGTGTAAATGTTTCCATTTTTACAGATCTGTCCCGCATCACGAGGGTATCCTTGCTGGTGACACTCATTTGTGTCATATCGATCGTGTAGGAAAGATAAAGTGCATCTCTGTCTGCATTGCCCCAGCTGTTTTTTTCGCCCCGTTTGACAAACTTACCGGTTCCTGTAGCGGAGATGCCAGCACTTGCCGAGCTAATGCTACAATTGTTGTCGTCGTCAAAAGTTAAGTTCAGATTGACATTGATATTGACATCATCAGCTCCTTTAAAAGAAAGAGGCAAGATCGATTTCTTTAGCGCTGCTGTCGTGACGCTTTTGACTTCGTCTTTTTCTACATAAGCCTGATGTCTGACGATATTTTTTGTCAAGCTGTTATTGGCACCTTTGCCGACAATTTGGTCGGTACCCCGACGCAGGTAATTGCCGTGCCAGGGATTGATATATTTGAGTGCATAAAAGGTAAAATCTTTTGGTGCGACATCCCAATCGGATACAATAGCCCTATTGGCAGCCTGTAGCGAAGTTTTACCGGAGAGGATGGAATCGGCGTTAACCACTTTTGTCATCCTTAGAGGAAGTACGTAATAGGTTTCCAAGGATTTTGGGTCGGCAAAAAATGCGTCAGTCAGCTGTACTTCAACACCACCTGTGAGACTACCACTTGGGATATTGATCTGATTGCTAGCAAGCTGATAGTAATTGTTGGGTAATGCGGTAACTGTCTGCCCGTTTGGATAGCTAAGGCCATTCGTAAGGCTGTTGTCGACAACAAAATCGATACGGATGTCTTTTCCATTGTTGTATACTCCTCCAGTGGTTGCCATGACTTTCACCTTATGCTGGTTGTCGAGACTGTTGTCAAAAATGTCTTCGCCTAGGGTTACCGTTCTGACTGGTGTCTGATAGGCGAAGTATACCGATTGAAATTCGAAATCTGGGAACTCCCAGTCGTTATTTTTGCAAGACGCCAGGCTTACCAAAGCCATGGCGTAAAGAAGATTGATCTTTTTCATTATGCGTGTATTAATGTTAATTCCATCCCGTATTCTGTACAAGATTGCTGTATTTGAGTACTTCACTGTACGGGATCGGACCGTAGTACATAAAGTTTTCATAAAGTCTATTCTCTACCGGAATCTCGGTATAGCTGTTGTTGCTTATACTGATTCCTTTTGCAGCAACGTTGATATCCAACTTCCAGCGACGCAGGTCCCAAAACCGAAACCCTTCAAAACAAAGTTCTAGTCTCCGCTCATTGCGGATCAGCTGCCGCATTTGCTCTTTGTTGTTTTTTACCTGTTCTAGGTAAGGATCGCCATTGTTGGCTCCTACACCCGCCCGTCTGCGAATAGCCTTGATGATGTCGTAGGCCGAGAAGGTAAAAGTACCCATGCCAGTAGGCCCCCAGGCCTCATTTGCGGCTTCGGCATAGGCCAGATACATTTCTGTCATCCGTATACGTGTATTGAAATGCATTTGTTGTGTAGAAGATGAAGGGTTGAGGTTTACATCTTGGCGCAGCAGCTTTTTCAGGTAATAGCCCGTCCGAGTAGATGTCTCGACCTTATTTAACCCATCGTTTGTTGGACTATTGGCAGCGGTATTGATAGCCGTGTTGCTTACGCCTGCCGTGGCACCATTGACAATAATGTAAGTCTTCAATCGGGGATCCCGCTTGTCGTACGGATTGGTTTTATTGTAAGCCGAATTGGCATCGTCAATGGGATAGCCATTTTCCATGGGAAAGGCATCGACCAGATTCTGTGTAGGATTGAGACGTCCTCTGCCAAACAATGTTGGCGGAAAATGGTCCTGTTCCATGCTGTTGCTATTTCCTTTGTCGGTGCGCCAAAGTATTTCGGCCGGATTGGATCCGGAGGTTAAGCCATCGACCACATCTTTATTGTACCAGGTGAATCCTTTCGGATCGATACCACTTGGTCCGCCTTTGGCCTGGATGACCTGCCCCGCATAGGTGGCGGCTTGCTCCCAGGTTGTTTTGCTGCCCTCGCTGTATGCCGGACTTGCCGCCATTAACGCTGCTCGGGCACGAATTGCCTGCGCGATGCGCTTGGTCATGCGGAGTTTGAAATAGGCTCCAAATACACGGTTGTAGTCGTCTTTATTGATTGTGCCTGCGTATTTGACCGGAACTTGACTGTCTGCACTGATGTCTTCATAATCCATAGGCAACAGGTCTTCTGCATTTTTGATGTCATCGTAAAGTTGCTGCATGCAGGCTTCGAACGGTGCACGACTGTGGTTAAAATCCGAATTGACATCTTCGGGAGTCAGCAGGATAGGCACACCAAGTATCTCACCGGTACTCGACTTTCCGGCATGGGATTGCAACAGGTGAAACATAAATAGTGCCCGGAGACCATAAGCTTCACCTTTCATGCGATCGTTAAACATCGTACTGACCTTGGGATCCAAGGCCCATTCTACTTTATCACTTAGGGATAAAAAATTGTTGAGGTACTGTATGGCTGCATAGCTATTGCGCCATTGGTCGAAAGGATTGTTGATGCTTGTCCATTGTCCGGTTGCTGTTTTAAGGTAAGTATTGCTTTTATCGTTGCTCACAGCATTGTCTGTGGCGACATCATCAAAGCTATAGCTATTAGCCGGAACCCGGTTGTATCCATTTAAAAGTAGCCCTTGTGCGTAAAGGGGGCGACTATTGGCTGTTTCAATTTCAAGATTATTTTCAAGAGCCGGCTCAAACATATCTTCACAGGAAGAAAATAGTAAGCTGCTTAGGATGGCTATGGTTAGTATTCTTTTCATCATTCTCGTCTTAGATAGTAAAGATTAAAATAGTGCCTTCAGTCCGATGTTGAAAAAACGCATTTGTGGTGCTTGTCCAATATTCAATTGCATCGTTTCCTTTTCTTTGGCAATGGTCAGTAGGTTGGATCCCGTGGCATAAATCCCCAGTTCGTGTATAAACTTAGCATTGAATAGACGCTTTGGGAAATCGTAAGACAGCTGCACTTTGGATAGGTTGATGCGATCGGTCTTGTAAAGCCAAAAGTCTGAGCTTCGAAAGTTGTTGTCACTGTTAAAGGTGGTAAGGCGCGGATAAGTTGCGGTCTCCTTGGTCGACTCTGTCCAGCGGTCACGTACGACCACTGAATATTTATCTTCCGCATCTACCCAAAAGTAAGAACTGTTTTTCATCGCTTTGGCTCCGAACTGTCCCGTTGCCGCGGCAAATAATGTGAAATTATTCCATTTGACTGTCAGGTTGCAACCTAATGTCAGTGGGGCACCGGCCCATCCGCCTTTGCCTAAGTATACTTCGTCGCGGGTATCGATGGTACCATCACCATTCTGATCTTTATACTTGATATCCCCAGGCTTGACTTCTCCAAATGTTGAAAAGGCAGCTTGGTCAATTTCACTTTGACTGTTATAAAAACCATCATGCTGTAAGCCCCAGATGGCGTCTAGTGGTTTTCCGGCTCTGTTTTGGTAAGCAAATTCATAGAGTTCGTCCCTTTTTACCGCCTTGGTCGTATAGTACATCCCGTTGAAACCCAGTGATACGAAGGTTTTGTTGATCTGTTTGTTCAGGTTGATGCCAAAGTCGACACCCCGGCGTTCGTCGTCGTTAAAATTGACATAGGGAAGGTCTGAATAAACCGGCCAGTAAGTCATAAAATACATTGGGTACTGTGTTGCCGCCTGTACCAACCCGCCGCTCATCCGATTAACAAAGTAGGACGTATTAAAGGTGATCAGGTTGTTGTAGAGCCCACCTTCGAGGTTGATATTAAATTCCTTGCGTTTCGGGAATTTCATGTTGGGGTTGTCACCCCTGCGTCTGTCAAAGGTATGGACGAGGTCACCGTCGCGCCAGCTATACCATGCTGCGTCGTTATAGGTATAATAGCCCTGATAGAGGTAATAGTCGCTAATATCCAGATCCGTGTTTAATATACCGGCCGACGCGGATAATCTTAACTCATTGACGACTTTGCTGTCGACCAAAAAATTTTCTTTAGATAGACGCCAGGCGAGCGCTAAAGTAGGAGATAGGGCTCTTCTATTCCCTTGTGGTAATTTGGCGGAATGACTGTAAGCACTGCTAAAGTCAACATAATATTTGCTTGAATAATTGTAGCCCAACTGCAGCCCTAGGTTGGCATTGCTGGTTTTGTGGTAGCTGCCAGAGGCAGCGATCTGGAACGCATTGGCCAATAGGATTGCCGATACATGGTGGTCATTACCGTAGGTACGGTTAAAGTTTAGGGACCCATTGAGACCGATGGTCTGCCGATAGGTACTGCCACTGATATTTTGGATGCCTGAAATACGGTCGTCACCATATTTTGTGAGGCTACTGATAAGGTCTTTTCCATCATAGTTGTTCCACGATGCCTGATAAACAGCATAATTGTTGTTATAGGATTGGTTATAATTTGACTGATAATCCACAGCCAGGTTGGTTTTGAAAACCAATCCTTCCAGGATATTTTTCAAGTCAAAATTCAAACCCGTATTAAATTGAAACTGCCGATTTAGATAGCGGTTTGTGCCGCCGGCATAAACGTTTGCAAAGGCATTGGTTTGATCCAGCTGACTTCCCCCAAGGAGATATTTGCCATCGATGAGAAAATTGCTGTTGTTGACATACACCATCGAGTTGACGTCACCTTCTTCGATCATATCAATAGGAATGAGTGGAGAGAAGCGATGTGGCCGCACGGTTGCCGCTGCACCCCAGTAGTCCGCATTTACCCCTTTGGAAATATAAAAACTGGCTGCCGCATCGACGTTCAGGGAGATCAGATCATTGACTTTCACATCGATGTTACCGCGCATATTGAATCTATTGGCGCCACCATTTTTTTTCGCCTGTCCAAAATTGAGGAGGGACCCTTCAGACCAAAATCCAAAGTTGGTATAATATTGTGCACGTTGATTTCCGCCTGAGATTTCGGCGGTGGCATCGTAGCGATTATAGTGATCTTTGATATAGTCCGATGAATAGTAATCCACGTTGGGATAACGATAAGGATTTGTTCCGGCTGCATGTTGGTAGATTGTTTCGGTACTATAGAGTGGTGATAATCCATCATTTTGTCGAGCTTCGTTATACAATGTCATATATTCTGCGGAGCCAAGATATTGTGGATAGCTCATAGCCGCATTGATACCGCTATTGGCTCTAATTTTTATCTGTTGACCTCCGGATTTTCCGCGTTTTGTCGTGATGCTAATAACGCCTTTGGCTGCTCGGCTACCATAAAGAGCGATGGCATTGGCGCCTTTCAATACACTGACCTGATCGATTTCTGTTGGCATAACGTTATTGGCATCACGCGGAAATCCGTCCACTAATACCAAATAACCACCCATACCCCAAATATTACCGTTGTATCCCGGAATAAAGGCATCTAGATTTTCCAGACTGTAGGTGTTGTAACTCTTGTCGAGCAATTGTGGAACATTGATGGATTGTACATTGCCCATGAGGTCCTTCTTCTGAACTTTTCGGAAAGCGACCTGTACAAGTGTCGTACTATCGGTGCCAATACTGTCCGGACCAACAAATGTCGAGCGCTCCGGAAAAATATTTTTATGTTGTCTAATGGTTGGATTAAGTGATTCTTTCGCCATTCCTTCAGCGGTAGCTATCCAACTTAATCCAAGACATAGTGCTATTCTTAATTTTTTGTACTTCATTTTTTGAATGATTAAATGAAAAACTTGTTACCAGCCTGGGTTCTGATAGAACTCGGGATACATGTTGACATCTCTGACCTTTAGGGGCAACCAGTAATGCTTGCTTGTAAACTTCCGTTCCAAAAGCACATTTTCTTTCATGTTTACGACGCGGTTTTGGGATGGATCTACGGTGTTGAAGGTTCCTGCCCGATCAAAAACAACCGATTTTTTTAAGGTGTAAGGTGATTCGGTCAACAGCAACCAGCGTCGCAGATCATTAAAACGATGACCTTCAAAAGCGAGCTCCACAGCTCGTTCCCGCCGTAATTCAGGCAACAATGCGTTCGCCGAACCTAGAAATTTGGCATCTACATGACCCACGCCAGCCCGATCTCGAACGATATTGATCGCATCAACTGCTGTTTTACCGTAATTGTCGGCTTTGCCTGTAGCTGAGTTGGAAGCCATCATGGCGGATTCGGCGTACATCAGATAGACATCAGATAAACGCATATAGGGCACGTAAATATGAAGATTGGATCCATAATTATAGGCTTGATCATATTTGTTGGCTGTTATAGGGACAAATTTACGTAACACGTAGCCTGTCTGGCTGCCAGACTGGATATCTCGATAGCTTCCATTACTGTAAAGGTTAGCGTATCGATTTTTTTCGTCCTGTGTATTTCCCTGGACGACTTTTGTTCCATCGAAAATGATGTCCTTATAAAAGCGTGGGTCGCGATCTTTCCAAGGGTATTCGGCATTGTAACCTGATTCTGCGTCAGACTGGGTAATGTCTTTGATCGGTAAACCGTTTTTCATGCCATAGTAGTCGACATAATTGGCTGTTGGAATAAACTTCAATGCATCTCCGTCGGAGACGACCAGCGGAATGTACTGTTTACTGGTACCATAATTCGATACCCATGCGTCAATGTAGGGCCCTCTAAATATAGCTTCTGTACTGCCGGGCATGGCCCAATTTTGGCCTGTTGTGTAAAAATTCAAGTGAATATTGGCCATAGGAACAAGGGCGTAATTTGTCTGTCCGCTTTCGACAAGTGAAAGTAGTTCACCAAAGGCCTGAGCTGCTTTTTTACAATAGTCAGTATGATAGGTTTTATTCCCGGTAGACTGAAAATTCATCAAAGGGCTTCCCGCCCAAAGATAATTTTTGCCAAGATAAGCAAGGGCCATGATTTTGTTGATGCGCAATTGATTTTTACCCAGGGTACGTTTTCCGGCAGTGGTATTGTCCCAGTCGATCGGCAATAGATTGGCCGCTTCTCTAAAATCGGCCGCAGCAAGATCCGCACAGGCATGGTAGCTCAATCTTGGCAACCGCAGCTTTTCGTCACTTGGAAGTACATAATTGATGTACGGCATCCCGCCAAAATATTCCATCAATCGGTGGTGAAACCAACCTCGGAAAAATAACAATTGCCCCTTGATCAGGTTCTTTTCTTCGGAGGTGGCTTCGGTTAATTTGTCGATATTCTCTAGTCCGAGACTGACTTTTCGCAGGCCAAACCAGGCCGCGCTCCATAAATCGCGGAAGGCACGGTTGGCAAATACATCCCCATTGATGGTGGTAAAATCACCCTGATCCATCCAGCCGGAGCCCCAGCCGTCGGATTCTCTTTGCCAACCCCAAAAATTACCATTGTCGATTTTGTGAACAAAATGATAATTGCCAGCCGTTGAGGTCATTTCATCTTCACCCCAGTTCCACGAGTTGGTCCAGTAGTTGTTGCTGAAGTTGACAACACAGCTGTATAACTCTTCTGTATAACCTTGAAAGTTAATAAAGTTTTTAAATGCTTCTTTGGAGGACACATTGGACTGTTCTTCTTTATCCAGGTATTTTTTACACGAGAGTAGGGATGTTGAAGACCAGATCACAGTAGATATAAAGATTACCTTGAAATACTTTTTCATAGTGGTAGGATTAAAATGTAATGTTTGCACCTAGATTAAACCGCTTTACCGTAGGGTAGGCGCCCTGTGATGCCCAGCCCGTACCGGCATAATTGGATTCACGGTCGTCTGGCATTTTGGACCAGAAAACTAAGTTGTTGCCATTTAGAAAAATGCGAAGGTTTTGAAGCCCAAGTCGTTTGATTACGCTGGATTCCCGATTAAAATTGTAGGCAATTTCGGCTGTTTTCAATCGAATGTAGGAACCATCAAACATATACCGGCTACCGGGTGTATAAGTACTCGACTGTGATAACCAGCGTGGTAGTGGTACGTCTGCATTGACATTGTCCTTTGACCAATAGGAACCTTCGTCATAAGCGAGGTTAAGTTGGCCCGAGAAGCTGTTGAAAACAACTTGCCGGGTGACATTATTTACGGCATACCACTGGGTCATGACACTGAAATTCTTCCAATCAAATCCAATGGTGTAATTATAAGTGTTCTGTGGTACCGAAGGAAAGGCGTAGGGAATATTATCCTTAGCATCGATAATACCATCCCCGTTATAATCCAGTATATGATAATTGCCGGGTAGTTTCGCTAGGTCATTGCTTTCGTGCGCGGTACTCGAATAAAGTTCGTCCCAAGTATTGTAATATCCGGAGCTAACATAAGAATAGGTTTGACTAACTTGTTTGTTATCCGGTTTCTGATATTCGGGCAGCAACTCGGGGGCATCGGCATTGATGACTTTATCCTTGGCATGGGTAAAATTGATATCAGCCCATATTCTCCAGTCGGTATTGAGCTGTCTGTTAAATTTCAGTTCTACTTCAAACCCTTTATTCTGTACCTTACCTAGGTTGGCTGTAGGTGCCTCCATCCCAAAGTAGGAAGGAATGGCTCGGTTGGCGCCGCTAATCAGAACATCTGTCCGCCGGTCTCTAAAAAAGTCGACTTTACCGGTTATCTGGCTATTGAACAGACCGAAGTCGAGGCCGATATTGAATTTGTTAACTTTTTCCCAGCGGATATTTGGATTGCCAAGCGCACTTTCCTTATACCAGATATAAGGACTGGTATTGCCGTCGGAGTAGGAGTAGCGGCCTTCAACCCCCATGCCAGCGGTGCCCCCATATGCCCATTGGGTTAGGTACAGAAATTGACGGCCGCCACTATCGTCGCCGATGTCACCATAGGACGCACGTAACTTGAGCATATTGAGAAACGAGATAGGCCTCATAAACTCTTCTTCAGTAACTAGCCAGCCTATCCCACCGGAATTGAAAAAGGCAAATCTATTGTCAGGACCGAATTTTTCTGATCCCGTATAGGCTCCATTGTACTCGAGCATATATTTATTTTTGTAGTTGTAGGTGGTGCGGAATACCCAGTCTTCGCGATAGGAGGGAATCATACTCCCTGTTCCGGTCTGATTGCGGTTGAATAACCCCATGGCAGTGATGTTGTGATTCTTAGCGATGGTCGTTGCGTAGTTTAACTGCAATTGATAAAATAATCTTCGATAGGTAGACCAGTCTCTAACCTGTCCGGCACCGGTTGTCCAGTTTATGCCCTCGACGAAGTCAAATCTATTTGTACCATCGAAAGCGATCTGATAGGTTGGCAATCCCGTATTGGGATCGATCCATTTACTTTGTGTACTGTTGTTGGCATCATTGATACCGCGGCCGCCCTCGACAAACGTGTTGTCCAGTGAGATTGTCCCACGAACGTTAAGCCCCTTCGTTAAAAACTTAAGATCTTGTTCGAGCGTAAAATCTGTTGTAATACGACTGGTGGTGATGTATTCGGTTCCGCTGAGTGCCAGCACACGGGCAGAGTTTATCCCGGCTTGTGTGTTTAAGGCATAGTAACCCCAGGTACCGTCTGAATAGCGTGGATAAATAACATCTGGAGCTACCGTATAGGCAGCGATCCAATAGGAATAATCGTTGCCGCCGCCCCATGGACTTTTTTTGACACCGCGAGACCCTGCCAGGTTGGTTGAAAATTTAGTTGTGGGAGTAAGCTGGAAGTCTAAATTGGACCGTACATTTAGACGGTTAAAACCGTAGCCAGCTTTATAACCGCGAGCATTTTCGAACTGGCGGAACATATCGCCTTCGTAAAGAAAGTCCGCATTGGCAAAATATTTGACAAAGGGTGTGCCACCAGCAATATTGACGCTGCTATTTTGTGAAAAAGCGTGGCTTTTAAATAATTCCTTTGCCCAGTCGGTATTCACGTAACGTTCGCGTTCCGTCTGGTCAGCGGGAAAACGGTATTTATTGATGACGTCTTGTGGAAGATAGTTGGCCCAACTGGAAGGAGAAATCCCTAACTCATATTCGATAACCTTGTTGCGTAGCATCAAAGCATCGTACGAATCCATTTTTCCCGGAAGTTGGGAAACCGTTTTTACAATGTTGTTGACGGTACCGCGTATCAGCATTTGCCCTTCTTTACCCCGCTTGGTGGTGATTAAAATAACGCCATTGGCCCCTCTAACACCATAGACAGCAGTTGCCGAGGCATCTTTGAGGACGGAAACAGTTTCGATGGAACTGATATCAACGGCAGATAGTGGCCTCTCTACGCCGTCCACCATGACTAAAGGATCGGTATTGTTCCAGGTGCTACGCCCCCGAATCACAATACGGGGATCTTCCTCGCCGGGCATACCTGTACTTGCAGTAGTAATCACTCCGGGGACGTTACCGGTCAATGCGGCGCCTACACTAGAAACACCACCTGCGCGCTCAAGGATTTTACCCGAAGTTTGCGCAATGGCGCCAACGACAGTTTCTTTTTTCTGACGACCATAACCGACGACAATGGTTTCCTCGATTTCGATAGACTTATCGCTTAGTTGTACTTCTACCGTGTTCTTATTGTGGATATCCACTTCGATTTGGCTATATCCTAGCTTGGAGATAGTCAACAAATTATTATCTGCAGGGACTTGGATCGTGAAAGCTCCATTGTCATCGGTAGCCGTGGCTAGCGAGGTGCCTTTTACCCTGATGGACGCACCGCTCACTTTTTTATGGTTACTATCGACGACAATGCCCCTTATCTGCCTTTTGGCCTGAGCATAGAGTGTTGTCTGTCCAACATAAAGCAGGAACAGCAGTAAAGTGAATGGCTTAGCTATACCCCATAGCTTTTTCCAATGCCTTACTCGTGTGATTGTACATGTAATCATCATCGCATTTGTGGATTGATAAATAGGTTTAAGAATTCTTGGTTAAATTTTCTCTAATTGGCTAGATACGTTTGTATCGGTGTTCCCTTAGTTCATTTTGATAAAAAATCTAAGGGACAGTCATGGATCATCAGGTACTGTCATATGCTGTATAATAATTGGTTAAATTTTTTATAACTATATAGCAACCGGTTGCATTGTTTGCATATAGTTTTCCCTATATTGGAAATGCCTTTCAAAGCAGTTTATAATTGTATACCAAAGCTAGCCATTGGAAAATTTGGTGGATAGCAAGAATGTTTAAATGAAGGATAAGAATGTCAAAAAATACCGCTTACATGGGTCAAATGATTGTAGAGACTAGTTTAGTAGGGATTAATTTGATAATTTAGTTGACAGTTCAATACAGATTTTTTTGTATTGAAGATTACATACCTAAATATATGATACGAACTTTAGTGGTATTCACCTGGATGATGCTGACGTTTTTTTCTTATGGACAAAGCCAGCCTGTAACTTTTCAACGCTATTCTTCAAAGGATGGACTTTCTTCCAATACAATCTATAGTATCTACCGCGATAGTTATGGTTTTCTTTGGCTAGGAACAGAAGATGGGCTTAATCGCTTCGACGGACGTCATTACAATGTCTACCGCTATGATGCCAACAAAGAGAATAGTTTAATGGCAAACCATATTTCGGCTTTATGTGAAGACATGAAGGGAAGAATATGGATCGGTACAAATGGAGGGGGATTAAGTTATTATGATCGGGAAGCTGACCGGATCAGGTCGTACAATCTTACCCCTGATGGTAAATGGCTCAGTACCGCTATTAATGCGATCGATAAGGATGCAAGTGGAAATATCTGGATCGCTTCCTATGGTGCTTTGTATATTTTGGACGTCAATGATCTACAAAAGAGAATGGATCCAACTTATCGACGTATTGTAGAAGCTTTTGCCGGTAAAGTAACGGGCAGTGTTTTTCGTGACCGTAAGAACAACATGTGGGTGTCATCAGAGAATGGCATATTCCGCATATCAGCAGACCTAAAGACCATAAAACGTTTTGAAGTTCTTTCGGAAAAGGAAGGATATGGAAATGGAATTGAAATTAGTTCCATTGTTGAAGATGATCAGGGCCGTATCTGGGTCGGATCTATGCTCGGCCTTAAATATTTGAATCCGGGCGATTCGCAGTTCAATAAATTCAGCGCAGGAGAAGGGAAAGGAGCTTTAAGCAGCCCCCGCATTTACACCTTATGTTACAATCAAAAGCAAGACTTATGGATCGGAACGGACAAGGGTCTTGATGTGCTTAATACCAAGGATTTAACAATTCGGACCTTTAAGCCGGATCCAAGTAATGTTCATAGTCTTTCTCATAAATCGATACGATCTATTTTTGTCGATAATAGCGGAATTTACTGGATAGGTACCTTTCAGGGAGGGCTAAATAAATTCGATACCAATTTAAGCCAATTTAGATTAAAAAGTTTAGATTTTTTGGAGGGTATGACCGGTGACCCAGCTATAGTAACTTCTTTCGCGGCTTATCAGAATAAGATTTTTTTGGGCGTTGATGGTGGTGGTATCTGGAAATATGATCGAACCACAGATAGACTGTCGTCTGTTGAACTTTCGGCCAACTTACCTAAAGATCTTACGGTGTTGACTTTGGAAAGAAAATTCGATCAGCTTTGGATCGGTACCTATCAGCAAGGGGTTATCTGCTATGATCTGCTTAATGGAAATCTAAAAAGATATACTGTTGGTAACAGGGAAGATAATTTGAATAATAACGATATTTTTTGTTTAAAAGTAGATTTTCGGGGGAATACTTGGGTTGGGACGAATGGCGGCGGAGTGAACATCATTCAAAACGGGAGCGGTATCGTCAAAAAATACAAGCGCGAAGGGCCCTCAAACGATGGTATCGAATTACCGGCGAATTTTATACGTGCCCTGTCGGAAGATCAGCAACACAACATGTGGATAGGAACTTACGGCTCGGGCCTGGTGATGTATGATCCTTTCAAACAACAGACTACACTGTATGACAAAGCAAAAAATAAGCTCCCGAGCAATTATATATTAGCTGTACATACGGATAAAAATGGAAATTTATGGGTTGGAACAAATGGCAATGGAGTAGGTTTGCTGCGAAAAGGGAAAACACTATTTGAGACACTTTCTGAGAAAGATGGATTAGTGAATGGTGCTATTCAGAGTATTATCGAGGACGATAAGGGGAGGATCTGGTTTTCAACAAACAAAGGATTGAGTTGTTATTCTCCGGTGCAAAATAAGTTCAAAAACTATTCTAATGCTGTGGGATTGCAAGAAGGTGCTTTTATGCTCGGTGCCGCGTTAAAAACGGACGATGGAGAAATTTACTTTGGTGGTCAGAAAGGTTTTAACCATTTTTATCCGGCCCATTTAAAAACAAATGGTAATCCTGCCAAGGTAGCACTCACGGATCTAAAAATTGACAATGTGATCGTTCAGCCAACGGAAAAAGGGCCAATTCAGCAGTCTCTATTGACTGCCGATCGTATCAATCTGAAATACAAGCAAAATTTTTCAATTTCTTTTGCCGCGCTAAATCTAACTGTTCCTGAGGATAACCAATATGAGTACCGACTCGTTGGTTTTGACAAAAATTGGATTCGAAATGGAAAGGATAATAGTGCTTATTATACAAATTTGGATCCCGGAGATTATGTCTTTGAGGTGCGCGCAAGCAACAACGACGGTATTTGGAACAAGGAAATCAAATCGATTGCCATACATGTTGCTCCACCGTTCTGGCGCACCATTTATGCTTATCTATTTTATGTGTTGGCAGTATTGGGCAGTCTGCTGTGGATCAGACACCGAGGGATTCAAAAGTTAAAACAAAAATTTGCGATAGAACAAGAGCGTATCCAGGCGAGGCAGCTCATTGAACAACAAAAGAGAGATGCCGAGACAAAGCATCAAATAGATGCAATGAAAATCCGATTCTTAACAAATTTAAGTCATGAATTCCGTACCCCGATCTCTTTGATTACGGGACCCGTAGACGCTTTGATTGCCAAGAATAAAGACAGTAAACTGGGCGATCAACTAAATTTGGTAAGCCGTAACGCGCGGCGGCTTCTAAATCTGGTCAACCAATTACTGGATTTTCGTAAAATGGAATACCATGAATTGAAAGTGCAGGATGAAGATGGTGACTTGGTATCTTTTGTACAGGAAGTTTACCGTTCATTTCAGGATATGGCGCTGCAAAAGGGTATAGATTATTCTTTTTTTCCATGCCAGGAAAAATTGTATTGTCGTTTTGACCGAAATAAGGTTGAGCGCATTCTATTTAATTTAATCTATAACGCTTTTAAATTTACCAAAAAGGGTGGGGATATCGCTGTAAGTATATCCTCTATAAGCCTTGTCGACAAGAAACTGCAAGTTTCCTTTGAAGTGCGCGATACTGGTATCGGAATTCCCGAGCAATTGCAACAATCGATATTTGAGAGTTTTTTTCAGCATGATACTGAGGGCAAGGTGGCAAGTCAGGGTTCGGGTATTGGACTGTCAATTGCCCAGTCATTTGTTCAGATGTACCATGGTGAGATTTCGGTTAGCAGTCAACCCGACAGCGGAAGTACCTTTAAATTTGATCTATGGCTGGATCAAGCTGAGTCGGTATACGAGGAAGGGGCTGAACCGGAAGTAATCACGGAGACACAACCTGTGGAGCTTAGACAGTGCCCGCTTGTGTTGATTATTGAAGATGATGAAGATTTTAGGTACTACCTTAGCGAGTCTTTAAAGGAGTATTATCAGATTATCGAGGCTACTAACGGAAAGGATGGCTGGCAAAAAGCACTTTTTCATCACCCTGACCTTGTGGTGAGCGATGTTCAGATGCCGTATATGAATGGTATGGAATTTTCACAGAAGCTGGCGCAGGATAAACGGACAAAACATATTCCTGTTGTATTGCTGACGGCTTCACAGGTCGATAATGGTCTTGTTTGCGGACTTGAGTCGGGTGCGGTGGGTTACCTGACCAAACCTTTTGATATGGATGTATTGGTCGCGAAGGTTAACAGTTTGCTCCAGCTGAACCAAGCATTCAAGGAAGTCTATAGTAAACAAGTGTCTATTGTAGCTCCTGAAATGACGATCAGGTCCGAAAAAGATAAATTTTTACAAAAAGTACTCAATTATGTACACGATAATATCGATAATCCGCAGTTATCGGTCGAAGCGCTAAGTGCCCACACCTCCATGAGCCGTGCCTCCCTTTATAATAAGCTGCTGGAACTGACGGGCATGTCTCCCGTAGATTTTATACGCTCTGTGAAACTAGAAAAGGCGGCAGGTTTGCTGGAAAAAAGCGATAAGTCTATTTCTGAAATTGCTTATGAGACGGGATTTGCCAATCCAAACTATTTTACAAAAGTCTTTAAAGCAAAATATCAAATGACGCCAAGTGAATATATCCAATCGCATAAAAGTACATCCGTGCACTAAGCATAATATTGTTATTTAAAAGGTCGTTTTAGGTCAGTTTTTTAGGAGGGTAATCTGTTTTAAACATTTTTACCCTTCTTTTTTTTATTTGTTGCAATCCTATCTTGTTGAAAGCTATAGTTTTGTCTTATAACCAATCGCTGGAGTTCTAGCGAATACAAAACTAATCAACTAAAAAAAATGAAATTTTTTATCGACACGGCAAGTCTCAGTGAGATTCGTATGGCTCAAAATTTAGGTGTGCTGGATGGTGTAACGACCAATCCTTCGCTGATGGCCAAAGAGGGGATTACAGGAACTGCTCCTGTACATGCGCACTATAAAGCTATCTGTGCTATTGTAGACGGCGATGTAAGTGCTGAAGTGATTTCAACTGATTTTAACGCGATGATTGAGGAAGGTTTGCTCTTGGCGGCCTTAGACAATAAGATTGTTGTTAAAGTTCCGATGACTGAAGACGGCATTAAAGCAATTAAATATTTTAGTGCAAAACAAATTAAAACCAATTGCACGCTGGTCTTTTCTGCCGGGCAGGCACTTTTGGCCGCCAAAGCCGGGGCAACCTATGTATCGCCCTTTGTCGGTAGGCTCGATGATATCTCTGTCGATGGGCTGGCCTTGATCCGCGAAATTCGGACGATCTACGATAATTATGCTTTCCCTACCCAGATTCTTGCGGCTTCGGTACGTCATAGTGCGCATATCCTTGGCTGCGCCAAGATCGGTGCGGATGTGATGACTGGACCTTTACAGGCGATATTTTCCCTCTTAAAACATCCGTTGACGGACAGTGGCCTTGCTCAATTTTTAGCTGATCATAAACGCGTTGCCGCACAAAGTAACAATTGA
Source organism: Sphingobacterium sp. UBA1897 (assembly GCF_002337775.1). Taxonomy (NCBI): domain Bacteria; kingdom Pseudomonadati; phylum Bacteroidota; class Sphingobacteriia; order Sphingobacteriales; family Sphingobacteriaceae; genus Sphingobacterium; species Sphingobacterium sp. UBA1897. The sequence continues at coordinate 44,888 of NZ_DDGR01000019.1, forward strand.
GATGGTCATGACAAGACATAGTATCCATAATTTAGAAGCGATTGTTAAGCAAGTCCGAAGGGATATACTCCGTATGGTGCATGGTTGCCAGTCGGGGCATCCGGGAGGATCGTTGGGCTGCACCGAATTGTTGGTCTGCTTATACTTTGAATTGATGCAGCGAAACGATCAGTTTGATTTGAATGGCCTCGGGGAAGACCTGTTTTTCCTTTCCAATGGTCATATCTCTCCGGTATTTTATAGTGTGTTGGCGCGAGCAGGTTATTTTCCAATCGATGAACTTGCCACCTTCAGAAAACTCAATTCAAGACTGCAGGGACATCCGACTACGCATGAAGGACTGCCAGGTATCCGTGTCGCTTCGGGATCCTTGGGGCAAGGTCTTTCTGTCGCTATTGGTGCTGCTCAAGCCAAAAAATTAAATCAAGATAACCGCATGGTTTATGTGCTTATGGGCGATGGCGAATTGCAGGAAGGGCAGGTATGGGAAGCGGCCATGTATGCAGCTCACAACGAAATGGACAATTTGATTGCTATTGTAGATTACAATGGTGCGCAGATTGATGGGGCTACCAATGATGTCCTTTCGCTGGGCGACCTACCCCGCAAATGGATGGCATTTGGCTGGAAGGTTATAGAGGTTATGCGCGGTAATGACATTGGTTCTGTGATTTCAGGACTTCGAAAGGCGCAAGCTTCGACCGGAACTAAAATGCCTGTAATGGTGTTGCTACATACCGAAATGGGAAATGGAGTTGATTTTATGATGGGCTCACATAAATGGCATGGCATAGCGCCCAGTGATGAACAACTAGCTGTGGCCTTAAACCAGAATGCAGAAACATTGGGTGATTATATCGCCTAATCGTAGGACGATTTTGAAATAGATTAACATGAAAAAATATACATATACAGAATCAAAAGACACACGTTCTGGATTTGGTGCCGGTTTGCTGGAAGCAGGAAAGGATGATGAAAATGTGGTTGCACTCTGTGCAGACCTGATCGGTTCGCTCAAAATGAACGATTTCATCAAGGCCTTTCCGGAACGTTTTTTTCAGATCGGCATTGCCGAAGCAAATATGATGGGTATTGCAGCTGGACTTACCATCGGTGGAAAAATACCTTTTACAGGTACATTTGCTAATTTTTCCACAGGACGGGTATACGATCAGATTCGTCAATCTATTGCCTATTCGGATAAAAATGTGAAAATAGCGGCTTCGCATGCCGGCCTTACGTTGGGTGAAGATGGGGCGACCCATCAGATATTGGAAGATATTGGATTGATGAAAATGCTTCCAGGGATGACGGTTATCAATCCTTGCGATTATAATCAGACGAAGGCTGCAACGCTAGCTGCTGCCAAACACAAGGGGCCAGTCTACCTGCGGTTTGGACGACCCGTGGTGCCGGTTTTCACCCCGGAAGATCAGGAATTTGTGATCGGCGAAGCCGTGATGCTCAATCCGGGTACAACTGTGACTATTTTGGCAACTGGACATCTCGTCTGGGAAGCCATATGTGCCGGCGAAGAATTGGAAACATTAGGTATTGATGCCGAAATCATTAATATCCATACCATCAAACCTCTAGATGAGAAAGCCGTACTGACTTCTGTCGCTAAAACGGGCTGTGTTGTTACAGCCGAAGAGCATAATCGTATCGGTGGACTAGGAGATAGTGTAGCGCAACTGTTGGCAAAACAATTGCCTACTCCGCAGGAATATGTGGCTGTAAACGACAGCTTCGGTGAATCGGGACCGCCAAGTGCGCTGATGGATAAATATGGCTTAAACGCCGATGCTATTGTAGCTGCGGTATTAAGAGTACTCAAAAGGAAAGTGGTGATTTAGTTGAAATTGGGCTGTTGTCCCGTCATGGGTGATAGCCTCGCTATCTATTTGCTATTAAACCAATTATAATATGAAAAAGATGATCTGCACCATGTTGTGCGTTTTTTCCGCCAGCCTAGTGGCCCAGGCGCAGCAGACTGCCCCACAGGGATTTGATGTTGAACGAAAATTGACATCAACTGGGAAAATAGATTCCCTTGTTTATCCTTCAAAAACTGTAGGAGTTAAGAGGAAAGCGCTGATATATACCCCGCCGGGATACAGTGCAGCAAAAAAATACCCCGTATTATATCTCTTGCACGGAATTGGCGGTGATGAACGGGAATGGTTCAGACATGGAAGTCCTCAGGTTATTTTCGATAACCTGTATGCAGAAGGAAAAATGGAACCTATGTTGGTGATTATGCCCAATGGCCGCGCCATGGAAGATGACCGTGCTGGTGGAAATGTGATGGCACCGGATCGGGTAGCTGCGTTTTCAACTTTTGAAAAAGATCTGCTCGATGACCTGATTCCATTTGTTGAAAAGCAGTTTCCCGTTATCAAGGATCGCGAGCACCGCGCGATTTTTGGATTGTCTATGGGCGGTGGACAGGCCCTGAATTTTGGACTTGGCCATATCGATACTTTTGCCTGGGTGGGGGGCTTTTCCTCCGCGCCCAATACCAAGATGCCACAGGAATTACTGCCTGTTCCGAAAGAAGCTAAAGATAAATTAAAACTGCTGTGGATCTCCTGTGGTGACCAGGATGGTTTGCTCAATATCAGTAGGCGCACACATGAGTACCTTTCGGAACATGGGGTGCCTCATATTTACTATCTGGAGTCGGGCGGGCATGATTTCAATGTATGGAGGAATGATCTCTATAATGTTTCGCAATTGCTATTTAATGATAAGAAATAAGGGCCTTACTAATTTGATAATAGCAATAAACAATTCGACGGTTTGCCTTGGCCGTTCTTAAAATGAGTTTGTTAGTCCTGATGATTAATTCCGAAACTGCAAAAAATACTATCAAGAAAAATGATTGAAAAATTTATTTGGAAGTACATAAGCCTATTCATTGCGATCTTGTCACTGCATACTACATTGTTGTTTGCCCAAAAGCGATCGGCATTGACCCTATGGTATGATCGGCCTGCAGACGAAAAGGTATGGGAACAAGCTTTACCGCTTGGAAATGGTCGGTTGGGCGCGATGGTTTATGGAATTCCATCTTGTGAGCGTATGCAGCTTAATGAGGAAACAATTTGGGCGGGAGGTCCTTATCGCAACGATAATAAGAAAGGCGGCGCGGCATTAAAAACTATTCAGAATTATATATTCGATGGGAAACCAGCTGAAGCCGATAAGCTTGCAAATGAAACCTTCTTCACTAAGACACATGGCATGCCCTATCAAACGGCAGGAAATATTCTGCTGCGATTCCCTGGGCATGAACGGTACCGGCACTATTATCGCGAACTGGATATTGAACGGGCAGTTGCGTTGTCGCGTTATACAGTAGATGGGGTAACATTTACTAGAGAAGTTTTCACTTCGTTTGCTGATGATGCCATTGTTATGAAAATAAAGTCGAGCAAGAAGGGGAAACTCAATTTCACATTAACTTATGAGAATGAGTCGAAGCATACTATTTACAAAAACGGTGATAAGCTTATTTTAGAAGGACGAGGATCCGATCACGAGGGTATTAAAGGGCAGGTTGTTTATCAGATTCATACGGGAGTAAAGCATACCGATGGACAGCTTGTTGTGAAAGAGGAATCGATTGATATAAAAGATGCAAGTTCCGTTTGTCTTTATATTTCAATTGCGAGTAATTTTCAAAATTATAAACAACTGGGAGCTGATCCCTATAAGCTGGCTGCAGAAAGATTGCAAAAGGCAATGGACAAAGACTATCAGCAGGCTTCACACCAACATACCCTTGCTTACAGCAGACAGTTTAATCGATTCCAGCTGCATTTGGGGGATGCCAATAGCGAACAACAGTTGCCGCTGTCCGCGCGTATTGCAGACTTTGCCCGTACACAGGATCCGGCCTTAGTGACCTTGTTGGCTCAATTTGGGCGCTATTTGCTCATCTGCTCATCACAAGCGGGTGGCCAGCCTGCTAATCTACAAGGAATCTGGAACCGATCCATGCAACCAGCATGGGACAGTAAATATACAATCAATATAAATACCGAAATGAACTATTGGCCTGCAGAGGTCACCAACCTTTCCAGTACGCTTCAGCCGTTATTTTCCATGATCAAAGAACTCAGTGAACGTGGTGAAGAAACCGCGAAGACATTGTACCATGCCCGTGGCTGGGTGGCCCATCACAATACCGATATCTGGCGCGTGACGAGTCCGATTGATTTTGCGGCTGCCGGAATGTGGCCAAGTGGGGGGCTGTGGTTGTCCCAACATCTTTGGGAGCATTATCTTTTTACGGGAGATAAAGAGTTTTTGAGGCAACTTTACCCGGTTATGAAGGGAGCTTGCGACTTTCTTTTGTCTGCGCTTGTCGTGCATCGTGGTTATCCAGCTGAAAAATGGCTCGTCCTGAGTCCCTCAATTTCGCCCGAGCAAGGGCCACTTGCGGCAGGCGTGACCATGGATAATCAGCTATGCTACGACATGCTTACCCGTACCGCTTTGGCGGCGGAAGCGCTCGATATTGATACAATGTATAGGGATACATTGCTGGCAACGGCACGGCGGATTCCACCAATGCATATCGGTCGATTTAATCAGTTACAAGAATGGCTGGAAGATGTGGATGATCCTCAAAATCAACACCGGCATGTATCCCATTTATACGGATTGTTTCCAGGTAGTCAAATTTCACCGTTCCGTACGCCTAAATTGTTTGAGGCTGCGCGTAATTCATTGATATATCGAGGTGATTTTGCGACGGGATGGTCAATTGGATGGAAAATAAATTTATGGGCCCGTTTATTGGATGGAAACCATGCCTACGAAATTATAAAGAAAATGCTGAGCATTTCCGATGAAAACCATCCCGATGGACGTACCTATCCAAATCTTTTTACGGCACATCCTCCATTTCAGATTGACGGTAATTTTGGCTTAACAGCGGGTATTGCGGAGATGCTGGTCCAAAGCCACGATGGCGCTGTGCATCTGCTGCCAGCGATTCCCGATCAATGGAAAGAGGGTTGGGTAAAGGGTATCAAGGCGCGCGGTGGATTTGAAATTGAAATGCAATGGAAAAAAGGGAAGATAAAGGAGGTAATGGTCTTTTCACCTTTAGGCGGTAATTTGCGGCTACGGACAGCTTCGCCATTGAAAGGATCTGAACTTCAAATCGCAAAAGGCGATCAGACTAATACCCTTTTAGCTCCTGTAATAACACCAGTAAGTATTCAATCTGCAGATTCACAGCTGAAAGGAATTGAATTACCAAGCTATTATGAATACGATGTACAAACCTTGCCTGGAAAACATTATACTTTTAAGGCTTACTAAATTAATGCGACTAATAAATCCTGTCAATATGTTAAGAATGAAAATCGGCGCTTTTGTCTTCTCCTTAATGATCCCGTTTTTGGGAGCATTGGCGCAGCAAGCCCATAATCCAATCATCTTTGCTGACGTGCCCGATATGTCCATGATACGCGTCGGTGATACCTATTATATGAGCAGTACGACCATGCACATGAACCCCGGTGTCCCGATTATGAAGTCCAAAGACCTGGTCAATTGGACGTTGATTAATTATGCGTACGATCGTCTTGGCGATCAGGATGAACTCAATCTGTCAAACCATAAAAATGCGTATGGGCACGGCTCCTGGGCAAGCAGTTTGCGCTTTCATGAGGGGCGGTACTATGTCAGTACATTTTCGGCCAATACTGGAAAAACGCATGTCTACCACACAGCAGATATTGAACATGGCCCCTGGGTTTCGAAAGAATTTCAGCCGATGATGCACGATCATAGCTTATTCTTTGACGGAGGGAAAATATATATGATCTGGGGTGGGGGACGTATCTATATTGCTGAATTATTGCCTGATTTTTCAGGTGTTAAAGCCGGAACACAACGCGTATTGATAGACGATGCCTCTTTACCTTCCAAGCCTAAAGAAGGCAAAGCCGGTTTACCTGCTGAAGGATCCCAAATGTTTAAGATCAATGGTATGTATTATCTTTTTAATATTTCATGGCCAGCGGGAGGAATGCGCACGGTGATTGTACATCGGGCGAGCCAATTGGAAGGTCCGTATGAGGGGAAAGTGGTTTTGCAGGATCAGGGTGTGGCACAGGGAGGTCTGATTGATATGCCCAACGGAAAATGGTATGCTTATCTTTTTCAGGATTATGGTGCTGTAGGCCGAATTCCGTTTTTGGTTCCTGTCAAATGGGAAGATGGATGGCCAGTGCTTGGTATTGACGGAAAAGTCCCGGCCACATTGGATCTTCCCGCAAATAAAAGCTTAAGCCCCGGAATTGTTGACTCGGATGATTTTGACCGGAAAGCCGGACAAGCCGCCCTTCCCCTGGCATGGCAATGGAACCATAACCCAGTTGTTGATCTTTGGTCAGTGACCGAACGCAGTGGCTTTTTAAGACTGCGAACCGGCGACCTTACTGATGACTTTCTTTCAGCTAAAAATACATTGACGCAACGGACCATCGGCCCGAGCTGCAGCGCCGCTATTGCTGTAGAGGTTTCTAACATGAAAGATGGTGATTTTGCAGGATTATCGCTATTGCAGAAAGACTATGGTTTAGTAGGAGTCCGGATGGAAGGAAATACAAAATCGTTGGTAATGATTAATGCGATGACGGGGGCGCCACAAGAACTGGCGAAGATCAATCTCAAACAGCAGCGTATATTTCTTAAAGCAAACTGCGATTTTTCAAACAAAAAAGATACGGCCCAATTTTTTTATAGTACCGATGGACACCATTGGAAGATGATAGGTAACGTGCTAAAAATGAGTTACACCATCCCTCATTTTATGGGGTATCGGTTCGGACTTTTTAACTATGCGAGTAAAGAGGCTGGTGGTTACGTAGATTTTGATTACTTCCATTTAACCATAAATTAAGATGATATGAGGAAACAATTTTTTACGTTATTGCTGTTTGGATTCCAATTCCTGTTTTTGCCTTCAATAAATACGTTAAAAGCACAAAATCCGATCGTACAGACATCCTATACGGCGGATCCGGCACCATTAGTGTATAATAACCGTCTTTATCTTTATACCACGCAGGATGAAGAAGAATCCACCTGGTTTAATATGAACAATTGGCGGGTGTATTCAACCAATGACATGGTGAACTGGACCGACCATGGTGCGATTCTCTCTTATACAGATTTTGAATGGGCAAAAGGGGATGCTTGGGCGGCGCAATGTGTTGAAAAGAATGGTAAATTTTATCTATATGTGCCTGTTATTTCTAAACTCAACAATCGTGGTGCGATCGGTGTTGCAGTTGCTGATAGTCCGTTGGGACCTTTTCATGATCCCTTGGGAAAACCATTACTACAGAGTGAATGGGGCGATATCGATCCGACTGTGTTTATTGATGACGATGGTGAGGCACATATGTACTGGGGGAATCCTCAGCTGAAATATGTTAGGCTGAATGAAGATATGATCTCTTATGCGGGTGATATCGTTGAGGTTCCGATGACAGCAGCATCATTTGGAAAAAGAGCGGGAGATCCGAAACGACCTACAACCTACGAGGAAGGTCCCTGGTTGTACAAAAGAAACAGCTTGTATTATCTTTTTTGGCCGGGAGGCCCTTTACCTGAATTTATTGGGTATTCGACCAGCAAAAAAGCCGAAGGACCCTGGAAGTATGGTGGTGTAGTTATGTCAGCCGAAGGAAAAGCATTTACAAACCATCCTGGTGTTGTCGATTTTAAAGGGAAGACTTATTTCTTTTATCACAATGGAGCTTTACCCGGTGGGGGAGGTTTCACGCGCTCTGTTGCTGTGCAGGAATTAAACTTTAATCCAGACGGCAGTATCCCGCCGATGAAAATGACTGCAGGAATTACTCAGGGGCTAGCAAACGTAAACCCTTACGAACTTCATCAGGCCGAAATGATGGCTTGGTCCGAGCATGTTAAATCCTATCAGCGTGAAAAAGTAGGTGTTTTTATAAAGGCAAGGAAAGATGGAGCTTATACCTGTGTGAAAAATGTTGACTTTGGTGAGAAAGGTGCCCGCACTTTTTTTGCACGGGTGGGAACAACACATAACGGTGGAGTCAGCATGGAGGTTCGTTCGGGAGCGATCGACGGGGCTTTATTAGCTACCATACAAGTTCCTATGACAGGGGGCGATGACCGGTGGACTACAGTGGAGACCGTACTAGCCGATAAAGTGAAAGGAATACACGATTTATACTTTGTTTTTAAAGGCAAGGCTCCGTCGAATATTCTGTTTTTCGATTGTTGGAAATTTGGAAGGTAATGTGGTAGAATATGTTTTTTAGAATAGAAAATGTCTTTTGGTTTTCATCTTTTTTTAGTCGTCTAACGCTGGTTACTGTTTGGCTTCTCGGACTACTACCATGTGCTGCCAGTGTACGCTTGCCAGCAGTCCTGGGGGACCAGATGGTTCTACAGCGGGATATCGATCTCAATATTTGGGGATGGGCAGCGAAAGGCGAAAAGATTACTCTTCGTTTTAGAGGTGCATACTATTATACAGAAGCAGGGCGGGATGGTAAGTGGTCTGTGCATATCCCGCCACAGCATTACGGTGGTCCTTATCTCATGGAGATCAATGACATTGTTATTCGGGATGTGTTAATTGGCGATGTCTGGCTCTGTTCGGGGCAGTCGAATATGGAGACACCGATTAAGCGGCTTGTGGAACGTTTTCCTGAAATAAATGAGTCGAATAATCATATGATCCGTTATTTCAAGGTGCCGACACAAAATAGTCTAGTGGATAGGCAGGAAGATATACCTTCTGGTGAACGATGGCATTCGGGAATCGCCTCTGATGTTATGAATTGGACGGCATTGGCCTATTTTTATGCTATGGAGTCCTATCGGCATAATGGTATTCCTGTCGGAATGATCGTATCTAGTCTCGGCGGATCAGGAATAGAGCGCTGGATTGATCAGAAATATCTGAAAAAGTTTCCTGAATTGTTGCTAGACCAACATGCTGTCGATAGCCTTCGGTTGGCCGAAAGAGATCTGGGAGCGGATTATTGGACGGAAGAAGAATATAACGATTCGGATTGGCCAACGGTGCTGGTGCCTGGATACTGGGAAAAAGCGCAGCGAACTACTAAAGGGGTACGTTATTACCGTAAGAATTTCACTGTTCCGGAAGCTAAAGAAGGGCGGCATGCTAAGTTGTATTTGGGGACTTTGATCGATAGCGATTCGGTGTATGTCAATGGTCATTTTGTAGGTTCTACTGCCTACCGTTACCCGCCACGGATTTACGATATTCCTGCAGGGATACTTCATGCAGGAAGAAATAATTTAACCGTGCGCCTGCGATCGGATGGAGGGGATGGCGGATTTACACCCGATAAATCCTATAAGATTAGATTGGACGATGTATGTATTGATCTTGCAGGCGAATGGCGTTGGCAAATTGCGATCGACCAGGAAGAAGTTGAAAAGTATAAAAGCCGCCTGCGGCATTTGGGGCAGGTTGGTTCGGGCCTGTATAACGGAATGATCTATCCATTGCGCGGCTATGGAATAAAAGGTGTTCTCTGGTATCAAGGGGAAGCAAATGCGGTTGATCCATCCTATTATCAAAGCTATCTTACTCGTTTGATCAGTAATTGGCGCGCGCAATTTGGTCAGCCTCAGCTTCCTTTTTTGATGGTGCAGCTGCCCAATTTTATGGCCAAAGATACGGTACCGGCGGAGTCTAACTGGGCAAGGATCAGGGAGGCTCAATTTGAGGTTAGCAAAGAGGTTCCTTTAACAGCGCTCGCCGTGACTTATGATCTTGGTGAGTGGAATGATATACATCCGCTAAATAAGAAGGATATGGCAAAGCGATTATTTCTATGCGCGCGTAAGATGTTGTATGGTGAACAGGTAGTCGCCTCCGGCCCACGGTTTAAACATATGCGGACCGATGGAAATCAAGTTGTCGTTTCATTCAACGAAATTGGAAAGGGACTGGCTATCCGTCATGGTAAAAAATTGCAACATTTTGCGATTGCAGGTTCAGACCGAAAATTTGTATGGGCGAATGCAATTATACGTGGGAATGAGGTTGTATTGAGTCATCCAAAGATCAGCAATCCACAGGCAGTCCGCTATGCATGGAGCAATAATCCCGAAGATGCAAATCTAGTCAATAAGGAAGGAATGCTAGCTGTGCCATTTCGTACCGATAATTGGTAGCATGAGTAGTTCGAAGCAAAAAAATCAATTGAAAAGTATAAAATATAATTCAGCAATTTAAGTAATTAATATAATCAATTTATGAAGGGACTAAATATTGTCTTAAAAAAACGGACAATGGTATTGTTATTATCCGTTACGGGAATTTTATCAACAACACGGGCGTTGGGGCAGCAGCAAAATATGGTGAAGGATCTCAGTAAGGGGTTTGTGCACCAGTCTATAGGTAATCCATACCTACCACTTTGGGAGCATCTCCCTGATGGTGAACCCCGTGTTTTTGAAGATCCTGACCAGCCAGGGAAATATCGCGCATATATCATTGGTTCCCATGATTTACGTTTTACGAGTTATTGTGGACCTGACATTCGGATGTGGTCAGCGCCGATTGAAAACTTAACGAGCTGGCGAGACGAGGGTGCTATTTTTAGCTATCCGATTGATGGAAAATGGGATGTGATGTATGCCCCAGATCTTGTAGAGGTCAAACGTAAAGATGGAAAAAAAGAATACTACTTGTTTCCGCACAGCAGAGGAGATAAACGTGAAGCAATGGTAGTCAAAGGCGATCGACCGAATGGCCCCTTTAAACCTATAAACCTCACGGAAGACGGCAAACGTACTTTGCCCGGAAGTATCTTAGGGTTTGACCCGGCTGTTTACATTGAATATGTGACGGATCCCAAAGATCCTGATTATGAAATTGGATTCCGGGCATACGGTTTTTGGGGGTTTCAACGCTCGATGGCGGCACAGTTAGATCAGAAAACGATGTATTCGCTACGACCAGGTACCGAAATTATTAATTATCTATTGCCAGCAAGTGCACGATATGGTGAATTGCGTGATCCAAAAGGTACCGCGTATCCTAATATTTTTGAGGGGGAGGATTTAGGAACTTTTAATTTTTTTGAAGCTTCATCAATTCGTAAAGTCGGCAACAAGTATGTTTCGGTATACAGCGGCTATTCGGGTCCTGAATATGGGGTAGGAAGCTCAAATTCAACCTTGCGGTATGCGGTGGCGGATTCACCATTGGGGCCCTGGAAGAGTGGTGGTGTTTTGGTCGATTCGCGTGCTCCAGTATTAAATAAAGACGGATCGGCTATCGAAACCAGCAATGCGGGGCATAATACCCATGGCAGTATCGAACTGATCAATGGACAATGGTACGTATTTTACCATAGACCGCCACGCGGATTTGGCTTTGCACGGCAGGCGGTAGTGGAACCTATCAAAGTTTCGTGGGATGAAAAAAGCGTAAAAGATGGTGGGATGGTTTCTATCCGTGCTTTTGACCCATTTCAAGAAAATTTAACCATCAAAGATAAGCAGGGAAAAGAATATAAAGGCGCAGAGGTGACATCGGAAGGATTCCATTTCTATGGATTAGACCCCTATCGGTATTACTCGGCTGGATATGCCTGTTATCTTTCAGATATCAGTTTACAACAGGATTCATGGGACGTATGGGATAACCATATGCCTGTGACAAATATGAAAAATGGAACTATCGCAGGTTTTAAATATTTTGGTTTTGGAGGCCTAAAACAGGATAAATTTGGATTAAAGGCGTTTGAGGGAACAAAAAAAGGAAATCGTACGACCTTCAATCTGTTTATTACACCAAAAACACAAGCTTCATTTAAAGTTAACGTGTGGCTGGATGGCCCTTGGGATAACGAAACCTGGAAAGGAAAGCGTATTGCTCAAATAACAGTTCCTGCAAATACCGCGACAACAGTAAAGCAATTTACGGTCGATGTTTCTAATTATGTCGATCACTTGGATGGCAAACATGCCTTGTTTCTGGTCGCTGAGGGTGAAGAGGGCAAGCCACTTTTTGATTTTATAGGATTGGGATTTAGTTCGAAAGACAAAAAAATTGAACGTCCGGTACCGCCTTCGGTTACGATTACAGTGAATGGAAAAAAACTAATGTTGCCTTCGATTCCTGTGCGATCTACCGATGAGAACGGCATCGTTGGTTACAACCATTATGAAGTTACTTTTCCAATGGAAACCAACGACAAGAAGATTCCTGTGGTGAAGGCTATGGCAAATAACCCTGAAGTTGAAATCAAAGTTAAACAAGGCAGCTCGGTGACTGGTTACGCACAGGTCGATTGTGTTTACAAAGGACAAACCAAAAGCTATCTTGTAAAGTATGTAAAGAATTGAACCGTTAGCCGGTAAGCGGTTTTACAAACATGTGGAAAAAGGCTGTCCAATGGAAATGGACAGCCTTTTTTAAACATTTTTATTGGAATATAAAACATTTGTATTGGTTCTCGGTAGAAAGCTACTTGTAGTTTTACCCTTGTAATTCAACTAATCGAATAACCAATTATATGGATCAAAGTATAACAGAGGTAAAGCCTATTAAAGGTTTTTACAAACTTTCAATGAAACAACGGGTGGGGTTTGGCGCTGGTGATCTTGCACAGAATCTTATTTACCAGACTGTTTCGATGTACCTCCTGATTTTTTATACCAATGTTTATGGAATTTCTGCTGCTTCGGCAGGAGTCATGTTTCTCATTGTTCGAATTGTGGATGTGCTGTGGGATCCCATTGTAGGTGCATTTGTCGATAAGAGAAATCCCCGGATGGGAAAGTACAGATCCTATTTGGTGCTGGGAGGAATTCCATTGACAGGGTTTGCAATTCTGTGTTTTTGGAATGGCTTTTCGGGTTCTTTGGCCTACGCTTATATTACATATGTTGGCCTTTCAATGCTTTATACTTTAGTGAATGTTCCCTATGGTGCTCTAAATGCTTCCTTGACGAGGGATACGGACGAGGTGACAAAACTAACATCGACGCGCATGTTTATGGCGAACGTGGGCGGACTGGCTGTTGGATATGGTGTACCGCTGGTCGTACAGTATCTCGCTCCGGATGGAAAGATAAACTCAAAAGATTCGGCCGAAGCCTGGTTTACAACGATGCTGATCTATGCTTTAGTCGGATTGGCGCTTCTGATTTTTTGTTTCTCACAAACAAAAGAACGGGTTATTATGGATGAAAAGGATACTGATAATGTACGCGTATCTGATCTATGGCGAGAATTTAAGCACAATAGGCCTTTGCGTATTTTGGCCTTTTTTTTCATTACAGCATTTGCGATGATGGCCATCGGTAATTCGGCAGGATCCTACTACATGATCTATAATGTACATGCTCCGGATATGCTGCCTTATTTTATGGCTCTGGGCTCCCTGCCTGCTTTTATTTTTATGCCATTGGTGCCGGCTATCAAACGTACAATAGGAAAGAAGCAAATGTTCTATGTTTTTCTGAGTGTCGCTATCCTTGGAATGCTCATGTTGTACATAATTTCATCCAACGAGACACTCAAGAGTAATATTGGACTGGTATTGGCTGCTCAGTTTATCAAGTCAACGGGTGTAATCGTCGCTACGGGGTATATGTGGGCTCTTGTGCCTGAGGTCATATCTTATGGTGAATATAAAACCGGTAAGCGTATTTCGGGTATTGTCAATGCACTGACAGGTATTTTTTATAAGGCTGGAATGGCATTGGGAGGTGTCGTCCCTGGATTGGTACTGACTTATGTTGAATTTGATAAAGATAATGCCGTAAGACAATCTGCATTGGCTGAAAAGGGAATTCTATGGTTGGTGGCTGTTATTCCTGCCGTTCTTTTGGTGCTCGCGATGTATGTTATCTCCAAATACGAACTGGATGATATAACGATCGACAAAATCAACCAAGATATAGAATCAAGACATACTTATTAATCAAAAATAAACCATGAAGATGTTAAAAACTATTGTTGTGGCAGTAGCAGCCTTACTATTTGGTCCTGCTGCTTCAGCCACTTTGCAGAACCTGAAGCGGGCTCCTGATTCATTGACCTTGAAAGATGCATTTGAGGGTAAATTTTTTATAGGAACAGCATTAAACCTTGATCAGATATGGGAGCGCGATCAGGCAGCGGTCGCGGTGGTCAAAACGCAGTTCAACTCCATAGTTGCCGAAAATTGTATGAAAAGTATGTTTTTGCAACCAAGGGAAGGTGAGTTCGATTTTAAAGATGCGGACCGTTTTGTCGCATTTGGAGAAAAAAATAAAATGCAAATTATCGGTCATACGCTGATTTGGCATTCGCAGACACCAGCTTGGTTTTTTGTCGATAAAAATGGGAAAGAGGTCACCCGAGAGGTACTTATCGAACGCATGCAGAAGCATATACAAACCGTTGTTTCCCGTTATAAAGGAAGGGTATTTGGTTGGGATGTGGTGAATGAGGCCATATTGGATAATGGAGAATGGCGTAAAAGCAAATTCTACCAGATCATCGGGCCGCAATTCATTGAATTGGCCTTCAAATTTGCGCATGAGGCAGATCCAAATGCAGAATTATATTATAACGATTATTCAACTGCTATCCCCGAAAAAAGAAAGGGTATTATGCGCATGGTGCAACAGGTAAAGGTTGCCGGTGGGCAGGTCACTGGAATTGGTATGCAGGAACATAATGCATTGGACAATCCATCGGTCGATGAAGTCGAAAAAACCATACTCGGATTTGCGGGGCTTGGTGCGAAGGTAATGGTGACGGAAATGGATATTTCGGTCCTACCGCATGTACGTCCCAATATGGGAGCGGAAATAGGGGAGCGTCATGCCTACAGTAAAGCGATGAATCCGTACGAAAAAGGACTTCCTGCAGCGAAAATGAATGAGTTGGGAGCGAGATATGTAGCTTTTTTTAATTTATATCTCAAACATCGGGATAAAATATCACGTGTGACATTGTGGGGTGTTGGCGATGGAGACTCATGGAAGAATGGCTGGCCTATTCCGGGACGGACAGACTATCCGTTGTTATTTGACCGGAATTATCAGCCCAAACCTTTTGTAAAGGATATTATTGCGTTGACTCAAAAAAAAAAGAAATAAGAAAAATGAACAAAAGTAAGTATTTATATCCCGGAGATTACATGGCTGATCCTTCAGCACATGTTTTTGAAAACAAAATTTATATTTATCCCTCTCACGATAGGGAAAGCGGCATCCCCGAAAATGATAACGGCGACCATTTTGATATGCAGGATTACCATGTATTTTCCCTAGAAGATATCAATGCGGAGGTTGTTGATCATGGAAAGGTATTGGATGTAAAAAACATTCCCTGGGCCGGTCGTCAGCTTTGGGATTCCGATGTAGCCGAGAAAGATGGGAAGTACTATATGTATTTCTCCATGAAAGACAAAAACGATATTTTTAGACTGGGTGTCGCTATGGCAGACCAACCCTATGGACCATTTGTGCCGCAGGATAATCCAATTAAGGGAAGCTACAGTATTGATCCATGTGCTTTTAAAGATACAGATGGTTCCTATTATTTATATTTTGGTGGTATATGGGGTGGACAGCTCCAATTTTATCGGAATAATAAGATTGTTTCGCCTAATGAATTGCCAAAATCTGATGAAACTGCATTGTCGCCTAAGGTTGTCAAGATGTCTGCTGGTATGCTGGAGTTTTCGGAACAGCCGCGGGATCTAGTTATTTTAGATAAAGAGGGCAAACCATTAAAGCATGGGGATACGGAAAAGCGATTTTTTGAAGCTTCCTGGATGCATAAATATCAAGGTAAGTATTATTTTTCCTATTCTACAGGCGACAGCCATTTGATTTGTTATGCCATCGGAGACAATCCTTATGGACCATTTACTTATCAAGGGGTGATCTTATCGCCTGTTGTTGGTTGGACCACACACCACAGCATCGTGGAATTCAAGGGCAAGTGGTACCTATTTTATCACGACTCGGTTCCATCTGGAGGAAAGACCTGGCTCAGAAGCATGAAAGTTATTGAGTTGACGTATGATGAGAATGGTCATATTAAGCCAATAGATGGATTGTCTTCTTAAAAGATGTATTAGTTTTTTTACGGATGAGGTATACTATGTATTTCCATTTCTTATTGTTGGCGTTGCTTTTTATTTTCCCCGCTACTTTAAGGTCGGAGGATGGTAGCCAATTGTGGCTGCGGTTTTCAAAACAGGTAAAACCTGTAGGCACCATCCAGGTTATCAAAGGAAAATCAACCAATGTAACCTTGGCACTGGCAAAACAGGAACTGGAATGTTACTGGAAGGGAGGGGATGTCATCTTAAAATTAGATCCTAGCCGAAAGGATTTAAAAGACGGCTATCAAATTAGCCAACACGAAAATCAGGTTTATATGATTGCAGGCCAATCTGTGGGTATATTATATGCTGTTTATCATTTATTACGTCTTCAGGAAACGGGAGCAGGGATACCCCGCTCGGGATTCGTTGAAATACCTGTCTATGATATCAGGGTTTTAAACCACTGGGATAATCTCGACGGGACAATAGAACGCGGCTATGCCGGGCATTCATTATGGAACTGGGAGGAATTGCCGAATACACTTTCACCCCGATATGAACAATATGCACGAGCCAATGCTTCGATAGGAATTAATGCGACGGTATTGAATAATGTGAATGCTTCGTCGGATCTGTTGAAGACGGATTATCTGATAAAGGTTAAAGCGTTGGCGGATGTCTTTCGTAAATATGGAATTAAAGTATATGTGTCAATCAATTTTTCCTCACCCCAAAATATAGGCGGTTTAACCAATTCAGATCCCTTAAATCAGGAGGTTAAGCGCTGGTGGAAATCCAAAGTCAAAGAAATTTATGCATTAATTCCGGATTTCGGTGGATTTTTGGTCAAAGCAAATTCTGAAGGACAACCAGGACCGCAAGATTACGGAAGAACTCATGCGGATGGGGCAAATATGCTTGCCGATGCGCTAAGTCCTTATGGTGGTATAGTGTTTTGGCGGGCTTTTGTCTATCATCCGACTAAAGATGACCGAGCCAAACAGGCTTATCAAGAGTTTGTTCCCCTTGATGGCCAGTTTCGGGACAATGTTATTCTTCAAGTAAAAAATGGGCCTATAGATTTTCAGCCCCGAGAGCCATTCAATCCATTGTTGGGCGCGATGCCAAATACAGCAAAGATGCTCGAATTTCAATTGACACAGGAGTATTTGGGCTTTTCTAATCATCTGGTCTATTTGGCCCCTTTGTTTAAGGAAGTATTGGATAGTGATACCTATGCCAATGGGAAAGGGCAAACGGTGTCAAAATTGACCGGCAGTAGGGGGCATTTGGGACGTAAAACTGCAATCGCTGCTGTCGCCAATATTGGTTTGGATACCAATTGGACAGGGCATCATTTTGCCCAGGCCAACTGGTACGCCTTTGGGCGCCTGGCGTGGAACAATAGCCTTTCGTCGGCTCAGATAGCAGATGAGTGGATACGTATGACTTTTACCGGAGTCGAGGAGTTTGTGGAACCTGTAAAGAAGCTGATGCTGGAATCGAGGGAAGTAGCAGTCGATTATATGATGCCTTTAGGTCTACATCACCTTTTTGCTTTTGAGCATCATTATGGCCCAGAACCTTGGGGAGATATTCCGGGGGGACGTCCAGATTGGATGCCTTGGTATTACCATAATGCGGATACTTTGGGATTGGGCTTTGACCGAACGGTTAATGGAAGTCGTGCCGTAATACAATATAATCCACCTTTGGACAAGATTTATGGGAATACATCCACTTGTCCTGAAAATCTTTTATTGTGGTTTCATCATGTCTCCTGGAATTATCGAATGAATAGCGGCAATACGCTGTGGACCGAATTATGTTTCCGTTATGACCACGGTGTCCAAAAAGTGAGGGAGTTTCAAAAAGTTTGGGATCGTATGGAAAAATATATTGATCGACCACGTTTTTTGGCTGTTCAAGCTAAACTGAGAATTCAGGCTAGAGATGCAGTTTGGTGGAAAGATGCTTGTCTGCAGTACTTTCAGTGTTTTTCGCGTCAGCCGATTCCTTACAATCTGGAGCGACCAATACATAATTTAGAGGAGTTAAAGAAAATTAAGCTGCCGATGGGGCATCATAATTAGCAACGAAAGTAATGTCTTCAAGATCTTATTCGTAATGGGTTGCTTTATCTGCTTATTCGACGTTTATAAATCGTAGGTGTTTCGCCCGTTATTTTTTTAAAGAGCCTGTTGAAATAAGATATATTTTCAAAGCCCAATTTAAAGCACAGCTGTTGGATATTGTCTTCATCGATTAACATCATCAACTGTGCTTTTTCTATTTTTTTTTGATTGATGTAATGTACCGGTGTGGCATTCATGTGTTTTTTGAAAAGTCGGATCAGATGATCTTTGGAGATAAAAATCAGATTGGCAAGTTGTTCGATTGAAATCGTATGATTGATATTTTCGTCTATGTAATCGAGTACACGCAGAAGTCGTTTTTCTACTTGCGGTATTTTGTTGGTCGCTTCTGCTAGAAATCGGCTCATCAACAAATGAATGATCGCTTGGTTTTCGGAGGCTCTGGCGAAAGGCGAAGCCGTCTGAAGTGCCATGTTTTTCATTAATTCTGATGAATTATCGTAGCCCTTTGGATCGTAAATTTTTAACTCACGACCTGGATTCGAGGCATAGAGATGCTGGATGACAGTCTCCAATAGCTGATCAGATTTGATCTCCTTTGGAAAAGTGTAACGATCAAAAATACTTGACCTAATTTCGGGATTTTCATAGATATGGATGTAATAGAGCGAGAGTTTAGCAGAACAGGCATAGCTATGATGGATATAGGCTGGTGTAAGATAGAGATGGCCGGGTCGAAGTTTAATGATTTCATCCTTTAAAATAATAGATGCCTCACCTTCACATACATAATGTATTCTTGCAAAGGGACTCTTAATATTTTGAAAGTTCCAATCTGCCAGATGTTCCGCATAGCCAATATTCAATAGTGTAAAATCGAGTTTATTCTTTTCGTTATTTATCATTATGCGAAGCGGAAAAATAGTTACATACTATATTAATCTCAGATACAATAATACTCGTTTTCTCTAAAAAAAATAGCACTTTTTACCTACAGTTGTCGATAATGTGTTTTTTTTGCGCAATCAACGCATCTCTGAGATCGTTTTATGTTTTTTTTTAGGATTATTCCGAGCGTTTTGTTTTTTGTGAAGGCTATGGTTTCATAACAGCTTTACTAGTAGCTGAACTTATCTGAGCAATATTTTTTTAGCATCAAGCAATTTGTCTGATCGTTAATAACCTTCCTTTATTTGGTACTTTTGAAAGAGAGGTTTTGTGATATATATGGGGATGGATCGATATCGTGTTAGTTTTTATCGCTAATGTAGTTCCTTTCTCCATTCTATATAATTATTTTTGACTATACGATAATAGTAAAGATTCCAAAACAGGAAATCTCATCAATTCCGATATGAGCTTTGGTACAATTCATAATCAACGCAATTGTTATTTAAATCTTGATGCCATTTATAAATGAAAGCAATAAAAATAGTGAAAGAGGGACGTGTGGAAATCATGGATATTCCGCAACCGACTGTTAAGGATGGACATGTCCTCGTAAAGGTAGACTATGTTGGATTCTGCGGTTCAGATCTGAATACCTTTCGGGGGTTGAATCCATTGGTCAATTTGCCGGTCATACCAGGGCATGAAATTGGGGCAACGGTCGTGGAATTGGGGACTAATGTGACAACTGATCTTAAGGTTGGTACAAAAGTTACCGTAAATCCGTATTCCAACTGTGGTGTTTGTACCGCATGTAAGAATAATAGGCCCAACGCTTGCCGTTACAACGAGACTATGGGTGTACAGCGCGATGGCGCCATGACCGAATATCTTGTCTTACCTGTTGAAAAGATCATCGCTGGGGGACAGCTTTCATCCAAAGAATTGGCTCTTGTGGAACCTATGAGTGTGGGCTTCCACGCCGTTGACCGAGCATCGGTAACAGACAGCGATATTGTATTGGTATTTGGATGTGGTATGATCGGAGTGGGGGCGATCATTCGGTCAGCATTACGGGGAGCTACAGTCATTGCTGTCGATGTGAGTACTGAAAAGCTCGAACTAGCGAAAAAACTAGGTGCAAAGTATACGATTAATAGCGCTACGGAAGATCTGCTTGCGAGGTTGGATGTGTTGACTCAGTCCATGGGAGCTGATGTTGTTATAGAAGCCGTTGGCCGAAAGGAAACATACCTGGCGGCCATTGCTGCCGCTGCATATACAGGCAGAGTGCTGTATATCGGGTATGCAAAGGAAGCGATTCCTTTTGATACACAGTTTTTTGTCAAAAAGGAACTGGATATCAGCGGGTCGCGCAATGCCACGGCAAAGGATTTTGCTGCGGTAATGAATTACTTGAAAATGAAAACCTGCCCGATCGAAGAACTGATAACGGCTATTTATCGGGCGGAGGATGCACAATTGGCCTTGGAATCATGGTTGAATGATCCCGGACGTGTTTTTAGGCTACTGATCGCGTTTTGACCGAAGCGGCTTTGGTTTTGTGAAAGATCGAATTGAGGGGAGGGTAACTATAAAATATCTTGCTGTTAAATGAAGGATGATGAAACAATATTAAAGCAATATATGTACATTTAGGTGTTCATAGTACAATTTAAATACCTAAAGGAAAAAAATAAACTTCAATGGCAATGCGCAGGAAATTTTTAGCATGTTTCTTCATCATATTGTTTTCACGGGGGCTGTTTGGTAATCCCCAAGATTCTGTTCAGCAGGGATTTGTAGACAAGACGGAACGATTTTTTAAAGAATCGGCTAAAAGGAGTGTCCGGGATTTGGTAATGGACCGTGCAGCCATCCGCCAAAATCGGGTATTGGAGGATATTAAGTTATTGGCGAGCCAATCGCGTTCCTTTCTGCGCAAAGGTTTCGATTCGTTGAACGTGGACCAGGAGCTGAAGGAGCTGATCGTCTTACATGATATTGCAAAAGATGGTGTCTTTGAAAACAAGGGTTCTGCGC
Source organism: Sphingobacterium sp. UBA1897 (assembly GCF_002337775.1). Lineage (NCBI taxonomy): Bacteria > Pseudomonadati > Bacteroidota > Sphingobacteriia > Sphingobacteriales > Sphingobacteriaceae > Sphingobacterium > Sphingobacterium sp. UBA1897. The sequence continues at coordinate 66,027 of NZ_DDGR01000019.1, forward strand.
AATCATCGCGCAACCTTACAGTGACCTTCAACATCTTGAACGCACTTTCCATAGAGGTAAGGAGTTTAAAACGCGATATGGACCGTTATCAGGATAGGCTCACAAATTATCAGTTGGATCTCGACTCGTTGAGCAATGACCCCGCACTTTTTGTCATCTTTAAGGATTATGAGCTTTAAAAAAGCCTATCAGGCTGGATCACTGGATGATGCCAAAGTTTTGCTTAAGGATGCTGTAGGCAAAGCAAAAGAAGCTTCTGCTTACAGTATAATTCCAGATTGCAATTGTGCGAATGCCAAAAATTACGCACTTAATGCGGTAATCTTTGGAAATAAGGCGTTAAAAACAGCTGATTTGGACAATCTAAAAAAGTGGGCCAAGAAAGCGATGGATATGTCACTGGATGAGATGACAGCCATACCCAATTGCAAATAATTTTGAGCATATTCAATAAACTTTAGGCAGGCTTTGGAAATTTAGGAAATCTTTGCTGAGAGTGCAGCATCGCCGAAATGGATTTAAAAATAGCTAAGTTTATTTGGCGAATAAACAAAAATAAAATACTTAAAACTATTTTACTGAGCTATTGTTCATTAAACCAAAGGTATATAAGGTATACGTCTATTAGAGGATAGTTTTTTGTAAAGGCTAGGTCAATATTGATCTAGCCTTTTTTTTGAATGAGTTAAGAAAGAATCGAGGTAAGTGTAGTTTTTTTTAAGGTAAATTTTTTAATTAGCATGTGATTGTTTAGCTTTGGTATTCCATTAGTCATTATTGTTAATTTATTACCTAAAAATTGTGCAAAGCCAAACTATTATTACTCTACTTATTGTTGGAATAGTCATCAGTAAAACGCTGATAGGCGTACTGATCTACTTTTTAATCCGAAAAAATCGGTTGTTAAAGGTCGAGCAGCTCAAATTGACGACCGCAAACAGTATCCTCAGTGAACAGGCAATTCGTATTCACCATTATAATGAGGAATTAAAAATTGCCGAGAGTTTCAAGACTAAAGTTTTATCGATTGCCTCACATGATCTCAGAGCACCATTTGCATCGGTCGAAATTTTGTTGGCGATTGATGATATTTCTCTAGTTGATAAGGAGGAGCTTAAACTCATCTTTTTAAATCTAAAAGGACAGGTGGTCAGATCGCGTACGATGTTGGAAGAGGTCTTACTATGGACAGAGTCACAACTCCGGGATAAACTTGAAAATACCGAGAACTGTAATATTCGCGATCAAATTGATGCGGTATTGGGGATCTATACGCTAGAAATCCAACGTTTCAATATACAGATCATAAATTCGGTGAATCCGGATTTTTGCGCGGATACACATAAAGGAATTCTCGCTTTTGTGCTAAGAAATGTGATTAGCAACGCCATTAAATATGGACGAGTCGGCGGTAGCATTGTGTTGCAACTGATAGATGATCCGAGCGATCGGTGGGAACTCATCGTCAGCAACGAAGGGGAAGAACTTACGTCGGAAGTCCTCCATAATCTAAATTTTGTCAATAGCTGGGATCGTAAAAAATCTGAGAGCAAAAATGGTGCAGGGTTGGGGATCTCCCTCTGTAAGGATTTGATCAAAAGGATTGATGGAAAAATGCAGTTCGAGAATCAGCATGGTACAGGTGTTTCTGTTCGGATCTCGTTTCCGCGGAAGGCTTATCAGGCTGTCTCTTAATAACAATCTATCTATTGTAAAAGCCCGATATAGATCGGGCTTTTTTTGATGAAAATTTAAATGACAAACTTAGTTTTTCATGAAAGATCGGTTGGTATGAAAGATCCGAAAACCAATTATTTTGCGACTTTTCCAAACGAAACACACATCAAGGGTGTTGAACAAATTTTACTTTTTGATAGCCTCTAGCATAAAAAGTCCTTCAGTCTCGAAAGGGAGTTCAAGAATACGATTTTGTGCATCCATATCGACTTCAATAGAACCAAATCCAACTGCTTCCAATAGTTCGACGTCTTTAGCAGGACGTGGATGTGCACTGATGTCCAATGCCGATTTGATGTCATTGATCTGATCGATAGCGCCCGATGGGCATTCATCGTGCCTGTCGGTACTAAAGACCGTTTTCCCGAAATCGGCATCCAGGTTGATCAGTTTTCCACCCGGCTTAAGCACGCGTTCCATTTCACGGTAACATTGCTCAAGATCGGGGATGATCCATGTCATCAATCTCGTGAAAACGAGATCAAAGGTATTGGCTTCAAATTGTAAGACCTGTGCATCCATGACCCGATAGTCTACGCGAAGCTCTAGTTCTTGGCTGACGAGTTTTGCATATTCAATCATCTGTGGGGAGAGGTCAACGGCAGTAACCTCAAAACCCGCAAGGGTCATAATGTTGGCAAAATATCCCGTAGCAGTACCAACTTCAAGTACTTTATTGCCCGCAGTCTGGCTGCGGATGGACTTGAAAAACGCAAGCCAGCGTTCAGTTTCTGGTCGGGACCAGGCTTCATCCCGTTCCTTGCGCCAGGAAGTACTACGGTCATTCCAGTATGCTGTTATCCTATCAATCATCGCAATAATTTTAGTAGGGACAAATTTATCCATTTTATCAGCAACAATTGCTGGAATTTATGTCATATCTCCCATCAGCTTATTTTGGATTTTTATTCTGCTTGCCACAGCTGCAGACATAAATATCACTCAGCCAATGTACCAACGTAGTAATAAATAATAAGCAATACCTGTTGAATGTTGCACGATGACGCGGGTGATTTTGCTCAGGAAAACAAATTTTAGCTGTTTTTTGATTGTTTCAGTTCATCAATTGTCCGGTTGTATCGGTCATAAATGACTTTTTCAGATTCAAAATTTGGATTTGGTTTCCAATATTCTTCGATCTGAATTGTATTTTCCATTACGATGTTTTTTGAGCTTAGGAGAGTTCCTTTTTTATGAGATTCGCACATGTCAACTGGATGGATAGGAGAAAAGTATTTTTCTAACATTTTTGGTATTTCGGGAAAATTGATGCAATTCTCATCTATAACGACCTTTTTACTTTTTTTTATCAGGGGTAGGAGTGCTTTGGCTATCCATCCCGGTTTCTCTGACGCGATTTGAAATGCCGGTTGTGTCAGATAAAAGTTGAACTGCGCCTGGTCGTCGCTGTGGTAGTTGCTGTAGCTAATGGTCTCGATAATTTCCCAGGAGATAAATTGGGTTGTTTTTAGCAAGGGGATTTGATAGTATAGGCCTTTATGATCGGATGTTACACTTTCCTGTTGGGCAATCTGTCGTGTTATGGTTTTTTCGGATACTCGAAATCCAACGGTCATACCGTACAGGATAATACCTGGAAATAGTATGAAAAGTCCGGAAACGACATAAGCTCCCACAACTTTGCTGTTATGAACCATCATCAATATGATTAAAGCTATTCCGATGCAGATAAACAGCCCAAGTAATAATTTAATGACTAAAAGAGGGTTAAACTTCATTTGCTCAAAGCGCGTGATTTTTAGCTAAATGTACTAAAACTTCTTGATGTTTTAGAAAACGTTTGAGCGTTTTGAAAAGAGGCAGTTCGTTGCTGGTATGTCAATAATTAGTATATTTGCTGCACTAGCGATACATGAAAGCGAAACAATTGATATGGATTCTACTGCCGCTGATGCTCCTGCAGAGCTTCTCGTCGGTATGGCTATGGACTGTTTTTGAATTTAACAGAGATTATATCGCTAAGAATGAGTGTATAAATCGATTCAACGAAAAGGCACTTTCCTGTAGAGGACAATGTATCTTGATGAAGAAAATGCGTGAACATGAGGATAAGGAACAAAAGAACCTGGAATCTCGTATAATCGACGTTGTATTTATCAATAATCAGCAATGTTTTAACCTTGATATCGCTTTTTTTGAAGAAGCGGCTGCAGAGACCTTACTTCCAGCATATCAGGCAAACTATAGCTATAGACCAATTTTCACTATTTTTCACCCACCTTTGGTTTAAGTCATTTTGCTTTTTGTACGGGCTGTCGGCATGTTGACTGACGGCAGGTACTGTCTATTTTCAAAAGATTTAAATCAATACATATGAATTTATATTCCCGTGTCGGGACTGTCGGGGGCGTAATCTTACTGCTACTCGCGTTTTCAGTTGCTTTTTCAGCTTCATCCTGTACTGGCGATCATTCAAAAAAGAACGGTAAGAATGCTACGGATTTTATCCTGCCTAAGGAGTCCGATCTGGTCCGTATAGCGGATACTGTTTGGGATGTTACCAATTATACCGTATATGCGGATGCCAAACTCAACAATAAATATCATACCATTTATCTGCGTTTAAGAGATACCTCGGGAATTCCGATCAATGACAAATCCCTTGATTTTTATCCAGAAATGAGTATGGGACGTATGAAGCATGGTGGCCCCTTTGAGCATCCCGTCGCGCTCGGCGACGGCTGGTATAGAGGCCCAATGGTTTTTATTATGGCAGATATCCCGCAGATGGGAAAGGGTTGGCAATTACATACGATACGTAGTCACAATCGCCTAAAAGATACACTTGCCATCAAGATTCCGGTTACTGCAGCAGCAACCATGCGAACAATGAGCTCAGGAACCAGAGACGATAGTCGCGTATTTATTTCCTGCCTATTGCCTGATAGCGTAAAGCAGGGAAAGCACCCGATCCGATTTTTAATGAATAAAATGGATGGTCATCATTTTCCGGTATTAGATCATTATGTCATTAAACTAAAGACCAATAGGTCTACTACGGAAACGGGGGCTTCGGAAAATTTTGCTGCTGAAAGTACAGGTAATGGTTACTATGAAGGCACTGTTAATTTTTCTATGCCTGGTCGTTGGGAAGTCATTGTCGAACTATGGAAAGAGGGCAAAAAATCAAATCAGGATGATATAAAATATCTGGTGCAGGTCACTTAATACAAACAGAATTTATTTTACCAATATACTTAAACAATAAAAATGAAAAAGAGAATCAACGTAATCCTAGGCTGTTTCGGTTTTGTAGCTATACTGGCGTGCAGCGGAAATGAGGGTACAAAAGTCAAGAAAGAAGATAGTGCCCAGCAACCTTCCGTAGATGAGCCTGCGGCTATGCTCGATTATAAAACAGAGGGATCCAAAGGTGTAGGAACCATTACGTCCTTTGAACACAAACCCTTTGATGCGCAGCTTGCAAATAGAGGTGTAGAACTATTTGTGTCGAAATGTGCAATGTGCCATAGTTTTGACCGCACATTAGTAGGACCATCATTGGATGCTGTCATCAAACGTCGTACCCCGGAGTGGATTATGAACATGATGCTAGATCCGGCAACCATGCTGGAGAAAGATGCCGACGCAAAAGTACTTAGCAAGGAATATGGTTCGCCAATGATTAGTTTGGGCTTGAAGCAAGAAGAGGCACGTGCCATTTTAGAATATTTGCGCGAACGTAATAGCACAACAAAATAGATCGGATCAATGAAGTTTCAGCGCTGTAGATGGTGGTTTTGTATGATAATGGCTTGGGCAATATGTGTGCAGGCAACCAATCTATTGTGGGCATTTATTGAATTTGAGTGCAATCGCACGTATATCGAGCAAAATCTCTGCGTCAATCGTTTTGAACCGGCAGTGAGCTGCAAAGGTTTCTGTTTCCTCAGCGAAAAGACGGTTGAACAAAAGGATGTGAACAATGTGCTTGCCAAAATGAAGGGGGTGGAAATATTGGTCTTTGTGCAGTATGTGAAGGAAATCTTGCTGTGCTATCCAATAGTACCTGCTGTGAAGACTGTCTATCCGAAAGACTTTGCCTCCGATACCTTCGGAGGTATACTACCTGAAATTTTTAGACCGCCTATCATTTGATTATTCTACAAATATTTTTTTACAGAATAATCATAAAGAAATGGTAATACGAAAAGAGAAACTAGATTTTCTAAAATTAGAAGATATTGATTCCACTTCGAAGGGAATCGTTATTATGCCTATAGCAGCTTTTTTACAAGCTAAAGCAAATCAAAATACGCTCCATCTAAGATCTTTTTATACCCTTTTGTTTATCAAGGGTGGTGAACTGTCTATGGTAGCGGATCAGAGCGTACAGATTATAGCTGCCCATGATATAATCAGCATAAATTCAAATTGTGTGTGTAGTTTTCAGGCAGGTTCGTCTGTAGAAGGATACAGTGTCTTATTTACAGAATCTTTTTTCATGGAAAGGCAGAACACTGCTGTAAGAAAATCCTTTCATTTTTTAAGGAGTAGATGTAAGCACGCTTTTGTGCTCTCAAAAGAAGATATGATCAGTTGTCTACATATAGTAAGTTTGATGGAAACTGCTTATAATTCAGTTAAATTGAGTGCTCACGGTGTATTGAGCCGCTATTTAATTATGTTGCTCCAGATTTTGGGACGGCAAATCGTGGTCGATCATGTAGTTGTAAAGCAGGAGGATGATGACGATAAAATCCGAAGTTTCGAATCTTTGGTTGATAGTCATTATGCGCAGCAGCGTTATCCGTCATTTTATGCAGAGCAATTGAATATATCGATCAACTATCTTAATCGGATTTGTCGAAAAAAAAGATCGACGAGCTGCGGTACTATTATCCGTGGACGCATACTATTGGAGGCCGAGCGATTGCTTTATCATACTTTTAAAACGGTAAAAGAAATTGCCTTTGAACTTGGTTTTGAAAATGTACCATATTTCAGTACATTTTTTAAAGCAAATAAAGGAATGAGTCCTGAGGAGTTTAGGAAAAATTGTTGATGTAAATATCACTAAAAGCCTTTTTCATGTAGTTGAAAAAGGCTTTATGTTTATTTTTTCTTTTCTGATTTTTTCTTACCATCAACAGGTAAATCCAATATAGCCATTAATAATAGATAATAACCTTTTTCCAATCCTATTTTTTGTGCTTTTTGGTGTATAGTGTCCATATCTTTAGTCAATTATTGTTTAAATTCTATTTTGCTATTTGGGTAAACAGAATCAAATGCTGTACCCAAAAGCTTCCCTTGGCCAGTTAACCGTATTTTTAGGGTGTAAATAACGTAGCGCATTCACTTTGTGAAAAAAAATACGGACTGCTCAAGTATTTAATGCAGTGAACGTATCGGACGTATCCGCAGTGAGATGTAAAAAGTACATGAACGTCATTGCTGTAAAACATTTTCAAGGCCAGTATTGTCATACTTCCAATTAATAATTAAAACAGGTATTTATGAAAAAGATAATTCCATTTGCGCTCATGTCGAGTTTATTGGTGCTCGTGTCGAGCTGTGCAGCAATTGAAGGTATATTTAAAGCTGGTGTATGGTCGGGCATCTTATTGGTTGTTGTCGTAGTCGCTATTGTCATTTGGTTGGTGAGCAAGCTGTTTGGCGGATCAAAATAATGATATGAAATAGGATTTTCACTAATTAGGGACTTATTGTTTTTCGACGAGATATTTCCAGTAACGTTTGGGAACATGTCTTAAGTGAAGCTTCAGGTTTTTGCGTGATTCAATAGAGGTATTCTTAAAATAAGTCTTCCAGAGATGCTGATAATCTTTTTCTTGAGGATCGAGATCCACTTCTAGCTGATATGGATCTTGAACCTCATGTGTATTGTTGTTGGATACCTCCAAGATATTTTTGCGATCATAATGGAAGCCATAGTTTCGCCGTATATCATAAATTAACCAGCACTGGTCGGCAAATCGGTTTTTAAAGAAGTCTACAACCAGGGGAATCACATTGAAATCGGGTTCAACGATGGCTGTGTAGAGATTATCGTTAGACTTGACAAATCGGATAAAAGCTTTCATGCGGTGTCGTTCGCGGCTGATCTTTTTGATCGTCTGATGGATACGGAGTACAGGTGGGTATCCATAATTGCGTATATCCAATTTTCCCCTTCGAAAAAGTTCGATGATCAACCGAAATCCATTGAGCCATTCAGATTGATTATCGGACAAAAAGTTATGATAAAAAATTTTTGTTTCTTGTGCTCCGAGTATCTTTTCCATTCCCACTAAAATGCGCATGGCTTTTTTTACATCAGTATGAACCTGTCGCTTCTCCGAAAAAATATTAATTTCCATAGACTTTTCTGTTGTGGGAATGCTATCAAATTCTTTCCGTTCAAAGGCTTCAAATACACAACAGAGGTATCCGGAATAACTTCCGTCAAAAATATAGTCCATTAGAAAAGTGTTAGCTGTGTATTGGAAGCCGTGACCAGTGTACGCGGGTTACTTTCAAGAATAGACTTTCTGATTTTTTCGGGATAATGGAAGCCTCCTGCTATGCATGTATCTTGGCAAACCATAAAATATTTGGCGCGATTATAGGCAATTCCTATTTTTCGAAGTTGATATTCCTTTAATTTTCCATATTTGCGCGACTGTACAATTTTGTTTGCGGATTGCCTGCCAATACCGGGGATTCGGATAATCCACTCATACGTAGCGCTGTTGATGTCGATGGGAAAGAATTGTGGGTTGCGTAGCGCCCAAGCAAGCTTAGGGTCTATTTCTAGATCGAGATGTTGATGCGTGCTGTTGAGTATTTCATGAAGCGAAAAACCATAAAACCGAAGTAGCCAATCCGTCTGATAAAGTCTGTTTTCACGTACAAGAGGTGGTGATGTCCCAATTTGGGGAAGGTTGGAATCGGTCGCGTTGATGGGAATATAGCCCGAATAATAAACCCGTTTGAGATCGTAATCTTTATAGAATGTATTGGCGGCCTGCATAATCTGTAGGTCGCTCTCTGGAGTTGCTCCAATAACCAGCTGTGTACTTTGGCCTGCTGGTACAAACAAGGGTGTTTTCTTCTCTTTTTTTCGATCCTGCCGAAGGTTGAGGATTTCATTTTTAATAATCGCTAGAGGCTCGCGAACGGATTGATGATCCTTTTCGGGAGCAACCAGCTTGAGTCCCTCCTCAGTGGGAATTTCGAGGTTCACACTCATCCGGTCAACATATAGACCTGCTTCTTTTAGTAACGATTCACTCGCACCCGGAATGGCCTTTAGATGGATATAACCATGAAACCGTTCTTCCGTCCGAAGTTTCTTGACGACCAACATTAAGCGTTCCATGGTATAGTCGGCAGATTTGAAAATACCCGAACTTAAAAAAAGACCCTCAATATAATTACGACGGTAGAAGTTCATGGTCAATTCGACAATTTCCTTTACCGAAAATGCTGCCCGTTGTACGTCATTGCTTCGTCGGCTCACACAAAATGAACAGTCGTAGATGCAATAATTGGTCATTAAAATTTTTAGCAGGGAGACGCAGCGACCATCTTCGGTGTAGGTATGACAAATGCCACTAGTCGATGAATCACCTATACCACCACTATTTTTTCGTTTACTTCCGCTTGAGCTGCAACTTACGTCATACTTAGCGGCATCAGCTAATATTTGCAATTTATCATCAAAACCAAACATGATTTATTTTCTACTATTTTGATGTAAAATTACTAATATTATTAGTATTAAGGATGCGTAAAATTACTTGATTTGCCTTTTTTTATTCGTACTTTTCCCCTTTCACTACCCAAGATAGCCTGAATTTGCTGAAAAAATAAACGATTTTCTACAGGATACTGTTCCTTAATAAACGACATATTATGGCAGAGAATAATTTAAATAACAAAGAAGCTTTAGATAAGCTTAAAGCAATTGTAGATCAAATCGATGTGGGAACAGTCTGTTCATTCCCAGCTGAATCGGAGTACCCACATGGGGTTCCAATGAGTAGACAAGAAGTAGACGAAGATGGAGATATTTGGTTTATTTGTTCTGCTGAGAGCGATACCTTTAAGAATATTGCACAGAACCCAAAAGCTTCCTTATTTTATGCGGACCCAAAACACTACACCTTTCTAAGTATAAATGGTAAAGCGAGTCTTTCGCGAGATCAGGAAAGGATAGATCGTTACTGGAACAAAATGATGGAAGGATGGTTTGAGAAAGGTAAGGAGGATCCCAATATCCGATTGTTGCGTGTTACGCCTAAAGATGCTCATTATTGGGATTCAGACTCCAATATGATTGTCAACCTGTTTAAGATGCTAAAAGGTAGACTAACAGGTGAAACGGAAGATATAGGTAAAGAAGGAGATCTGAATATTTAAGTTTATTAACTGAAGAATTTACAGCAAATACAAGCTCCTCAGCGTTAAAATGAGGAGCTTTTTATCGTAATCAATAAACTGCTTACAGTCTTCACGCGTTTCCTTTAATTACACGCAGAAGCACTGCAATGATAGCGATAACCAAAAGAATATGAATTAGCCCTCCGCCAACAAATCCGCCAAAAAAACTGATTGCCCATATCAGGACCAAAATAACAGCGATAGTATATAATAGATTTCCCATAGTAATGATTATATGTGTTTATTGAATAACAATATTTATCCAGCTATGGTTTACTATTTTTTTTCTTTTTTCCACTTACGGATTCTCCCGACTGCATTTTGATAAGGTGAAGCGGTGTTAAATTGAATCATTCTGCCTAAGGTCCATTTTCCATACCAGGTTACACCATAAAGCTGCATGTTTGTTTTTTGCTCGAGGAGTTCCATAATTGTTAAAACAGTTTGATCTAGTTTTGCGCACAAAGTCGTAAAATCGAGGTCGGCATAATCCTGATAAAATTTTTGAGCCAGTTTGCCTAGTTCATTCCATTTAAAACCAGTCTCCGGAAAATCAACCTCTTTGTCATCTTCACTTTTCTTATTCCATTTGAGAACCAGCTCACCCCAGCCAATTAAATAGGAAATTAGATTATTTATACTCATTACTGTTCCTTTAGCATGACCCTGGAGTATAAGAAGATTAGTTTGACCGATTGGAATATCGGAAAGTTCACAGACAAGATTACTGTAATTTGTACGGATAGCTTGAAGGAGTTCGTCTTTTGTGGTTGGTATAGCCATGGCATAAATGTGAATCATGCATAAGATACAGATAATTATGTAAAATTGATTCGCTCAGGATGGAGTTGTAGAGCAGAACGCGTTCACAAGCTCACAACAGACAATGTTTGACAATTCCCTTTGTTTTAGTCTGATAGCCTTTTTTGAATATATTACTGGAATTGAAAAAACTGAGCCTATAAAAGTGTAAAAAATATGGTTTAATTAGTTTTTTTTGATAAAATTTATTGTTTTATTGTGATCATATTGTGTTTTATTCTGTTTATAGCGAATATTGTTGTAAGCATTTAAGTGGTGTTTTACAGAAAAAATACTGTATGAAATGTGCTGCCGATGAAATAATAAACTGAAAAATTGATACAAACATGAAAAAGATTTTATTGTTAGTGACCGTGGTTATGTTCGCCGTTTCGGGCGCATTCGCTCAGATCCATAAACCTGTAAAATGGACTGTGGCCAGCAAAAAATTGAACAACAAGGAAGCTATGGTTTACGTGAAGGCTACCATTCAAGATGGTTGGCACATTTACTCTCAAAATGTAAAAGATGGAGGACCAATTCCAACATCTTTCAATTTCAGTAAAGCCGCTGACTATGCGTTGGTAGGTAAGACTGCTGAACCAAAACCAAAGATTAAACACGAAGAGGTTTTCAAAATGGATGTAGGATACTTTACAAATGAAGTGATCTTTCAGCAAAAAGTTTCGCTCAACAAAGGAACTGCAACAGTAAAAGGTACAGTGGAATGGCAAGCTTGTGACGCTTCACAATGTCTTCCTCCCGATGAATATGCTTTTGCTGTAACGATCAAATAATGTCATAAATAACAGCAATTAACCATCTAAAGCGATTTGGTGCTTGGGATAATTGATAGAAAAAGGAAAATTTAAGGATAAAGGCGAGGTATGATTACCTGGCCTTTTTTGTTTAAGAGCCCTTTGGTATAAAAAATAGCCCCTTTGGTATAATATGTTAAATCTATTTTTTACGGAATTTTAGTTTTGTTTAAATGGATTACACAAACTTACTTCAGCAGGCAGATCTTTTTTTAGTGCAGAGTTACCGCGAGAACCACAATCCACAACTGTGTTTTCACACGATTGATAGGGTTCGTGATATTGTAAATGCGGTAGTTATCCTGAGTGAAAAGTATAGCTTGACGGTCGAAGATAAATTCGTCGTAAATTGTGCCGCTTATTTTCAGGATATAGGTTATCTATTTGAAGGGGTAAAAGGAACCCGTCAGAGGAGCGTATCTGCAGCAAGGTGTTTTTTACAGGAACATTTGGTTGGAGAGTCCGTAATCAAAAAAGTTGAAATGTGCATTTTTGCAACAAGGCCCTCGAAAAAGCCAGAAAATCTGCTGGAGGAAATAGTTGTGGATGCGGTCTCATTTCATTTGGGGAGTAAAAGTTTTGTTGACCTTAATCAAAGGATGTATCTGGAAGTAAATTATAGAAAAAATCAGGTGGTCGATGAACGTATCTGGTGTGCACTGACCCTTGCCTTCTTGCGAACCCACAGGTACTTTACGAAGGAAGCGCGAATATTGAAGGAAAGTATAAAGAAAAATAATATAGCCTATTTTGTGAAGTTGCAAATTACAGGAAAACAGTTATTGGTCTAATGTAATGGTGTGTTTTATGGTAAAAATGATAAAGATAGATCGATTAAAGTTGAAGCATTGTACACTAGTTTGTTTTTTGATCGTGGGATTGTTCGGTTTCAAGACCGCATGTTACGGACAAATGGGGTTTGGACTTCGGGTTGGTGGTAATATTTCGCGTGCAAGTGGGAATGCATTTGGCGCCAATAGAATGGGATATCAATTGGGGGGAGATTTGATATTTGGGCTTAATAGCAAAATGGATATTCAAGTTGAACCTAGTTATAATTTAACCAGAATACGTGTTAATGACAACACAGCCTCCCTTCCTGGAGGTTTGTCTAAAGGGACCCGTTCGCTGAAATATCTCAACACTCCGGTGTACCTTAAAGTTAATTTTACAAGAAAATTTTCCATCCTGGGCGGTCTAGACCTTAATATGTTGCTCAATGACGACGCTTATAAGCTCAATGATGGAACACCAGCATTCAACAGTCGTACACGGATAGGTTACGCATTAGGGATAGACCTTGGCGCGCTGTATTTTAGATACCGACAGTTCAAAAAGAATAATAAAATTGTAGACAACTGGGATGCGCATATTGACCAGTATCAACTGGGATTTAAAGTGCGTTTGTTTTAAGCGAATAGATCCACTGGTAGGTAACCTTTACAGACTTTCCTGTGCTGTAAGCTGAGCCGCTCTGATTTTGCTACATCAGGCGGCTTTAACTTTTTTATTGATTAACCATTTGTTGTGAAGATGTTTATTGCTGGATATCAAGGATATTTCAATATCTTGTGTAGACAAACCAATAGTTCCTTCCGCTAAATTCGGGACGGCAATAAATTATAAACGAATGGATAGAAGAAGTTTTTTTAAGAAAGCCAGTTTAGTTGGCCTGGGCGTATTGGTCAGCAAATTTCCTGTATGGTCAAATACCGTATTTGCCTGGGATAAACCTGTTCACAACATTCCAGAGGAAAAAAGTCTCAGCGAGCAATGGTTTGATTCGCTGTATGAAAAGGGTAAAAAAATTACTTATCGAAAAAGTAAAAATGAGCTTCGGTACATTGGAATGCCTGTGGGTGGTTTACATTCGGGTACGGTCTATATAGGAGGTGATGGTCGGCTATGGTTGTGGCAGATATTTAATACGGATTATGATGGTGAGCGTGAGGGGATAGAGCCCAAAAATGTACAATGGAACAATGGAAAAGAATTGGCACTGTGCGGCCGAGGGATGGATCTGCTTATATTGAGCCTGCTATAGCAGACAACCTGCGGACTATGGAACAGGGCTTTGCGATTTCGACCTTAGTCGATGGAAAGCAGGTTATCAAGGAGCTTAGGGAAAACCACTGGGATGAAGTTACATTTGAAGCAACATATCCAACATGTCGAATAACCTATAGCAGTATCGATTTTCCATTGGATGTGGTGTTGGTCGCCTATTCGCCATTTATTCCTTTAGATCAGGACAATTCTTCGTTGCCACTTACCACAATACATATCGAATTGCAGAACAAGGGCGGCGCGCCAGTCGATGTAACGGTTACGGGCTGGATGGAAAATGGTGTACATAAAGGGCGGAAAGATTTTGATACTGTAAACAAACGCTCTTTCCTCGCGGAACATGCCGATACTCAAGTGTTGCTTTTTAGTTGCGATCAGGTTCCTACTCAAGCCATGGAAGCTGGCGACCATGGATCAATGGCTTTTACCTGTATTGATATCGAAGCGCAACCCACGACGAGGTTACAGGAATGGCCTGTAAAACCGCAGGAGGTAAAGGCGGATAGGGTGGATTCGACCGTCGATTTTTCGGATTTGCAAGTAGGTGCCTTTACGGTAAAACGGACAATAAAAGCGAAGGCGACAAGCCAAATTTCTTATGCAATATCTTGGTATTTTAACAATCCACACCCTAAACTGAAACTTCACCTCAAGGATGCGCAATCAGGTTATTGGTATGGTGCCAGGTTTAATAATGCGGCCGAAGTAATCAATTATTATTTGAACAATCGTGAAAAACTCGAGAGCGAAACCATGGCATGGCAGCAAACCTGGAATGATACAACACTGCCTTACTGGTTTATGGACCGCACTTTTGTCAATATAGGCACACTGGCCACAGCAAACACCATGCGTTTTGCTTCGGGAAGATTTTGGGGCTGGGAAGGAGTAGGGGCATGTGCCGGTACCTGTACGCACGTTTGGCAATATGGGCAATCCATGGGCAGGATATTTCCGGATCTTGAACGTAATTTACGTGAAGTGACGGATTTAGGTGTTGGCTTTCAGTCTGATACCGGTGCCATCATCTTTCGTGCTGAATATGAAAAAAGACCAGCTATTGATGGGCAGGCTGGTGTTATTCTACGCTTCTATCGCGATCATCAGATGAGCAGCGATAGCGAATTCCTTAAGCGAAACTGGCCTAAACTTAAGAAGGCAGTTCAATTTGTTCTTGATCAGGATAAAAACAAGGATGGTATGACCGATACGCCAATGGAAAATACACTCGATGCGGTCTGGGAAGGTGAAATTGCCTGGATTGTCGGGTTATGTCTCGCAGCAATACAGGCTGCTGCATTGATGGCGAAGGAAGTAGGTGATAAAACCTTTCAAAAATCGTGTTTGGAATACGTTAGGAAGGGATCTGAAAATATGGATAGCAAACTCTTTAATGGAGAGTATTATATTCATCGTCCCGATATGCTGCAGGGGCGAAAGATGCTAGGCTCTTATAATACCTGTCATATTGACCAGGTTTATGGTCAGGCCTGGTGCAGACAAGTGGACATGCCGGGGGTCAATCGTCAGGAGAATGTTGTGTCTGCATTGAAAGCACTCTGGAAATATAACTTTACTATGGATGTTGGTCCCTATATAAAAACACATCTTGGCGGAAGGCCTTATGCCTTGGCTGGGGAGGGGGGCATGGTTATGAACACTAATCCAAAGAATGAAGACAAGGCTTATGGGGACAATACTACCTGGCAATTAGGTTATTTCCATGAATGCATGAGTGGCTTTGAACATCAGGTCGCAGCACATATGATGGCTGAAGGCATGGTTGACGAAAGTTTAACATTGACAAGGGTGATCCACGATCGCCATCATGCTGCCAAGAGAAATCCTTTTAATGAGATTGAATGCAGCGATCATTATGCACGTGCCATGGCAAGTTATGGAACCTTTATCAGCGCCTGCGGTTTTAGTTATCATGGGCCGAAAGGGCAGATTGGATTTGCCCCTAAGTTAGGAAAAGCAGATTTCAAGGCGCCTTTCACAACAGCAAAAGGATGGGGGACATATGCCCAGAAGCGAAAAACTAAAGGGGTATGTCAGTGTACACTGACCTTGAAATATGGTCAATTGATGCTCAATGAATTTCATCTAGGTGATGCGGATGACCTATCGCTCAATAAAAAACAACTCATTGTAAAGCAAAATGAAAGGTCGATTGAACTGGTTGAGCTGAAACGCACCGATGGGCGTCTGATCCTTAGTTTTAAGAAGCAAGTCATGCTAAAAAATGGAGATACACTAACAATACAATGGCTATGAAAAAATGGATAAATAATTTGCTTCTTTTCATGATGTTTGCTGTGATGGTCGCTTGTGAATCATCGCCACGTCATTTGGGTGATCCGCCGTTAAAACCAGACTGGAAGGATTTATTTTCGCAGCAATTACCTTTGTTAGGTCACCGCAATTGGATATTGATTGTTGATAAGGCCTATCCCGCTCCTGCTACCAAAAATATGCTGATTATTAATACGGGAAGAAAGATGCCTGAGGTATTGGATACCGCATTGCGACTACTCGATAAGCAAACACATATAAGACCTGTTTTTTACCAAGATAAGGAGCTTGGATACTTAGATGAAACCATCGCGCCAGGCTTAAAAGCATATCAGGAGAGTCTAAAGAAATTACTTCCGAACATAAAATTAACCCCGCTGATGCACGAAGAAGTATTTGCGAAAATGGATAAAGCAGCACAGCTTTTTGGTGTTGTCGTACTGAAGACCGAGTCAACTCTACCCTACAGTTCCTTGTTTATAGAACTGGACTGCAAGTATTGGGATGCTGATCGTGAACGTATCTTAAGGCAACGTCTTGCTGATCAGGTGAAATGAAACTTATCTTAATCATTGATAAGTGTTAAGGGCATTTGGAAGACTTTTGGTTTAGTGCGCACAATAATAAAGCAACAATGTTGCATTTAATTGTTGTTGTTTTTACATTTGTGAAAACGAAATTACTATGAGCAGCATTTCCCAAAAAACTAAATTGCCTGTCACCGTTTTAAGTGGATTTTTAGGCGCAGGAAAAACAACACTATTGAATCATATTTTACACAATAAGGAGGGTAAGAAAGTGGCCGTCATTGTCAATGATATGAGCGAAGTGAACGTCGATGCACAGGCTGTTGAGCGCGAAAATGTACTTTCACGAACGGAAGAAAAATTAGTAGAGATGAGCAACGGATGTATTTGTTGTACATTAAGAGAGGATTTGATGGTGGAGGTGGAGCGACTAGCGAAAGAAAACCGTTTTGATTATCTTCTTATCGAAAGCACTGGTATTTCGGAGCCTATCCCTGTTGCCCAAACATTCAGTTATGTTGGTAATGATAATGCGATTGACCTGTCTACATTCAGTTATATTGACACCATGGTAACAGTTGTGGACTGTTTCAACTTTGCCAAAGATTTTGGAAGCGCCGACACCTTATTAGATCGGAAATTGACGGACGACGATTATGATAATAGGGCGATCGTAAATCTGTTGACTGATCAGATCGAGTTTGCGAATGTTATCCTCCTGAATAAGGCCGATCTGGTATCTGAGGAAACTTTGGGTACCTTGGAGGCTGCAATTGGGCGGCTCAATCCAGGTGCAAAGCGTATCCGTACACAATTTGGACGCGTTGATCCCCGGGAAATTATGGGTACGGGCTCTTTTAATTTTGATGAAGCTTCATCTTCGGCAGGGTGGATCAGGGAACTTGAAAATGAACATACACCCGAAACAGCAGAGTACGGTATTTCATCTTTTGTTTTTCGATCGCAACGGCCCTTCCATCCACAACGACTGCACCGCTACCTCAACGAGCGCTACCCGCACAATATCATACGAGCCAAAGGTCTACTGTGGTTGGCCTCCCGCCCGCATTTGGCCATTAGCTTTAGTCAGGCAGGCGGTAGCGTAAGGTTGGAAAGTGCAGGCTCATGGTGGAGTAGCATGCCCGAAGAGCAGCGTTATCAGTATCCCAGTTATGCCGAAATCAGAGCTGAACTTCTTAAACGTTGGCATCCGGAGTGGGAAGATCGAAAAAATGAATTGGTATTTATAGGTCAGGATCTGGATAAAGAAAAATATCTGGCAGAGCTGGAAGAATGCCTGTTGACCGAAGAAGAAGGCTATGACTGGCGTTTTACCTGGTGGAAAGACGAATTTCCTAAAAATATTTAAAACTATTTGCGATCTGCATCGGTTAAAAAAGTAAGTAATGTAGGTTAGATATTGTATTTTTCGAAGGTCAGGGGTTGATTTCCTGGCCTTTTTTATGCTGATTTGTCAGATCTTACCCGGAAAACTATACTGAACCTTTATCAATCCGAACATCTAAAAAAACAAACTTTTTTTGTGTTATGGTTGTGTTAAGATAGAAAGTTAGCTACGATTAAAAACAGGCGTATGGGTTTGTCAAAATATCGCGAAAAGCGTTCCGCAGGAAAAACACCGGAACCCTTTGGAGGAAGATCAAGCGGAAAGGAGTTGCGTTTCGTCGTGCAGAAGCATGATGCTTCGCATCTGCATTATGATTTTCGGCTGGAAATGAACGGGGTGCTCAAAAGTTGGGCGGTTCCCAAGGGGCCATCTATGGACCCATCTATCAAACGCTTGGCCATGATGGTTGAAGATCATCCTTACGATTACCGGAATTTTGAAGGTATCATACCAAAAGGACAGTATGGTGGTGGCACAGTGATCGTGTGGGATGAAGGGAGCTATGAAGCTTTAGCTCCTGAGACAAATGATATTGTAAAAATGGATAAGAATCTTCGACATCAGCTTTATAGCGGAAAGCTCAAATTCAGATTGTTTGGAGAAAAATTGAAGGGAGAATTTGCTTTGGTAAAAGCATATGGAAGAGGGGGGAATGAATGGCTACTGATGAAGTTGGAAGATCAATATGCAACACGCAAGGATGTCATAGCAAAGGATAAATCCGTATTGTCGGGAAAGACGATAGCGGAAATGGAAAAATCGCCCGATAAAGTCTATGGACAGCCTGTTGTTAAAAAGAATAGCATATCAAAAAATAAAAGCAAAAAAAGTAGGAATGCTGCTGAAATAATCAGCAACCAGTTGGAAGAAGTGCCTAAAAAGAAAAAGGCTGAGACGCAGAAACAAGCGTATAATATCACCGACTTGCTAAAGAAATTACCGAAGCAGGTCTTTTATAATACGGTGCAGCCCATGCTGGCGACGCTGATCGACAAGCCTTTTGATGATCAAAACTGGGTATACGAGGTGAAATGGGACGGTTATCGTGCTTTGGCCTTTATGAAAAATGGCAAAATAGAACTAAAATCCAGAAATGACAAAAGCTTCAATGAAAAGTTTTATCCAGTATATGATACCCTGAAAAGCATCGCGATCAATGCCATACTCGATGGTGAGATCGTTGTATTGGAAAAAAATGGAACGGCCAATTTTGCGGCCCTACAAAACTGGAGAAGTGAGGCGGATGGCGATTTGGTATATTATGTATTTGATATCCTTTGGTACGATGGAAAAGATCTAAAAGGTCTTTCGCTATTGGAAAGAAAAGCGATTTTAAAGGAAGTAATGCCGCAAAACGATTTGATTTTATTGAGTGAACATTTCGATACATCGGGCGTTGGATTTTTGAATGAAGCCCAAAAACTCGGTCTTGAGGGTATTTTGGCCAAACGCAAGGAAAGCGTTTACCATATACATGAGCGTTCAGCTGACTGGTTGAAAATCAAGGCTAATAAGCGTCAGGAGGTTGTTATTGGCGGTTTTACAAAGAACGAAGGCTCCAGCAAACTGTTTAGTAGCCTATTGGTAGGCCTATATGAAGGTAAAAAGCTTATTTATACCGGAAAGGTCGGAACAGGATTCAGTGCAAAATTACAACAAGAGCTGATGGCGCAGTTCAAACCCTTGGTCACAAAAAATAGCCCGTTTGATGACGAACCCGATATCAACAAATCCTCACGATTTAGACCCCGCCCTCCTCATGCTGCTGTCACCTGGCTACATCCCAACCTGGTTTGCGAAGTGAGCGTTACAGAAATGACCGGTGACGGCGTTATGCGACATCCCTCATTTGTCGGCATGCGTAACGATAAAAATGCCAAAAAAGTGATTCTAGAAGAAGAGCAGGCCGTTAATGAGATTATCGGCAAACAATCAAAAGAGGGAGATGGGATGCGAAAGAATAGTAAGGAAGGCAGTTCGGATAAGAAAAACTATAAAACAATGCTAAACCCCAAAGACAAAACCCAGGTTCAGAAGGTAAATGGACATGAGTTAAAATTTACCAACCTCGATAAACTATTTTGGCCTGACGAAAAAATCACCAAGCGCGATTTAATTAATTACTATGAGCAGGCTGCACCTTTTATTTTACCATACCTTAAAGATCGACCACAAAGTATGAATCGATACCCAAATGGTATCAAAGAAGAAGGGTTCTATTTCAAGGATGTTACCGATACAGCACCGGAATGGGCAGAAACCTATCTTTACCAAAGTGAGGCCGATGGCCGTGATCGGCATTATCTGGTCGGAAAAGACGAGGCTACATTGTTATATATGGCTAATCTTGGCTGTATCGAAATGAATCCCTGGAGTAGTACCGTCAGAAAACCGGATAATCCGACCTTTTGTATCATTGATCTGGATCCGGATAAAAATACATTTGATCAGGTTATTGAAACCGCCCAGCTCACCAAACAACTTTTAGATGATATGGGGGTACCTTCGTATTGTAAAACAAGTGGTTCCACGGGACTTCACATATATATACCATTAGGAAATAAATATAATTACGATCAGTCCAAGGAGTTTGCGCATATTATTGTCACCCTGATTCATGCGGAGCTACCCAACTATACCAGCTTAGAGCGAACTGTTCGTGCTCGGAAAGGTAAAATGTATCTTGATTTTCTTCAAAATAGACCACATGCTACCATTGCTGCAGCATATTCAGTACGTCCCAAGCCTGGAGCGACAGTGTCCATGCCATTACATTGGGATGAAGTTAAAAAAGGGTTGAAAATTAGTGATTTCACCTTGTTTAATGCGATTGAAAGAATACATGAGCTGGGTGATATCTTTAAACCTGTATTGGGGAAAGGGATCGATCTGAAAAAAGTAATTGATACACTCTCAAAAAAATAGTATTGATATAACCTGAATATAGAAACTCATTGACCGATCTATTCGGTGAAATATAAGTAACGAGATTGTAAGAATAATCATTAGCTATTTAGAATAGTTTTAAATAGATGACTTTGGATGTATATTTGGAATGCAGAAAAGGTATACCTTTTAACTGCATACTGATTTTATATTGAACGATTATTGTTAGCTAGATGAATAAAGTAGAACTGTTTGAAAATGAGCGCGCAAGTGGCTATGACCAATTTGTTGAGAGCTGGATTCCTAATTACCATTATTTTTTAGATCAGCTGCCAAAGCTCCTCCGAGAAACTGAAAATAAGGATTTATTGGTGGTAGGATGTGGCACAGGAAATGAAATAGAACGTTTTGTTGACACAGCAGAATCTTGGACAATAACCGGGGTAGATCCGTCGCCTGAGATGATTAGTCAGGCCCTGGAAAAATTTGAAGCGGACGAGAATGTTCATCTTGTCGAAGGTGTGGTAAGTGATTTGGACGAAGAGAAACAATATGGTGCTGCGACGCTTTTGCTTGTATTACACTTTTTAGAAGACAATGGCGAAAAATTAGTTCTGCTCCAAGATATTTCTAAGAGAATGATGTCGCAAGCACCCTTGTTATTATTAGATATTACGGGCAATAAGGAGCAGATTCAACAAAACTTGCAGTTGTTGAGACTTCTTCTGCCCAAGGGGATAGATGAAATACAGGTCGCTCAAAGATTGCGAAGAATCGAGCATGAATTGTTGCATGTCTCGGAAGAACGATTAGCCGAGCTCTGTGAGGAAGCCGGATTTGAACCTCCTGTTCGATTCTTTCAATCATCGATTTATATGGGGTGGATAACCCGAAAAAAAGATATTATTTCCTTTTCTTAGCAAAGGGATTGAAGGAAAGCCCTGCATTAATATAAAACGAAGGATCGGGACTTGCTTCCCATACATAATCGCGCTGGGTTTTGTTTTTTTCAAATACGCGTGCACGAGGTATGGTTTTTAGTCCTGATTTAAGGGTAGCAATAAAAGATCGGCCTAGGTTATGTTCATAAGTCAGACCCGAATTGATCTCCATCTGACTGAAGGTATATACTTTTTCAGCGCCCTGAAAGTTATAGAGGTAGAAGATCGTACTATTTAAATCGGAACCTATTGAAACGCGGCCATTCCGTAAGACCTCTTTTCGAAGGTAGGCTCCTTTAGGTAAGATGACATCAAGTATCATCCCATTGGCAAATTGTTGCTTGTAGGCAAAGGTTGGGAAAACCGGAATAATTGCTGCCGGATCTATAAAGCCGATGAGGCCCACCGCCATTTGAATCTCCCGCGTAGCTTTTAGTACCACAGTAGCAGATAATATCCCATTAATGCGTTCTATTGCTTTTTCACTTCCATTGGCAGCAACCGTTGCGGTATAAAATGCTACTTTGCCCCATAAACGTGAATAACGGGTAAGATAAAGTGATTCGTAATGATAATGATATTGATGGGTTGACTGTATGGTGGATTGTGCGATGGGGTCTAGACGATTGGAGTTGACAGAAGTGAACTGATAGCCAATATTGGTACCCAAGTTCCAGGTTCTGCTCTTTAAAAAATTAATGTTGATACTACCTCCGGCTTGGTACATCGATTCTACTTTTGTTTTAGGTAAATCCTGACCTTGGAGTTTTGATGAATAACTGTATCCTGTATTGGATTCATAGGTCAAATTGAGGACCCGTGTTATGGGAAATTTGTCAGTAACAACAGCCCTCACTTTTTGCTGTACGCTATCTTTAGTCTGTGCGATTGAAGTGGATATACGAAACAATAGTACTGACACTAAAAGTATTTTTTGCATAAATGTATGATTAAAATCATTGTAAGGATAGCCGAAATTTGTAGGTGGTATTTTTTTTTTAGACCAACAGGTCTTGTTTTTATACAAAAGTCCAATTTAGGGGAACAGTGAAAAGGAACGTTAAAAATCATCTCCCAGTTTTGGTATAAAAAAAACAGGTCTTCGTATAAGAGATCGGATTCTTGCCAAGAAAAGCTTTATTTTTGTTATTTAGGTTAAAATCATTCTAATGCATGCAAGACTTCAATAATAGCATTGTTTTAAGGTATTTTACAGAAAATAAATTCAGGCCACTGCGACACGTGGTTTTTCTGATCGGTTTACTGTTGCTCTTTGCAAATGCAAATTCGAGTTCTCATTTTCAAGGGAGTTATCGGTTTTATTTTTCTATTATCCTATGGTTTGTATTCGTCTGCATGTTTTACGCCAATATGTATGTACTGATCCCAAAGTTTTTCTTTAAGGCCAAATATGAGTTATATGTCTTAGCATTGATACTGCTGGTAACGGCCAGTTTGCTGGCAGTCATGTACATTGCAAATTACATCTATTCCATTCATATTCCCGCTATAAAAAAACCGGAGTCGGACTCTATGGGGCTAATCGCCGCATTATTTATCTGTATTCCGATTATTCTAACCACCACGACATTTAAGCTTTTTAAACGTTGGTTGGAAGACAATAAGCGTATTTCTGAACTGAAAAACCTGGCTTTGACCACAGAGCTTGTTTCCTTAAAAAATCAGATTCAGCCACATTTTTTATTCAACATGCTGAACAACGTTAAAGCTTTAATTCGAAAAGATCCGAATATGGCTACCGAGGTCATCATGAAGTTATCAGATTTTCTAAGATATCAGCTGTATGAAAATAACGATGATAAGACACTTCTGAAGTCCGAAATCAATTTTATAAGCAATTTCCTGAAATTGGAGGAAATACGCCGCGATAACCTAAAAACATGTATATCTTGCCCAATAGAATTGGAAAAAAAGGGTGTATTTCTACCGCCGCATCTATTTACGGCCTTTGTTGAAAACGCGATTAAACATAGTCTCAGCGCCGGTGATGCTGATACTTTCATCACAATCCATTTTTCTGAGACGGATCAGCAGCTTTGTTTTGAATGTGAAAATTCGAAAGATCCCGACAACTCATTCGTCCGAAGCAAATATAGCGGACTGGGATTGGCTAATGCCAAAAGACGACTGGATCTGCTGTATAGAAATGATTATGAACTGTCGGTGTTAATAACTGAGACATTATATAGCGTTAAACTTACTATTCCCTTATGAATTGCATTATTGTAGACGACGAACCCCTGGCTAGGGAGGAAATGAAAAATTTAATCGAAGAAATTTCGTCTATTCAGATAGTCGGTACATTTTCCAATGCGATATCGGCATTGGAATGTATTAAGACAAACCCGGTGGACTTACTTTTTTTGGATATCGAGATGCCGACAGTCAATGGACTCGATTTTGCACAGTCTCTTCCCAATGACAAGCTGGTTATCCTGACGACTGCCTATGCGCAATATGCACTGAAAAGTTACGAATTGGATGCAATAGATTATCTGTTGAAGCCGATCAATAAAGACCGTTTGGCAAAAGCGATCGATAAAGCAATAGCCTATAAAAAATTACTAGCGTTAAAAGAAAACCAAAGTACGGTTGAGAAGGCCAGTGAGGATGCACTTTTTATTAAATCGGATAGGAAATACTATAAAATTGCATTTACCGATATTCGCTTTATAGAAGCACTCAAGGATTATGTGGTTATCTATACCCGGAACAATAAACTGATTACTGCAATGAATTTGAAGACAATTCACCAGAAACTTCCAATGAGCCTGTTTGCGCGTACCAGCAAATCCTATCTGATTAATTTATCGTTTATTGATTCTTTTGATAACCATACTGTTTACATCGATAAGTTTGAAATCCCGATTGGTGAGATCTATCGAGAATCTTTCTTTAAACAATATACAGGAGGGCTACTTTGATCGAATAGTTATCCTAGGCAACCACAAAGCGATCCAGAAAATCGACTTGGATACCATAACTACGTAGGAAATTTGTCAGATAGTCGACACAACACTCTTCTGTTTCGAACCGGAAAATAGCATCCTCATCATCAATATCAACCGTGGCATCTTGTACTTGTGGAAGATGGGTCTTGACCAATTGCATCAAAAAAATTTTCTTGTCTTTGGTCTTCACTGAACTTTTAAAAATCATCACTTGCCTAACTTTCATCGCTACTAATTTATTTGCGTTCAAAATCATTTGATTCCCCAATCACCTGAGGTATCCTTACAAATTTATGTTCCTGGTGACACCGGGAAATCGATATTATACGAAAGCATTTAATTTTTATACAAAACAAGATTGAGCAGGCAGTGTACGCATGATGTACATCAAAAATAAATACCAGCGGCTATCAATTCTAAATTTCTACAGAAAGGGGAGGCATCTTTGTCAGGTGTTACAGTTAAGTAGCTTTTTAGTTTTTGAAATATGATTGCAAATTTAGTTATCCTATTTTTAAGCACGATAGTCGCTTTTTGGATCAGCGCTATCTGTGGAGGAGGGGCAAGTCTTATCCTTATACCTCTCTTGAATTTTATGTTACCTTCATCGGTCATTCCTTTCTCGTTGACTATCGGTACATTTACAAGTTCAGTCTCAAGAATAGTCGTTTTTAAACGGCATATCAACTGGAAAATCTTTTTATGGTTTGTACCGTTTTCCATTCCAGCTGTACTATTGGGGGGATATCTGATTAAATATATCGAACCCTCTTATTTGCAGTTGATTGTCGCGTTTTTCCTTATTGGAAATATCCCCCAATTATTTGGATCAAAAAATGCGGATTTGCCATCGGAAAATAAGTATTCGAAATCTTTTTTGGCAATTATTGGTTTTCTTTCCGGCTTTATTTCGGGAATTACAGGTGCGATTGGGCTGCTGTTCAACCGGTTCTATCTGAGAATGGGCCTTTCCAAAGAAGAGATTATAGCCACCCGTGCCGCAAATGAAGTGTTTTTACATCTCGTAAAGCTTATTATTTATATTATTTTAGGTTTGTATTCTAAGGCAGCCTTGGGACTGGGCTTGGCTATTGCCATAGCAACAATAGTCTCTTCAGTGACAGTCAAATTTATATTGCCCTATGTCAGTGATCAGCTCTTTAAAAAAATCGGTTATGGCGCTATGGTGGTTTCGGGAGCAGTATTGCTGGTTGGTAGTTCGCGTAAGATTGTCGATCAGGATAGTTTGCTGATTAGCTTCGCTCATTCGCCAAATAAAACCGAGCTTACTTTGAACTGGAGAGAAACAAATCTTGTCTTGGAATATAGTAAAGCTCACGGTCTGGAATTCGAGCGATCTATTCACTGGACTGGTCTGCCGCTTCAGCTCCGGCAAAAATACTTTACCCTCAGCAAAAACCATAGTAGTATCCATATCGAAAAGGTTATGCAGTTTAGCAAAGGAGCCAGCTATGAATTTTACGCCCATAAAGAAGGTGTATTGACACGATTAGATTAGTGTTTTTTTACGAGCAACATGTTTGTTTTTAACCCTAATCCTCCATTATAATTAATACTAATTCTTTATTAAAATATATAATCTACCAATTTAGTAGTTTATTGAAAAATATTCCTATATTTGAGCCGTAGAAATATTTAGTAGGAAGGATATGGCATTGGAATATTTAGCACAACAGGCACACGAACAACATTTAGATCAGGCTTTTTCGCGTAAAGAACAAATGATGATGCGTGCGTTATGTAGGCTTAAAATGTCTGATCGTGTTTTATATATCGGTGCTCATCCGGACGACGAGAACAATAAATTGTTGACCTTTTTGGCTCAACACCAGTTGGTCGATACGGCCTATCTTTCTGTGACGCGTGGTGAGGGTGGACAGAATTTTATAGGCACAGAAAAGGGACTGGATCTGGGTGTACTTCGGGTGCAGGAATCACTTGCGGCTCGTGCAATTGAGGGAACAAAACAGTTCTTTACACGTGCTAAGGATTTTGGATTTGCAAAATCTGTCGATGAAACGCTGGCACGATGGGATGAAAATGGTGTACTTGCCGATATGGTTTGGACCATCCGTTATTTTCGCCCTACTGTAATTGTAACACGTTTTTCACCGGATGTCCCGGACTCACATGGACATCATCAGGCCTCAGCAATTCTAGCGGCAAAGGCTTTTGATCTGGCCGCTGATCCATCAGCTTATATAGAACAGCTATCCGAATTGGAGCCTTGGCAGGCTCGGCAGCTGTTGTGGAATGTGTATCAGGACAGTGGTGTTAAGGATATCGGTGGAGAAGTAAGGCCTTTGCCAGCGTATTTTTCGCTGCATATTCCAGTGAGACACGGCTCTTTGGACTTTCATTATGGTGAGATTGCTGCAGAAAGCCGTAATAGACATCGCTCTCAGGCCATGGGAAGTCTGGTTCGGCATCAGCCTAGCACCGAATATTTTGAATTATTAAAAGGTACACCGATCAGTTCGGAGAAACAGCAGGCTATTTTTAAACAATATACTGCTCAAGATTCTTATTCACTCGTATTTAATCGCTTGGTGGACGACCTCATTGCAAAATGTGAGTCAGATACAGCAGAACTTGTCTTGGAGCTTGGAACGATTTTATTTTGGATGAGGATTGTTCCCGAGGGTCATGTTATCCATGAAAAACGAGCTGAGGTAGAGCGTCTTCTGCTCGACTTTGCTGGTGTATCTTTGGAAGTACAGGCTATTGAGGAACTTTGGGTACCAGGAACCGAGGTTAATATGATCCTGAACGCGCATATCCCATCGGAATCCAATCTACAGCTGACCACAGTGAAAGTTCCATTTATTCGTAACGGAGAGCAAAAAGACTTTACTTTGTCACCTTCGAAGACGATCCATTTAAATGGTCAGCTTCTGGATACGATTTTACCTTCTTTTCCAACTTGGCTTAGTGCTGAGGGCGATGCACATAACTATGCGCCCGCGTCGCCTGCTGATGTTGTATTGACACAATTTGGAACTGAATTGTCTGTTCATTTGGAACTGCAGTTTGCCGGCTTACCGATCGCGGTTAAGTTACCTGTGAAACATGCTGGTAGTCCTGTTGCGGTGGCCCCCCCGTTGACAGCAACTTTTGATTCGGATATCGTGGTGCTCTCTAATGCGACTAGACGTTTAATTGCTTTAGAGCTACAATCTAATGTCTCCGAATCCTTATCTATAAAGGTTAAGCTTACGCTACCGGATGGGCTCGATGTATTTCCGAAAGAAATTGAGCTCAATATAGCGGGTAATGCAACCGAGAAGCTTAGCTTTGAGTTGAGGTCGCCTGCGCAGCAGGAATATATTCAAGAGATCGGCTTTGAGATTGAGACGGCTACAGGGCGGTATCCGTTCACATCCAGAAGTATTGTTTATCCACACGTTAATCAAGTAACTTACTTTCCCAAGGGCATATTGCGGGTGCTAAACTTACCCGTGAATATTACAGCCCAGAAAGTTGCTTATATTTCGGGGATGAACGATGAGCTTGCAGGGAGCTTACGCCAACTTGTTGGTCATTTGGAGATTATTCCATTTGAGTCAATTGGGGGAATTGATCTCTCAGGCTTTGATGCAGTGGTTTTGGGAATACGAATATACAATAGCCATCCCCTAATTACGGGATTTCATCAGCTTTTTCGTGACTATGTTGAACAGGGAGGTGTATTGATAGGGCAGTATAATACGCCGTATGATTTGCATTTGACGGAGGTTGGGGCTTATCCTTTAGCGGTTTCCCCGGAAAGAATTACAGATACGGAAAGCCATATATCATTTTTGAACCCTTCCCATCGCATATTGAACTACCCTAATGTAATCGGACAGCATGATTTTCAAAATTGGGTACAGGACCGGGCACTTTTTTTACCTCAAAAATGGGCATCGGATTTTGAACCGATACTGCGTGGGCAAAATGGAGATAATCGTACGGAAGATGGGTTATTGCTGCTGCACAAAAAAGGAAAAGGTTATTATATCTATAACAGCCTGTCGCTCTTTCGACAACTGCCAGCAGGAGTAGCAGGGGCATATCGTCTTTTTGCGAATATGTTATCCCTAGCTTCGCGTTAGACCAGAATCTTGTCGGATAAAAAAATCCCCAGTGCCTATTGACTGCACTGGGGATGGTATCACTGCTATTTTATGTCGATTTTTTTTAATCCTTTTTATGGAAAAAAGACGCTTTGGGAATATCGATCACTTTTGAATCATTGACATTGTATTGAAGTTTTAAAGTGAAACCTCCTCCAGCTTCAAGGAAATCTACAGCAATTGGGTGGTAGCCTGTTTCTAGCGCAATCTGTCCGCTTTTCATAATCGGTGCATGCTGCCCGTCATTATCAACGACAAGCTGATCATGGATCCGCAGGACACCACCATCATCACAAGTAAAATAGAAATTATAGATTCCTTTTTCTTTGACGTAGAGGTATCCTCTTATTTTTGCACCAAAAGAAGGCATTTTGATGGTATCGCTTAGCGCTACATTGTTAATCACTTCCTGACGCACTTCGGGACCCGAAATGGCAGAAGTATTGGTAAAAGTTCCATTGAAAAATGTTGCCGTAAGACCCGGAACCACCGTGCTTTCATCAACTTTTATACCCTTTTTCCAAGTATCATTTTTAAAATCAACCTGATAGAGCTCACTTTTCGCACCCGAAGGCGAGATTGTCGCAAAACGAATAGGGCCTTCTTTTTTAACGACAAGAGAGCCGTTCAGCACTGCGCTTTGCTTTGTTGGAAGACTACCATCGGTGGTATAATGTATTGGATTTTGGGGAAGTTCATTCGAGACTTTTAGTGTAGATTGTCCGTCGACAATTACCTGTGTTTCGGCGAAACCGTTGAGGTCTGGCATACGATACCGTAAACCCATTTTGTTCCAGAGTCCAAAGTGTGCAATCACTCGATTTCTATAGCTATCATACAGGGATTTGTTGGTCCATACGCGTTCCGATAAAGCACTTAAACGTGGGAGGATCATAAACTCTAACCGCGCGGTTGAGGGGATCATTTCTGTCCAGATATTGGCTTGTGCACCTTGGATCAAATGTGCTTTTTGGCTGGATATATCCGAAGGTACCACGCTCATATTGTACACGGCATCTAGGCTGCTGCTATTTGGAAGGTAATCAAAATAAAGCGGATTTGTAGGTGTCATAACGACCCTGTGACCACGGTTAACAGCTTCCATAGGTGCATTTTTTACCCAACCACGCCAGTACATGACCATCATGCTGGTATCGGAACTGCCGTCCAATATTTCATCCCAGCCGATACTCTGTTTATTTTTTGAACGGATAAAATTGTTCACTCTTTTGACGAAATAACCTTGCAGATCATGTAAGTTAGGTATTTGCTTTTCTTTCATAAAAGCCTGCGCAGCTGCTGATTTTGACCAGGAGTCTTTTTCTACCTCGTCGGCACCAATGTGAATATAATGTGATGGGAATAGCTCAATGATTTCGCTTAGTACATTCTCAACAAAAGTATAACTGCTTTCTTTCCAGGGGCTGATCGGTACAGAAAATTGTTTTCCCCAGCCCGCGGACTGACTGTCCAATAGGAGTTCGGGATAGGCCTTTGTAGCTACCATCATATGCCCTGGCATATCTATTTCCGGAATGATTTCTATTTGTCGGCTGCCCGCATAAGCTACAATGTCCCTGATATCCTGTTGTGTATAATAACCGCCATATTCTTCCTTTCCGTTTGTTGTGCGGATCAATTCCTTAGGCAGATTAAAGTCGGGATTTTCCTTGGCTTTCACAAAGCAGGCAGAATCCTGATTGTTATACGTCCGCCAAGCCCCTTGTTCGGTTAGTTTGGGGTATTTTTTGATTTCTATGCGCCAACCTTGATCGTCTGTCAGGTGCAGGTGAAATTTGTTAAACTTGTAGGTTGCAAGTAGATCGATAAATTTATAAATATAATCTTTTGGAAAAAAATGACGGGCTACATCGAGTTCGACACCTCGCCATTGGAAAGCTGGCTCGTCTTTGACCGTTACATAGGGGAGAGCAAGCTTAGCTGTTGTTCCTGAGAGTAAATATAATTGCTGGATTGTTTGTAATCCATAAAATGCACCCTTTTCAGATGCGGCGATGATCTGGATACCTTTTTGATCTATGATCAATTCATACCCCTCATTTGAGAGGCCTTGATTTTTAATCAATTGCAACGTAGCGCTGGCTTTCTTTACGTTTTTTTTGTTCAGTTTCCCGAATAGGGAATGGTCGATCCATCCCGATAATGATTTAGAAGATAGGGCTGGATCAATATAGTAACCCAATTCTTGACCCTTTAGCTGAAAATGGCCTGGCTTAGCCTCCAATTGCTGCGGAAATGGAATGAGTTGAGGAAGTGCATTTTTTTGTTGCGCAAAATTTAGTGTCGGCAGGTACAGGGCACAGGATAGGAGTAAGGTTGAGAAGATTTTATTCATGAACGTGTTTTTTGTGATTCACAAGTGTTATTAGATTTTGTTGCAATATACCAATATTTCAGGTATTGGTAGGTAATTTTAGTTGATCAATATTCCGTGAGATTATGCACGATATTCCTCTTGGTACTATTATAAATGTTTGTTTGACATTTATATATTTATTCTTATCTTTAACTTGAAAATAACCTTTATTTGAATGGGCCTATGTTGTGTTTATATCCTGAATATTTTCATTGTATAGTTGTTGTGGTGCTCAACAATTTTGCAAAAAGTTGCAAATGGATTGGGGCGAATGATAGTCGGCAAAGGATCCCATTCAAGAGAACAGGTTGGTGTTGTTAACTTATTTGGTGGTGGCGGAGCTATGAAAAATTTTCTCATTATTATTGTTTTTCTTTGGCAGTTGGCCTATGTTTATGGACAGCCCAACAATGCCCATTTTTTTTCCCTTCAAGATGGCTTAAGCAATCAGCAGGTACTGGATATCGTGCATGACGATGAAGGATTTATGTGGGTAGCCACAGAGCTGGGGCTGAACCGTTATGCGGGAAAGTCTTTTAAATCATATTATGCCGCCGATAAGCAGGACGGTCAATCGATCAATAGCAATGAAATTAATACGTTGCTGTATGCAGACAGGAAAGTGTATATCGGAACAAGGTCCAATGGGCTGAATGTGCTTGACCTAGGCACAAATAGATTCAGTTATTATACACATGATGCAGCTAATCCAAAATCCATAGCCACGAATGATATTACGGATATGATTGAAGGCAAGGATGGGAAATTGTGGTTAGCGACCTACCATCAAGGGGTGCAGCATTTTGATCCGGTAACGGGAGAATTTAGTCATTTCAATAAAAAGAATTTTCCGGGTCTTCCCGAAAATAGCATTTGGTCTCTGGCCGAAGATCAAAAAAGAATGCTTTACATCGGGCATGTTAACGAAGGTTTAACAATAATGGATCCCATTAGCCATTCTTTGAAAAGACTAACTAATCACAATACCTCCGGACAATTACCAGATAATGAAATTAAAGTTTTGTTTTGTGATCAAGCCGGCAATATGTGGATAGGGACCCGAAAGGGGCTGGCTGTGTATCATCCAGCTTCCGGTAAACTACAGCAGATTTCTTTGGCAGGATTGGCAAAAAATGGAAATGAACCTTTTGTATATGCGATTAAGGAAATTGGCCATACATTGTGGATAGGCGCCGAATCGTCGCAACTCTTTTTATTGCAGCCGAGCTATGGTTATGATAAGCGTATTGAAGCCGTACAGCATGTAGAGCGTTTTGATCTGGGGAAAGGCAATAATACGATGGTTCAGCATATTACTCCCGATCGGTTTGGAAACGTTTGGCTAGCGTTATATGGTGGTGGCTTGGGAGTTGTGAGTCATATAGCCCCCTTCTTTAGTTTCTTTCCATCAGACAATATGCTGCCGGATCGACTGGCAACAGTGAGCAATGTATTGGTGGGGGAAAATCGGACAATACGTTTGGCGACTGAAGGTTCAGGTCTGGTCGAAATGAATGCGGAAGGGCGTTTATTGAGACAGATTACCAAAAAGAATGGTGGGGCAGACGATTTCCTGCTAACAGCTTTTAAGGACCAGCATCAACATGTTTGGCTCGGA
This sequence comes from Sphingobacterium sp. UBA1897, assembly GCF_002337775.1. Classification (NCBI taxonomy): domain Bacteria; kingdom Pseudomonadati; phylum Bacteroidota; class Sphingobacteriia; order Sphingobacteriales; family Sphingobacteriaceae; genus Sphingobacterium; species Sphingobacterium sp. UBA1897. The sequence continues at coordinate 99,019 of NZ_DDGR01000019.1, forward strand.
TTACGTAAAGGTGGAATTGCCGTTCAATATGCTGGATCGTCCGTTTGGAAAACCATTGATTTAGGTGAGCCTGTGACGGAGGTACGCGCGATTTATGAGGACCATTTGGGACAGATCTGGTTTGCAGCACATCAAGGGGTATTTATATATGATGAAGGAAAGGGGCATGTCCAGAAGCTTTTGATCAACAAACCAATGCTTGGCGATTATGCGCCCCGAACGTTGATGGAAGATGGCCAACACAACATGTGGGTCGGAACTTATGGGCAAGGACTCTATGTTTACGATCCTCAGCATAAACTGCTTCGAAAAATGGACAAGGGTAATGGCTTGCAAAATAACACGATTAATCATTTGTTGCGGGATAGAAATAACAATATCTGGGTGGCTACAAATCAAGGACTGGCTGTACAGGAAGCGGGTAAGAAGATTGGTGATCTGTCTCTATTGATGCCTCCGGGAGGGAATGCATGGCTTTTTGTCAATGGACTCGCAGAAGATCAGACCGGAAATATTTGGTGTTCGACCAAATCGGGGATGTTACGCTATGTCCCGAAAGAAAGACGTTTTCTACAATATGACCAGTCTTTCGGTTTGCCTTTGGGAGGTTTTATCAATGCAAGTGTAGGAAAAGACAGTGAAGGTCGACTGTATTTTGGGATGCAGGAAGGAATGTGTTATTTCAACCCAGCCACAATCCCGTCCAATTTACCAACCTCGCCCCTAAGTATTAGCCGATTTATTGTTTTTCGATCCGGAGAGTCCGGTACGCAGGTCGATAAATATCCCTCGCCGACAAAGGCGATTGAACTCAATTATGATGAAAATAGCTTTCGTATCGAACTTGCTGTTATGGACTTTGCTCTAGACGGTTTGGTCGAGTTTGGCTATAAATTGCAAGGGCTTAATAATGACTGGATTTTTCTGGGAAACGAGACCAACCTCGATTTTCGTAATATACCCTACGGTGAACATGAGTTGCTGATTCGTACCCGGATGAAAAATGGGCAATGGTCGCAGGACTACCAGCATCTATTGATCAACATTGCGCCACCTTTTTATCTCAGTTTATCCGCCAAGATCGTGTATCTGCTCCTTGTGCTGCTAATTGGATATATTATCATTTCTTTCTATTTCAAAAAAATGAAAGCCGAATCCGAACTAAAACTGAAAGAGCGGCAACATGTGCAGGACGAACAGTTACATGCAGAGCGCCTAAATTTCTATACGCATATAACACACGAGCTACGGACACCTTTGACGTTGATTCTAGGCCCCCTTGACGACCTGTCCCAAGAGCAGCAGCTTACTGAAAAACATCGCGAACTGGTTCAGACAGTACAGAAAAGCGCTAATAGACTCTTCACATTGGTCAACCAGTTGTTGGAATTTAGGAAGGTAGAATCGCAGTTTAAACCCTTTGTGCCCGAAGCTGGGTCTTTGGGAGAAATGCTCGCAGATCTTGCCCATAAATATAAAACATTGAATCACAAACCTGGTCTTCGGGTGTTGTCTGAACTCCCTGTGAGGGATTCACGTACGCTATTTGATGCTGAAATCGTACAATTGATCGTCGATAATTTATTGTCGAATGCCTATAAATATACCGAGTCAGGTTATATTAAACTAAGCTTGCATTACGAAGAATCGGATTTGGACCATTGGGCGGTGTTGTCCGTAGAGGATACAGGAGTAGGTATTGACAAAGAAGATATCGGTAGGATTTTTGAAAAGTATTATCAGGTTGCGGGTACAGGTACTCAGGGTACGGGTATTGGTCTGGCTTTGGTGAAAGAACTTGTGGCGATCCATCATGGAAAGATTGATGTGAATAGTACATTTGGCCTTGGTACCACCTTTACAGTAAAATTGAAAACCGATCGATTACCTGTTGAGAATGGCGAGCAGCCTGTTTCTTCGCAACGTCCGCTAGTGCTATTGGTTGAGGATGATCTGGAACTTCGTGAATATCTGGGAAGTACCTTGCAAAGACAATATGACGTGGTGCTCGCCGAAAATGGAACTTTAGGCTATCAAATGGCGATGGCTAGGGTGCCCGACTTGGTGATCAGTGATATTATGATGCCCGATATGGATGGTTTTCAGCTTGTAAAGCAATTGAAACAGGAACGTAGTACAAGTCATATCCCACTGTTGCTATTGACAGCAAAAAATACCGATGCAGATCGGCAGAGAGGTTATGATCTGGGGATAGACTCCTACCTGATCAAACCAGTTACAGCAGCTTTACTTTTCAAACGTATTGACAATCTATTGAGCCGACAGAAACAGATCAATGAACTGATTTTGGAAAGTTTAAATTCAAAATCATCTTTTTCAACTACCAATATAGGACTAGAACAAAAGCCTACGGAGGAACTCTGGCGTGAAAATGAATTTGTTCAGGATTTTATGCAGATTGTCGAACAGCATATGCAGGATGAGGTATTGGATGCTGCTGCCCTCGCTGATCGCATGAATATGAGTCAGTCTACCCTTTATCGGAAATTGAAAGGCATCACAGGGAAAAATATCAATCAACTCGTACGTAAGATACGTATCCATAAGGCGGCAGATCTACTTCGGACCGGGAAGTATAACGTGACTGAAGTGTCATTTATGGTCGGAATCAATAGTGCGATTTATTTTCGGCAGTGCTTTAAAGAGGAGTTTGGCCAACTACCTTCCGAATATCAACGATCCGACAATAAAGCCCGCGTAGTGTATTAAAACAATCCACATCAGATAAGTATGCCCCTACTATTTCAACATAGATAGGGGCATAGTTTTTTCGCATAAAGCAGCCTTCTAATATACTTCGATCAAAACGAGATCTGTTTGAAAAAAAACATAAAATATGCCTTAAATATGTTTAAAAAGCTGTTTTTGACTAAAAAATATATGTTTTTTGACGGATTTGTGTACGATGGAATGTTGCAAAATCGGCTAAGTTTGAGGTATTAATCCAATTATAAATCTAGGTAGGGGTGGCAACGATGCAAAAGAAATAACCAAAGTAGACCGTAGTTTACCATCATATTGTCTTGTCCGGCTAGATTGTATTATTTACTGTTTAATTCGTATTGAAATTTATGAAAAACTTAAAGATTGCTTCTTTTTACACCATGTTGAGCGTGATGCCAACATTGCTGTATGCGCAGGAGAAGGTTACGGGACAAGTTTTCAACAAAGCAAACGAGCCTATCGTTGGTGCGAGTGTACTCCTCCTGGAAGGAGGTAAGGGAACCTCAACAGACAAATCGGGGAAATTTGAGCTGAATGCTAACAAAGGAACGCTCGTCGTGTCATTTGTTGGGTATAAGACTCGTCGAATTCCATTGGATGGAACAACAAATTTAAAAATCCAGCTCGAGGCCGATGAAAATGTATTGGAGGATGTCGTCGTTGTTGGTTATGGTAAACAGTCCAAACGTAATATTACAGGGGCGGTAAGCAATATTAAATCAGAGGATATTGTACGGTCATCATCGACGACAACTGCTGGGGCTTTGGCAGGAAAGGTGCAGGGGATCTCAGTGCGTGCCAAAGACGCACGTCCCGGTCGTGGTGCAGCGATCGAAATCCGGAATATGGGCTCGCCTTTATATGTAATTGATGGGGTTGCTTATGGAGGTCAGGAAGGTACTGATTGGGTTGGTACACAGAATGGCTCCGGCGCAGATATCTTTAATTCGCTGAATCTAGAAGATATTGAGAGTATCTCTATTTTGAAAGATGCCGCCGCAGCAGTATATGGATTCCGTGCTTCCAGAGGTGTTGTATTGATTACCACCAAAAAAGGCGCAAAAGGAGAAAGTGCAAAAATCAATATTAATGGCTACCAAGGCTGGCAAAATTTGACACGTTTTCCGACCATGGCAAACGCTAAACAATACACACGTGGATTGGTTGAGGCCGCACAGAATGAAAACCGCGACCCGAGGACGGTATATACGCCCGAGGAGTTGGCGAAATGGCAGGCAGGGACAGAGCCCGGCTACCAAGGCTATGATTATTATGACATGGTGATCCGTAAGAATATTCCACAGCGATACATCAATGCCAATGTTACCGGTGGAAATGAAAAATCCAATTACTTCCTGTCATTGGGCCACCTCAATCAGGATGCAATGATCAAGGATTTCAATTATAAGCGAACCAATTTCCAGGCCAATATGGAAGCTGAGGTACTCAAAGGACTTACTGTCGGGACGCAGATTTCAGGAAGACATGAGGGCACACAGGATGTTGGCTTACCAGGTGGGGATGGATACTTCTCGTCTATTTTGGCTATTATGAAAAATAGGCCGACTGTAGGTCCCTACGCAAATGACAATCCGGAATATATCAATCATACCAATGATTTTCCCTATAACCCGGCTCTCTTTAGTCGCGATATTGCCGGCTATAAAGACAATAAATACCTTGCTGGAAATGTGAATCTCTTTGCGGCCTATAAGACAAATTTTGGTTTGTCGGCAAAAGGAACTGTTTCTTACAACTATACCAACAATAAATTTGAAGGCTTCCAATATACCTATGATGTATATCGGTACGAAAATAATGCCTATAAGCGTACTGGTGGAAGTGATGCTGGCTGGCGTTACGATACCACGAGGGAGATTGTTTCTCGCTTTGCACAGTTCCAGATCGATTATAACAAGCAGATCGGCGATCATACTTTCGCGGGAATGTTAGGCTATGAGCGTTCAGATTGGGACCGGACGTATAAGGCATTGGGCGCAAATCCTTCAAACAATTATATTCCGTTGTTAAGACTGTCGGAGCTCAATAGTTTGGCCGATGAATGGGCTTACGAGGCTCGGGCTGGATATATTGGCCGTATCAACTACAACTACAAGGGCAAGTATCTTCTGGAGGTACTGGGCCGTTATGATGGTTCCTTTAAATATTATGAAGGTAAACGCTGGGGATTGTTTCCAGGAGCATCGGTAGGTTGGCGTATTTCGGATGAAGGGTTCTTTAAATCCTTAAAATCTGTGGTGAGTGACCTTAAAATCCGTGGTTCGATCGGACAAACAGGACTTGAAGAGGGCGTGGGAATGCACGATTACCTTGCCGGGTATAATTGGGCGGCTGGAAGTGCTGTCTTAGACGGAGCTTATGTGCCCGGGGTACAGCCTAGAGGTTTACCAGTTCGCAACCTCTCCTGGGTTAAAAACACCAATTATAACATGGGTATCGATGCGACACTGCTGAAAAATAAGCTGACATTGACGGCCGATATCTTTAAAATTATCCGTACTGGATATCCTGGCAAACGGTACGATGTCCTATTACCAGCCGAAATCGGTTATGATCTTCCCAATGAAAACCTCGGTAAGAACGGCTATTATGGAGCCGAAGGTATCATTACCTATACCGATAAGGTCGGTGAGCTTAACTATGTTGTCAGTGGGAATATGACTTTTTCACGTTATCGTGACCTAGAAACCTATAAGCCTCGTTTCAGTAATTCGTGGAATGAATACCGTAACTCGATTGAAGACCGCTGGGGCGGAGTATGGTGGGGATACCAAGTAGTTGGACGATTTCAGTCGGAAGAAGAGATCCGCAACCATCCGATCAATAATGATGGTCAGAACAATAGGACGCAACTTCCTGGTGATCTGATTTATAAAGATGTAAACGGCGATGGGGTTATCAATGATATGGATCAGCGTCCGATCGGTTATCCGACGGGTTGGGCACCGATGATGAGCTTCGGTGGTCGGATAGGACTTGACTGGAAAGGCATCAACTTAAATATTGATCTGGCCGGTGGTGCGGTGCAATCCTGGTTTCAGGATTATGAATTACGTAATGCCTTCCATGGTGGGGGTAATTCTCCAGCTTATCTACTTGAAGATAGATGGCATCGCAAAGACCCTTATGATCCAAACAGCGAATGGATTCCGGGACGCTACCCTGCGATTCGTAACGGCAACTCGGGTCCCAATAGTCGAAATAGTGATTTTTGGTTGACCAATGTACGTTACCTGCGTGTCCGCAACCTGGAGGTTGGATACAATCTGCCAAAAGCATGGATTCAAAAGATAAAGGCCGAAAAAATACGGTTCTATATCAATGCCTCAAACTTGATTTCTTTTGACAATGTCAAAGACTACCAGATTGATCCCGAGATCGAAGCGAGAGCAGCAGTAGTATATCCACAGCAAAGGGTATTTATGGTTGGATTTAATATGACTTTTTAACATGAAACTACGATTTAAACTTACATATATAGGAGTTGCTTTATTGACCTTGTCCTCGTTGAGCAGCTGCAATCACGACGATTGGTTTGACCGGGATTCAAAATCATTGATTACCGATGCACAGCTTTGGAATGACCCGAAACTGTTGACTTCACTCGTCGCCAATTATTACGATAGAATGCCAACGCTACATGGTGTTTTCAATACAGGAGGAATGACCGAATTGGATGATGCCATGTGGTCGGGACATCGCGATCAAAACTGGCGTAATGATTATCAGTTTGGTGACGATTACGGTCGCTATTGGGATTATGGATTGATTCGGGATCTGAATCTTTCCCTCGAAAATATCGATCAGTTCAGTACACAATTGTCTGATGCACAACGCAAGCAGTATAAAGCCGAAATACGCTTCATCCGCGCTTTCGTTTATTTTGAGCTCGTCAAACGCATGGGTGGGGTTCCGATCGTTACAACCCAGCTCATCTATGACTTTAGCGGTGATCCAACACCATTGCAGGTGGCACGTGCCAAGGAGTATGAAGTCTACGATTTTATTTACAAAGAATTGGAAGAGATCAAGGAAGATCTTGCCGTCTATAATGCCAGTAAGACCAGAGCCAACAAGTATACAGCATTAGCTTTGGAAAGTCGGGCAATGCTTTATGCGGCGTCCATCGCGAAATATAATAATCTAATGGCCTCACCGATAACGACTGCCGGAGGAGAAGTGGGTATTCCAGCCAATATGGCGACGGGGTATTATACCAAGTCACTGGCTGCTTCCAAGGAAATTATGAATGGTCCCTATGCGCTTTACAATGAGAATGCCGATAAAGGTGCCAATTTTTATGATATGCTCAATAAGAAAACTGGTGCTGAAGTCATCTTTGCCAAGGATTTTGTCACGAGTTTAAAAGTTCACCGCTTTGCTTATGACAATATCGTCAGAAGTCTGACCGAAGACAATGAGTCGTCATCGACGATTTCTCCTTCATTGAGTCTTGTAGAAAGTTTTGATTATCTAGACGGTAGCAAAGGTACACTACATGATAAAAACGGCGCAGGAAATTACGTAGCCTACCAAAATATCAACGATATTTTTGCGAATAAAGATGCTCGTTTGTTTGGGACTGTGATTTATCCGGGAACTTCTTTCCGCGGACGTGCTGTGAGTATTCAAGCTGGAGTTGCAACTTGGGGGACGAATGGAGCTTACCAGTTTACAGCAGCGCCACAACTGGGACAGAATTATGCGAGTGGTGGTTTGTGGACCGGCTTTGATGGACCGCTTTATGACGCACAGGACGTCAGCAACACCGGCTTCTATATCCGTAAATTTGTCAGTGATGCGCCGGCAGCCAGTACACGCGGTACATCAGCTGCTAACTGGTGGCCGTGGTTTCGTCTTGGTGAAATTTACCTCAACGCGTCAGAAGCTGCATTTGAGCTGGGACAGACCGTGGACGCTAGAACTTACGTCAATAAATTACGCGAAAGAGCAGGATTTCCGGCCAATAGCGTTAGTAATCTAACAATGGATATTATCCGGAACGAACGTCGTGTCGAACTTGCTTTTGAAGATCATCGTTACTATGATCTTAAAAGATGGCGTATTGCACATTTGGTGTGGGACGGATCGGAAAATGATCCCAACGCTGTTGTATATGGACTATATGCTTATCGTGTCGTGCGTCCAGGGCATGCCGATGACGGTAAGTATATCTATGAACGGGTAAGACCTGCGCGTTTCAGAAAGGCACGCTTTTTCCGTATGGCCAATTATTATGCGTCCATTAGTCAGGATGTCATTAATAAAAATCCTAAAATAGTTAGAAATCCATTCCATTAATCTAGTTGTACCATGAAAATAAAATTTTTAAGCTTATTGGTAGCTTTTGCAAGCCTACTCGTTGTAGGTTGTAAATATGATAATTTTGAAGCCCCAAAATCAACGCTTTCGGGACGCGTTGTTTATGAAGGAAAGGCGATTGGCGTTCGGAATAATGGGCCTCAATTGGAATTATGGCAGGATGGGTATCCGCTTCGCTCAGCAATACCCGTATATTTTGATCAGGACGGCTCTTTTTCTGTTAGTCTTTTTGATGGTGAATACAAATTGGTGCGGAAAGGAGATTCACCATGGCTACAACAGGCAACCGATACGGTTTTGGTGCAAGTGAAGGGCAATACGACAATTGATGTGCCTGTAACACCCTATTTCACGGTGACAAACGAGTCTTTTCAAAAAAATAATAACAGTATTACTGCTAACTTTACGGTTAATAGAATAGTAGGTACGGCAAATTTGGAGTTTGTGCGACTTTACCTCGGTAAATCTGTTTTAACAGATCAGGTACAACGCGAGCTACGTGTGGATGCCAATTTGGCTAATGTTGCTTTTGGTCAACCGACAAGTATCGTCGGTGAATTGCCGGACAACCTGAAAAACCTCGATTATGTGTTTGCCCGAATAGGGGTGAAAGCTACGGTATCTGGAGAGTACTACTATACGGCAGTTCAAAAAATAGCTTTAAAATAGGTGCTGATGGCAAGTAAAATTGCCGGATTACGAAGCCACGGGATCATATTCCGTGGCTTTTAAAGATGCAAAAAAAATGGTCTAATGCTTATTTATTCTACTAAACCTTCATGAAAAAAAACAAAATTTCAATCTTAGTTACCTTATTTTTAATACATGCTACATGCGGCGTTTTTGCTCAGGCTTATCGCAGCGGACCTACGGACAAAGATTTTGCAGGTTATTTATTTGCCTATTTCAAAGGTAATGCTGTCGCAGATGAAGCGGTTTGTTTTGCGATCAGCACAGATGGCTATACCTACAGAGCCTTAAATGAAAACCAGCCTATCCTGGATTCGAAGGTGATCAGCAAGACTGGTGGTGTACGTGATCCCCATATTCTCCGTGGCGAAGATGGGAAAACATTTTATATGGTGCTCACCGACATGACCTCCTCCAAAGGCTGGGATTCTAATCGGGGTTTGATCCTGCTAAAATCCGAAGACCTTGTGCATTGGTCTCATCAGGCAATCGATATCCAGCAGCGTTTCAAAGGTCAGGAAGCGTTGAAAAGAGTATGGGCACCACAGACTATATATGACCCTTCGGTCGGTAAATACATGGTGTACTGGTCCATGCAGCACGGAAATGGCCCGGATATCATCTACTATGCTTATGCTAATAAGGAGTTTACAGATTTTGAAAGCGAACCTAAAGTGCTGTTTCTTCCAAAAAATGGTAAATCCTGTATCGATGGCGATATTATTGCAAAGAATGGCTTGTTCTACCTTTTTTACAAAACTGAAGGACATGGAAATGGCATTAAGCTGGCGATAACCGATTCTCTGACTTCGGGAAAATGGATTGAACAGCCGGGGTATAAACAGCAGACCAATGATGCTGTGGAAGGATCCAGTGTCTTTAAACTCAATCAATCGGATAAATATATCCTGATGTATGATGTCTATGGTAAAGGGAAGTACCAATTCTGCATCTCTGAAGACCTTGATCGTTTTAAAGTAATCGACCATCAAATTGACATGGATTTCCATCCACGTCATGGGACCATTATTCCTATTTCAAGACAAGAACTTTTGGACTTGACCTCCAAATGGGGGAAACCCAAAGATATAGAATTCGCATTCAGAAAGAATCCCGTTTTGGATGGCTTTTATGCCGATCCAGATGTACTCTATTCCAATAAAACAAAAAAATACTATATCTATCCAACGAGTGATGGTTTTGATGGCTGGGGGGGCTATTATTTCAAGACCTTCTCGTCTTCCGATCTCAATCAGTGGAAAGATGAAGGGGTGATTTTGGACCTGAAAAAAGATGTTGCCTGGGGACCTCGCAATGCATGGGCACCTACAATTACGGAAAAGAAAGTCAAGAACGATTATAAGTACTATTATTATTTTACAGCAGCGCAAAAGATCGGTGTTGCGGTGGCTGATTTACCTACCGGGCCTTTTAAGGACGCGGGAAAACCGCTGATCGATTTTAAGCCTGAGGGTGTCAATGGCGGGCAGGAGATTGATCCGGCGGTGTTTAACGATCCCAAATCTGGAAAAAGCTATCTGTATTGGGGAAATGGCTATCTGGCTGTTGCTGAACTCAACAAAGATATGGTTTCCATCAAAAAAAATACAGTAAAGGTACTCACTCCCGATAAGACATTCCGCGAAGGTGCCTATGTTGTCTACCGCAAAGGACGCTATTATTTCTTTTGGTCAGAAGATGATACCCGGAGTGAAAATTATCGGGTACGCTATGGAACTGCAACTTCCCCTGATGGACCGATCACTGTTCCGGCTAATAATTTAGTCTTACAAAAAGATTCTGCGAAAGGGATCTATGGCACTGGGCATAATTCGATTTTGCAGATTCCCGGTAAAGACGAATGGTATATTGTTTACCATCGATTCAATTATCCCAAAGGTATTGATATGGGCGACGCAGCAGGATTTAACCGGGAGGTATGCATGGATCGTTTGTATTTTGATGATCAGGGCAATGTGTTGCCTGTTGTTCCAACGCTTTAATCACTTGAACCTAATGCAAAAAAGTAAAATGAATAATCTCATAAAAAAACTATCCGTCTTAGCTGTTTCTATTGGTATGGGCATCAGTGGCCTATACGCACAGGCTGGATTTGGTGAAGCCGAAGCGATCAATTCAGACTGGCGTTTCCATTTGGGTGATATCGAGGGGCAGGCCAGCGCAGAAACGAAGCGTGGAGCTTGGCAGCAGGTCCGTTTGCCCCATGATTGGGGCGTAAAATACCCCCTCAGTCCAAGTTTAGCCAGCGCGACAGGCTATTTACCGGGTGGTATTGGCTGGTATCAAAAACAGCTCCTGATACCTATGGCAGATCAGGGCAAAAAAATATTTATCTATTTTGAGGGGGTATACAACCGAAGCGAGGTGTTTGTCAATGGCAAATCTGTTGGAAAACGCCCCAACGGCTATATATCCTTTTCTTATGATATCACGTCATATATTGAGTTTGGAAAAGAAAATACCATCGCTGTTAAGGTCGACCACAGTAAAAGTGCCGATTCAAGATGGTACACGGGATCGGGCATTTATCGTGACGTTTGGCTTGTAAAGGCCAATCCCTTGCATATTGATCAATGGGGAGTATATGCCTATCCCGAGCTAAAGCAAGGGAAAGGAATGTTAAATACCGAAGTGACCGTTGTCAATAGTATGTCCAACGGCAGTGCGGTTACCGTTGTGCAGGAGTTGATTGACGCCGCAGGGAAAGTTGTCGCTAATAAATCGGAGAAAGTGAAGATTGATGCTGCCGCTAAAGCGACGATACAGCAGCAATTGACGGTTGCAAACCCTAAATTGTGGAGCTTGGATCAACCCAATCAATATACCTTGCGGACAAGCGTATTGCAAAATGGAAAGCAAATTGATCAGTCGGCAATCAAAACGGGCTTCCGAACTTTTACATTTGATCCAAACAAGGGCTTTGCTTTAAACGGCGAATGGATGAAAGTCAAAGGCGTGTGCCTACATCACGATGCCGGTGTGCTGGGTGCTGAAATGTATACCGAGGTATGGCGTCGGCGGCTGCAGACATTAAAATCTTTGGGTGTCAATGCCATTCGAACCAGTCATAATCCGCAAGCATCCTCGCTTTACACCTTATGTGACGAGTTGGGGCTGTTGGTTATGGATGAGGCATTTGATGAATGGGAATTTCCAAAACGGAAATGGCTGCAGGGCTGGAATGTCGGAACGCCCGGTTTTGAGGGATCGTATGACTTTTTTGAAAGCTGGGGAGAGCAAGATCTTGCAGATATGGTCAAACGGGATCGCAATCACCTCTCGATTTTCGCCTGGAGTATAGGGAATGAAGTGGATTATCCAAATGACCCTTATTCACATCCTGTCCTTAACGGCGAGAAGAAGGAGGGTGGTTTTACACAGGCTTCGTATGGCGGATACAAAAAGGATGCACCAGATGCGATGCGATTGGGTGATATAGCGAAACGCTTGGTTGCGGTTGTGAAAAAATATGATAAAAGCAGAGCTGTTACAGCAGGGCTTGCAGGTGTGGCTATGTCCAACGAAACGGCCTATCCGGGGGCACTCGACATTGCAGGGTACAATTATACCGAAAGTCGTTATCAACTGGATCATCAGCGCTATCCAGCACGCGTGATTTTCGGAAGTGAGAATCGGCACGATCTTCCGGCATGGCTTGCCGTACGCGACAACAAGCATATATTTGGCCAGTTCTTGTGGACGGGTATTGACTATCTCGGAGAGTCGGGGCGTTGGCCTTCACGTGGATTTTATTCGGGACTGCTGGATTTCGCAGGTTTTATTAAACCGAGGGGTTATTACCGCCAATCGCTGTGGTCCGATAAACCAATGGCTTATTTGGGAACCTATCCATTGAAGGGCGGAGCAACGACTACCGATGTCTGGTCTGCATTGGAATCCGAACAGGGGCAACGGAAAAATGAAGCGCCCTCCATGGATGCCTGGCCAATTTGGAACTATCAGGAGGGGCAGCAAATCAGGGTGGTCTGTTACACCAATAGCCCTCAGGCGCGATTGGAGCTTAATGGTAAGGTTGTTGGCGAAGAGAAAAATTACGATGAGAAGACAGGTATCATCTTTTGGGATATTCCCTATGCAGCTGGTAAACTAGAGGTTGTTGGTCTGGACACGAATAAAAAAGAAGTAGTTCGGCACACTATCGAATCCAGTGAACGTCCGGCGGCGATTCAGGCGGCGGTGATAGGAGGGAAAGCGATTGAGAGCGGTGGCATTTTGCAGGTTGCCTTGCAAGTGGTGGATAACAAGGGACTTCCTGTGGTCCTTTCGGAAGATGAAATCACCTGTGATATTGCTGGACATGCGCGATTACTGGGTATGGAAGCGGGGAACAATGCAGATATGGGCGACTATACCGATAATAAACAGCGCGTTTATCATGGAAAAATGATCGTGTATGTTCAGGCTTTGGGCAAATCGGGCGATACAATTAATATACGATTTACCTCGCCTTGGTTGACAATGGCAAACGTAACCTATAGCATAAAATAATTAACTCACTTGTCTTTATTGAACTTCTGAACTAAAAAAGCACCGGAAAACTCCGGTGCTTTTTTTATGCCAAAATCTTATAGGATGTCCATTCCACTATTGGAAAAATTACGGTTTTATATATTGCTCACAAAAAATATAAATCGGCCAAAGCCAGTTTGTACTTTGCTGCTACCTATATAAAAATCAACAAGGTTATTTCCTTTCAAGGAAATAACTTTGTTGATTTTAGCTAATTGTTTATTATATCTTGCTCAATAGAGCAAACAAAGCTTTAGCAGTTTCTTCCGAAGACCCAGGGTTTTGCCCGGTAATGAGATGACCATCTTTGACTACATAACTATGCCAATCTTCCCCTTTGCTGTACTGACCACCCAATTTTACGAGTTCATCTTCCACTAAAAAGGGAACAACATCCGTTAGTTGAACCGCTTCTTCCTCGCTATTTGAAAATCCGGTAACTTTTTTGCCTTTGATCAGTGGCTGACCATTACTATCCTTGACATAGCGAAATACAGCTGGGGCATGGCATACGGCAGCGACAGGTTTGTTGTGGGCCCAAAATGATTCGATCAATGCAATGGATGTCTTATCGTTGGTTAAATCCCACAAAGGGCCATGGCCCCCAGGATAGAAAACAGCATCATAATCCTGCTCATTGATATGATCCAAAGGAATGCTATTTGCCAATTTTGTTTGAAGCTCCTTATCGGCATCAAAACGTTTGGTTGCTTCGGTTTGAAAATCCGGGAGTGCACTTTTAGGGTCTATCGGTGGCTGACCACCTTTAGGCGATGCGATTGTGACGTCCACTCCTGCATCTTGTAAAACATAGTAAGGCGCTGCAAATTCTTCTATCCAAAAACCTGTTTTTTCTCCTGTATCTCCCAATTGGTCATGTGATGTCAATACAACCAATACTTTTAATTTGTCTTTTTTCATATTAAATAACCAAGTCTGTTAAAAAATTATATGTTTAAAACGATAGTACAAAGTAGGGGATAAATTGCCAGAGCCCTATGTGATATACATCACAATTTAGCGAATGGTTTTGCTTTTGTGATATAGATCACATTATTTGGCTTGGTATAGCCTGCTCAGTGTTTCGCGGGAAACACCCAGATATGCTGCAATCAAATGTTTGGGAATGAGATTATAGAGTTCGGGATATTGCTGCATGAGTTCCTCGTAGCGGCTTCGAGCATCGTTGTTCAGCAGTGACATTATTCTTTTTTGCAGCCCAATATATCCTTTATTGGAACGCCATCTAAAAAAGGTTTCAACTTCGTGAATTTCCTTACATACTTTTTCACGGTCTTCGTTCGATAAGCAAAGAGTGTCTGCATCGCTGACACAATCTAAATTGACCGTAGCTGGGCCTTGGTTATGCAATGCATTATAATCGGAAGCCCACCAGGTTTTTGTTGCGAACTGTAAGATATGCATCTTTTGTTCATCGTTGGTGAAATAGGTCTTTAAACAGCCATTTAGCACAAAATACTCTTGTTCCACAAGGTCTCCTTGACGGATAATCATTTGTTTCTTTTTAAAGGAGATCGGTTTAAAAAAAGAAAAGAAGTAGTCGAATTGTTCGTCGTTTAACTGGACGGTTTTGTCGATATGTTGTCTCAGAATTTCACGCTCGGTCATAGCTAACAGTTACTTGATCGATTTAAAATTAAACAAAATCTCACAATGATAGCGAAGGCCTGCATCAAGTTCTCCTCAGATTCAAAATTAAGAAAGGAATAACACTACTTTTATAGGGGGGTAACAAGGGATTAGTAGGGGATATACCCCTGCTAACCCTTTGTTATACCCCTGCAATATATTAAGATAATATCAATTAGATTTTAACTTGTGCCCAAACAAAAAAGGACCTTGAAATACTTTAGCCGCGCTGCTAAATTTCCATGTTTAACCGGTTTAGTGATTTAGAAAAAATGATTTTTTTTTGATTTTATTTTGTTTATACAAAGTTATTTTCTATTTTAGTGTTGCCCATTCAAGGGCACTTTTCATAAAATAGGTTAATAATATGGCTAAAACACCCGGAGTACCCCATGCTTTCGGGTGTTTTTTTTGTTTTTTACCCTTCCGTTATTTCCTTGGATATGTTCAACTAAATTTAAATGCTTAAGAACCTATATCTTGCCTGATTGACTCCTTAGGTATATATTTCAGTTTTAATATTCTAGAATAATCGCTAGTAATCTCATGATTATGAAAATTTATTTCGCTGTATAACGATTCTGCTACAGTGTTGCTAATTATAATGACTTTGAGTAAGTTTAGGGAAAGAGCCACAGTAAATAAATTATGTCCATCGTTGACAAACAGACTTTAGCAGATTTAAATGTTACCAATAGCAGGTATAAGGATATGATTGATTTTTTCGATTGTACAGTTACCGTAGGTGGGCGGGACATGTTGTATAGTTATTTTCTTAAACCTCTTTCCTCTAAATTGGAAATAGAAAGCAGACAGCATTTAATTCTTTTTATGCAAAAAGTTGAGATTTCGGATCTATTGGATAAGTATATGATGCAGGATCTTGAGCAATATTTGTCTCTGCCACAGGAACCCTATTCACCTTCTCGGACTACTTATTACCTGGAAATGGTGTCAACGAATTTTTTGTCTTTGGATTTTAAAAAACGCGAGATACTTGTAAAGCGATCTATTCACGAAATAGCAAAGATTACGGATGGTCTTGCTATTTTATTAGAATATGTAAAATCAGAAGGTCATACTTTAGCTATTCTCAAAGAGTATAGTAAACACATAGATTATGTTTTGGAAGATATCGATCGGGATGAATTTATACAGTTGCTGAATAACAAATTTTCTAAAGAGCTGATGATCAAATACGATTATCTTTTTAGAAATATAAAACGAAATGCAATACGTGAGATTTTCGATGTTTTGTATCATTTGGATGCCTTGTTCAGTGTAGCAAAAAGTATCAAAGGAAAGAATCTTGTATTTCCTCAGATTGAGGAAAAGACAGGGGGAGAGGATATGATCACCATACGTGGAGCTTATAATTTATTTATCGAAGATGCCATTAAAAATGATGTCGAAATCAATAAAGAAAATAACCTTTGGTATTTGACTGGAGCAAATATGACAGGAAAATCTACCTTGTTGAAGACAATTGGAAGCTGTGTTTATCTGGCACATCTTGGTTTTCCGGTTCCAGCAGATGCGATGAAAACAGTGCTTTTTGATGGAATATCGGCGACCATAAATTTAGGTGATAATATAAATGCAGGTGCAAGTCACTTTTTTAACGAAGTATTACGGGTTAAACATTTGGCGGAGTTACTGGCATCCGGTAAGCAAATGTTTATTCTCATGGATGAGCTATTCAAGGGGACAAACCATAGTGATGCTAGTGAAGCAACCCAGGAATTAGTTAACTGTTTGAAAGGATATAAGAACAGTGTATTCTTATTGTCCTCACATATTACAGAAATTTGCCCCATACTGTATAAAGATGGTATTGCGATGAAATATTTAGAGGTTCAGTTGGATGAACAGGAGGGGATTGTCTTTACGTACCGACTTTTGGATGGTGTTGCCGAAGAAAAGTTAGGCATGTGGTTATTGCGTAAAGAACGGGTATTTGAGATTTTAAGGAAATTTGATTTGGGAAGACAAAAAGAATGAGATTGATTATATTGTTCCAGTTTTATAGTCTTTGGCAAACTTTTGGTCGAACATAACCAATTGTCTGTATCTTATCGGATTCCGTAGACTTGACAAAGTAATCTAAACCATTTTTTATGATATCCCGTATTCAATTTAGTGTTGTTCTATTTTTTATCTATTTTAATTGCTATTCGCAATCTAAATACGTCAATCCGTTTATCGGTGCGGTTACCAGTGGTGAAAAAGCCGAAACCGGTGGGCATGGTTTCGGTAAAACTTTTCCAGGGGCAGCAACTCCATTTGGCTTAACACAGGTTAGCCCCAACACGATCACTGGTGGAGATAATGGTTCTGGATACAACTACGAGCATACCTCCATCGAAGGATTTGCCTTTACACAAATGAGTGGTATAGGCTGGTACGGTGATCTAGGTAATTTTTTAGTCATGCCGACCACAGGAGAGCTGAAAACTTCGGCAGGCAGTGCCGAACATCCGGAAAAAGGCTACCGCTCTCGTTTTTCCAAAAAAGATGAGAAAGCAGGTGCCGGTTATTATGAAGTGGTGCTTTCAGATTATCATATAAAAGCTGAAATGACCGCTACGCCGCATAGCGGTATGCTTCGGTTTACTTTTCCCAAACATAAAAAGTCGCGGATTCAGATCGACTTAGCGCGGCGAGTAGGTGGTACATCTACGGAACAATATGTGAAAGTGGTGGACAACCATACCATCCAAGGATGGATGAAGTGCACGCCCGAAGGTGGAGGTTGGGGAAATGGTGATGGGAAGGCAAATTATACGGTCTATTTTTATGCCCAATTTAGTAAGCCTTTTACCGATACAGGAGTATGGAGTTGTGCCCTTCCAGAGGGGAAAAAACGGAAATTGGAAGATGTCACAAGTGCCAGTTATCAAGAGATGGTTTCCAAATCTGTCGTCACAAAAAATATCGGCATTATGGAAGGTAAACATTTGGGGTTTTATACCGAATTCCCTACACAAGCAAATGAGCAGGTCTTAATGAAAGCTGGAATTTCATTTGTCAGTATGGAGGGAGCCAAAAATAACCTTGAAACAGAAATCAAAGATTGGAACTTTAACAATGTATTGAAGCAAATGCAGAAACGATGGGATGATGCATTAGGGAAAATCGAGGTTCACGGTGGGACAGAAGACGAGAAAACTGTTTTTTACACAGCTTTGTATCATTCGATGATCGATCCGCGAGATTTCTCGGATGTAGATGGAAAATACGTTGGCGGTGACGGACATATTCACCAAACGAAAGATTTTACCAAGCGAACAGTATTTAGCGGCTGGGATGTTTTTCGAAGTCAGTTTCCTTTGCAAACGATTATTAATCCGACTATCGTAAATGATATGATCAATTCTTTGGTGACATTGGCCGAAGAAAGTAAACAGGATTATTTAGAACGTTGGGAATTTTTGAATGCGTATAGTGGCTGTATGATCGGAAACCCTGCCGTATCAGTTATTACGGACGCCTATATGAAAGGGATATCCAACTTTGATGTAGAAAAAGCTTATAAATATGCGCGACAGACTGTTGAAAAATTTGGAAATGGAGAAAAGGGAACTACAGGAGAAATTTCAACGACATTGGAATACGCTTATACAGAATGGTGCCTGTCTCAATTAGCAAAACGATTAAATAAAACGGCTGATGTGGATTTATATGCTCATCGTGCGCAAAGTTATAGAAACCTATTTGATCCCACAGTCGGCTGGTTTCGACCGAAAGAACAGGATGGTACATGGAGTAAATGGCCAGAAACGGGCCGCTTAACCCAAAATTATGGCTGTGTTGAGAGCAACCCTTATCAGCAGGGATGGTTTGTCCCTCATGATGTGGATGGACTTGCAGGCCTTTTGGGTGGTAAGCAAAAAACCATCGCGGATCTCAATAGTTTTTTTGAACTCGCTCCGCAAGATATGATGTGGAATAATTATTATAACCATGCCAATGAACCGGTACACCATGCACCCTTTTTGTTTAATCGTTTAGGAGCGCCATGGCTCACGCAAAAATGGACGCGTGAAATTTGTTCACGTGCCTATCATAATTCAGTTTATGGTCTGATAGGTAATGAAGATGTGGGGCAAATGTCAGCATGGTATGTATTGGCGGCATCTGGATTACACCCTATTTGTCCGGGTGACACACGCTATGAGATTACAAGTCCTGTGTTTGATACGATCACCTTTAAACTTGATCCCAAATATTATCCTCGGACACAGTTTGTAATCAAAACAGAAAATAACTCGCCTGAAAATCGCTACATCCAAAAGGCTGAACTTAATGGCATCTCTTATAATAACTGTTTTATAGATCACAATGAAATTATGCGAGGCGGAACCTTGGTGCTATTTATGGGTAAAGAACAGAATAAAGAATGGGGGGCTCAGTAAAATTGTTGAAAGCAAATAAAATCAAAGTTTTAAGCAAGTATCTGAAAGTCGCATCAGTAAATGTTTTGGCAAAATAAAAAGATGAATTACTTTAAAAAACAACTCTATATCCTGTGTCTATTGGGCTTGTTGGGCCAGGCAAAGCAGAGCTATAGTCAGCAGCTGCCGCTATTTAGCAAAGAAAGCAACAGCCTGTCTGGAGACTGGCTAATAGGAACTCCCCAGGCGAAAGCAGGACTTTTCAAGACGAAAGAAGGTCATTTGGTCTTTTCCAATGGTTTGGTCAGCCGTACATTTACGACTTTTCCAAATGTAGCCAGTATTGGTTTGGATGAATTGACTGGAAATACAGCATTTCTACGGTCGATTCGACCTGAAGCCAGCGTAACAATCGATGGGTTTACCTTTGATGTCGGCGGATTGGAAGGACAGAAAGTACATAATTATTTACTGAAAGAATGTATCCCGAGTTTAAAGGCAAACCCCATGGCTTTTAAATTCCATGACTATAAAATTGAAGATACAAAACCCCGTTTTGGTTGGAAAAAGAGACCAAACTGGATGCCTAAAGATATGCCTTGGCCTGTCCCGGGCAAAGAGCTGACATTTACCTATACATTGGATCAGCAGGTGATCGATGCGCTTGCAGCAAAGAATAAAAGTGACCAAAACAGGGCATTGCTGTTGGAAGATAAATTTCAGCATCTAGATTCCGGATGGAAGTTGATGGTTTCAAAATCACATGAGCGTAATTCCTTTGTCAATGAAGGAAAAGTGGGCGAAATTATGGCACTTGAAAATGCTGCTGTGTTCGCTGAAAGAACAGTTCCTCAAGAGGTAAAGGTACTCGTAGCCAAGATGAATAAAGGTACTGATCAATCCAACGATTGGGGATTGGGTTTTGGACTAAGCCTAACGAATAGTAATCCCAGACTTTATTGGAGAGCAAGCGAAGGCAAGGTTGTTTTTTTTGATGGCAAACGCGATAACGGAACTTTCGAAGTTGGTAAAGTAGATCAGCTATGGTTTAGATATGAAATAGCCGATAAAGAATTATTGGCACAAGCCTCTTTGGACGGACAGCAATGGCGTACTGTTGGTCATCTTCCACTAAAGTCGGGTGACAAGATACAACTGGTTCGTGTCGGAAAAATGGATCCAAACGGCGGGAATAAGGATGGTAAGGCTTCGACAAAGGAAGGGCGCTCCAAAATAGAAGGTTTTTGGGCATACGGTGATTTTCCATCCCAATTTGCAGGCGATCTATCCAGTAAACTTGCTTATATGAAAAACATTACGGTACAGGTTCATTATGATCTTTATGATGACATGCCGATCTTTAGTAAGTGGATTACCGTGCAGAATCAGTCGGACCGGGAAATTGTGGTTAATAGCTTTAAGAGTGAGCAATTGGCTGTATTTGAGCCCGAAAGTTCGGTAGATCATAGAAGCCGTTGGTTATACCCTAATATCACGGTGGAAACAGATTATACATTTGGCGGTATGAGCGATGAAATCGTTTATTCCTCGAGTCTGGAGTGGAAAAAAGACCCGCTATATACGACACAGGTCCACTACGACCGGGAGACACCCTGTCTGTTGGAAGTTGCACCTAAAATGGGACCTGAACAACAGGTTGCTGCCGGTGGAGAATTTGCAAGCTATCGGGTTTGGGAGCTGTTGAACGATAGCTGGGAACGCGAACGTAAGAGCCTTGGATATCGAAAAATGCTGCGCTCCATGGCGCCATGGGCAACTGAAAATCCAATATTGATGCATGTACGGAGTTCGGACAACGAGTCGGTAAAAAAGGCAATTGATCAAGCATCGGAAGTTGGTTTTGAAATGGTGATTATGACCTTTTGGTCTGGATTCAATGCCGAAGATGATTCTCCCGAAAATCTCAAGCGTATGAAGGAGCTTGTTGACTATGCGCATAGCAAAGGAATTGAACTTGGAGGCTATTCGCTCCTGGCTAGTCGGCATATTGATGCTAAAAATGACGTTGTGCTACCTGAAGGCATGCATCCTCGCTTTGGAAGTTCACCCTGTATTGAGAGTGAATGGGGCCAGGCTTACTTCAAAAAGCTGTATAACCTGTATGAAAGTTCGGGATTGGGCGTATTTGAGCACGATGGATCTTATCCTGGAGATTGGTGCTATTCCACCGATCACCCCGGGCATCATAATGAAAAAGACTCACAATGGAATCAGTTTAAACGGATCACTGATTTTTACAAATGGTGCCGTGAAAAGGGAATCTACCTGAATATTCCGGATATGTATTTCTTGAATGGCGGAAACAAAGTCGGGATGGGCTACCGTGAGGCGAACTGGTCGCTTCCGAGGGCACAACAGGAGATTGTGGAAAGACAGAATATTTTTGATGGTACCTGGGCAAAGGCGCCGTCTATGGGCTGGATGTTTGTTCCTTTGGTAGAATATCAAGGTGGAGGCAAAGAGGCAACGATCGAGCCTTTGAAGGATCACCTACCGCATTACGAGCAACGCTTGGCCAATCTATTTGGCGCAGGTGTACAGGCCTGTTATCGTGGGCCACAGCTTTATGACTCCCCAGAAACAAAAAATGTAGTGGCCAAATGGGTGAATTTTTACAAGAAACACCGCGAAGTTTTGGACAGTGATATTATCCATGTAAGACGTCCTGACGGGATGGATTATGATGCTATTTTGCACGTGAATCCGGCGGGGAAAGAAAAAGGATTACTAATGATCTATAATCCATTGGACGAAGCGATAAAACGAAAAATTAAGGTCAACTTATACTATACCGGACTGACAGGAAATGCACAAGTGGTTGAGCAAGATCAGAACAGCAGCATAATACCATTAAATGCAGCCTCAGAAGCGATCTTTGAGGTCAATATACCGGCAAAAAGTCAAACTTGGTTCGTCATTAAGTAAGCCGCTCGGCAAACATTTCGGATCAAGACTTCAATTTTTTAAAGAGTCTTCTCATCACAATGATGAGAAGACTCTTTTTTGGACTTGACTTACATGTTATTTTGTGTGCGACTTTATCTGATTGACAAGAGTTCACCACATGTGTCTTTTCCGATCAGGTTTGTCGTCGTTTACGCAATGGGATAAGCCATGCTATACGTTATTCAATATGGAGCAATTTTTTGTGCTGTTGCGAAGAATGGCGCTTCCATTGGAGAGCCTTTTAAGAATAAGTCAGATAGGATCGCAAAAGAAGAAAACTCGTTTATTGTCAGTTTTGGACTTAATTAAAAAGGTTCTTTTTACTTAACGTCTTTTTTCTCCGGCCATTTTACAAACACGCCCGTTTCAAGTGTAAGTTCACCAGTTGCAGCATTATAACTATCCTTGGATAGGATAGGGATTTCACCGGCTACTTTACTTTGTTCGGGATTATGTGTACGGTTATGGTAAGTCGGCACTTTTTCAAGCTTGACCAATTTACCATTGATGCGTAGATTTTTTTGAACAACGGTTACTTTAGGCAATTTATCGTATCGGATGACATTCAACCCTTCGAGGTCCCGCTGTCTTTGGGCGAAATCAATAAAATACTTGTATTGCTCCAAGAACGATGTGATGTGTTTTTTCATCTGGATCTTTTTACCCGGGAAGGCTAGGGACCCTACATTGACCACTCTTTTAGTGCTTAAATCTTCGACATACATCGTGACCCAGGAATGTTCATAATCGCCCCAGCTGAAATAGGTTTCTTTGGGATTAATAGTGTCTGGAACGGCTTTGCCTGCGATATAGCCTTCTTTTTTTAGTGTGATGCGATAAGAACCTTTGTGCCAGCCTACGGTATTGCGGACACTGATAAAATCACCCTCCGCATCTGAACTGGCATAATATCCTGTAGTTTTTAAAGCCTTTTTTGTTCGTTCAAACCAACGTGAAAAGATGCCATTAAATTTGATATCTTCTTCTTTACCAGTCTTAACACTGATACCGCCACCGGCAGATTGAATACCACAATATAAAGGCATATTGTTTAGGGATATATTAAAGGGTGAAATGTAAAATGAATAGTGGTCTGGGATTTCATCTTGTACAATAATATCAATGGAAATAGAATGGAAATCATTGACGGCTGAGTCCAATACATAATAGGAATTGGTATAGTGTAAAGGGGGTAAAATGAGACTATCGGGAAAGACATATTCCGTAGCCATCTTCTTCTTGAGCTCTTCATCTATACTGCTGTTTTCATATTTTTTTTTAAGCTCCTCTTTGGTTTGGGAAAAGGCTGTGCCACTGAATAAGGTAAGTGGTACGAGCACCGCCAAAATATTTTTTATCAATTTCATAAACAGTTTTAATTGTGTTCACCAATATACTTTTTTTTCTTTTAGCAGTAAAGGGCTGATTAACCGGTCGATTCAAATAGTACAACAGACGAATCGTAAATCATTTTTGGCGAATTGTAAACGGGGGGGAGAATCTCTGACCGAGCACTTTATATTTGGTTCCAAGAAATGCCAAGAACATAGATTGGAGTTTTTTTTGAAGTAGGGAGTGAAAAGATCTTAATTCGCTAATTCATTGTGCTGTAGGTTTATGTGTGCCATTTTAATTTTAATTGTCATAGTAGATAGTGCCTTATACTTAAGGTGAATGTTTTTCATAGGTAGTAAGCCGTAAAGGACTCCCCGTTCTTGCGGCTTTTTTGTGTCTATTGGCCAGTTATAAGAATCGCCGGCTAGCGTAGTCCTATAGTCAGTTTGCTAGGAGATCTTATATTTCTTGGCTGTTTTAGGCTAGGATAAAAAAAAAAGTCAAAATTTCTTTAGGACGTTTTGTCTTTCCCGTTGTCATCATTGTATAAATGGAGATTTTGGCCGTTAAAAATCCATTTACAATGCAACTACTATGAAATTTTAGCCTATTAATCATTTTTAGCATGGCACTGACTAATAAAATATTCCAACAAAGTGAGATTGAAAGTTTTGAATTCAATCACAAAGTTTTAAAAAACTGTTCATTTATCGATTGTACGATAAAAGGGAAAAGCTTCATGAACTCCATGTTTCGTGATTGTAAGTTCATTCGCTGTACCTTTATAGACTGTAACTTTCAGTCTGTTGTTTTTCAGGAATCTGGGCTTTGGATGGAAAGTACATTCGAAGCGAACGATTTTTCGAAAGCCATTATTGGAAATTTAAAAATTGAAAAGTCCTCCTTTCTTTACAATACATTTGACAAAACAACTTTCGATGGGACAAATTTGGTTCATGTGGTTTTTAAAGGAAAGATCAGTTCTTCATGGTTTTATGGAATTCCTTTTACAGAAGATTTATACTCTACCAATCTTTTTATTCTCAAAAAAGCCAAACCATTAAAAACTCCCTTGATAAATTTCGGTCATGCGGAATTGAAGGACGTTATATTTTCTCGAAGGCTAGATCTCTCCAGTACGGTTTTTCCAAACCAGGAACATCTTAAAATCATCAATAATCCAAGACGTTTTTTTGATAGTTTCCTCAAAAGGTCAAAAGAAGTATTCACGGATAATGAATCGTTAGTTTTCTGTCGGGACTTGGTAGATAATGTCTTGTATAAACCCGAAAATAGGGGTATGCCGATCATATTGGTTGATTTAAATCAATTTTATCCCTCATTGAATGAAAATAGAGATCGTCTTATTGTTGATCTCCTGAAAGCGGGATAATCATATCATTCTATATATAATTGTTAATGCAAAGCCGTTTGGAGTTCCCAGCTCTAGCGGCTTTTTCCCTGTATCCCTGCCGTTGCCATTGTTTGCTCCGGTCATTGCCATTGTTCGCTATTGTTCCTCGTAAACACCTACCTGAGACCTAGTGTCTACCTGGTTCACGAGGTAAACACTAGGCGATTCATAGGAATTTGATCGGTTAATTGCAAAAGTAGGGCAGAAGCAGTCCAGTCAAAAGGCAGTGCAAGGGCCATATCTAATGGCGGCGGTTAAAATGCAACCTGCTGTATCATAGTTTTCTTATATTTTTGTATATATAAGAAAATTAGGTATATTTAATTAATTGTTTAAGATGAACGAATGAAAGATACGAAGTTATTAAAAGGCACTTTACAAACGATTATTCTAAAGCTATTGTCTGGAACGAAAAGAATGTATGGCTATGAAATGACTCAACAAGTAAAACTCTTAACCGAAGGAGAGTTTATCCTGACTGAGGGAGCGCTCTATCCTGCATTACATAAGCTAGAAGCGGAAGGACTCCTGGATACAGCAATAGAAGTAGTCGATGGAAGAGCAAGAAAATATTACTCCCTGACAGTGAAGGGAAAAAAAGCTCAGGTAAGTAAAATGAAAGATGCGTTGACCTTTGTGGAGAAGTTACAGGTTATCTTGAACACTAAACCAATTGTATCATGACAGAAAAGAAATTGACCAAAGCGGAATTAGGTATTCTGATGGATTTTATTCGTTCTAAAGGATATCGTTATGTTGATGTTCAACTTGAAATTCTGGATCACTTTGCTTGTAAGGTAGAGGAACTCATGTCTTCAGATGCCGGTATATATTTCAATCGAGCCATTGATCTCGCTTATGCCAGTTTTGGAGCGGCAGGTTTTGGAAACATTGCCGCTAGCTATGAATTGAATCTGCAACGTAAACAGATCAATAAATTTCCTGCTGATTTTTTACAATTCGTCAAGCATTGGCATAGTGCAATTTATATCGTGTACTTCACATTGTTCTATTATTTTGTGCCGCTCGATGCAGATGCTTTTTGGACCGGATTAAAATTAGGGATGATCGGTACACTCGTTTTTTATATTCCAGTATACTTATTGCGGCATCGGCCTAGAGGGAGCAAATACTGCGTTTATCGCAATTATCTAGGTTTAACGATACCGATTATGGTTTTGATCATCGGGTTGGTTTCTTCTGAATGGATCGTTAATTATATTCCTTTAGCTTTGTATCGTGTTGTTATTCTTATTTTTATGTATATTGGATTAGGAATTTTGTATATATTTGAAAAGAATCTAAAGGCCATTGTCCGACGGGTAGATGAGATCGAAGTGCTGCACCAGAGCTGACGATTAATTTTTTAAATTATGAAATATCTTTTCCTGTTGTTACTAAGCATTTGTTTTTTGTCCAGCTGTGACAAAGAAGACATTGACTTTGACTCCACGGAGGTCGGTGGTGGAACAATGGCTAAAAGGTATCAATTTGAAGGGCGTTCCGTCGGGTTTTCGGTTAGCCAGATTTACGTGGATGGTACCACAAATAAAAACTTCTATTTGGGGACAGTTTGGGGATTAAAAGATACCACACCGCAACTAAAACTAACTTCCCTTCGTAACTATTATAAACCTTTCAAAAGCACAATTTCTTCTACACAACCCACTTTATCTCCCATTCATATTATTCCTGGATTTGATGCTGTGCGAGCTTTCGCGAAGAAAAGCAAGGGGGAACCGGCTGTTTTGAAGCAATCATCGGTAGGGGCATTTTTCGATTATAGGGCAATACGTTACCATCTTAATAATAGCCCTGACGTAGATAGTGTACTCAAATTGGTCCGTCACCATGATTCCACCACGATAAAAAGAGCTAATAGCCTGTTGTTGCGTCGAGAACATATTACATTTAGTCTCCATGCGGATCTGAAAGACTATGAACAGGCTTTTAATAGGGATGCACTTGGGAAGTTAAAAAATACAGGTTATAATCCCTACTATGTTTCCTCAGTCAACTATGGTACACACTCAATCATGATGGGGGAAAGTGATTTTCCACGAGGTGATCTTAAAAATGTATTGGAAAAATTGCTGTACAATCAATTTCTGACGAAAACCGACGAAACGGTATTAAAAGGGTCCGACGTATTGGTTTATCTGCGCGGTGGACGTCAAACAAGTTTTATTAGACGCGCGACAGGTCTGGATGAAATTAAAAAACTTGTCATTGATTATAAAAATGAACTTGAACTGCAACAGAATAGCTTTGATTATCCCATTAGCTATAGTCTAGGAGGCCTTAATTCCCATGGGCACCTGAAATTCTGGTACTCTTATGATTTTCTCGTCCGTGAGGAAAAAGAGTAATTTTTATTTAAACAAATAGATAATTAAAGGATATTTTTTACATTTGGCCAATTGTCGCAAACGGCATTATAGTGTTGTTTTTTGTCTATCTATTTTAAATGTGGCATAACCATTAGCCTTTTTGCTTCAATACCATTATTAGCTATAAACAATTATTAAAGAAGAACTATGGAAGAAACAATTAAGACATTGATCTACGTTCACGCATTTTTTGGTGGGATAGGATTGATTACCGGCCTGATAAGTGTGGCTGTAAAAAAGGGGGGAGCAGGGCACAAGAAAATGGGGATTATATTTTCCTATGCGATGGTGATTAGTTCTTTAATTTCACTCGTTATTGCGAGGATGCCGGGCCACGAAAACACATTTTTATTTTTGATCGGTATCTTTACCATCTATCTCATTCTAGCTGGTAATCGCGCATTGACTTTACGCAGTAAAATTAAACAACAGGCCGATTGGAAAGACAAACTGATTTCCGCCACGATGCTACTTGTATCGGTCGGTATGTTATGTCTTGGTTTAATTGGATTGGTACAACAGGTGGCAAATTCTGTTTTATATGTCTTTTTTGGTGGTTTTGGTGCATTTATGAGTATTCGGGATTTTCAGCTGTTTAAAAGTTTCAAAGAAAAGAAAAATGCCTGGCTGGTCAGTCACTTGGGCCGTATGGTAGGCGCATTGATTGCGTCGGTGACTGCATTTTTAGTTGCTGGGATTCAGCTTGGCTCAACGCTGGTTTGGATTATGCCAACTATCATTGGCACCGTGTATATCATCTATTCCAATCGAGCATTGAACAAAAGTAAAGTACTTCGTACGGATTTGCATTAATCTAGCGAGTTCAAATCAAGCATTAAAAAGGCC